>CAXMND010000042.1:0-20678 GCA_964194675.1 uncultured Coxiellaceae bacterium | reverse complement strand
CCGCTATCACGCACCGTTTGGCGAAGGGGGCTCTCACGCGATCGACGGGGATGTCGCTCAGCGCCTTTTGCGAGTCGCACTCGAGCAAGGAGGCGACTACGCCGATTTGTTCTTCGAGTATTCCGTAAGTGGAAGCTACGTGTATGACGAGCAGATCTTGAAGTCCGCCCGGCGCGCAGTCTCGATGGGCCTCGGGGTGCGGGTCATGAAAGGCGATGCGACCGGCTACGCATACTGCGAGGACTTCACCTACGACACGATGAAGCGGGCGGCCGAGACGGCAGCGCAGATCGCTTCCGGGGGTCACCCTGTCGCGCCGCTCGAGGTCGCTCTACGCGATACGCCAAGTCGTTATCCTGTGCCCGAAGAGTCGCTCGACGTCGACGGCGTCACCAAGAAGGCACTCTTGGAGCGGGCGGACCGGGCTGCGCGCGCGAGCGATCCGCGTGTCGTACGGGTGGACGCCTCGTTCAGTGAAAGCGTTCGAGAGATCTTGATCGCGAACAGCCTCGGCCACATGGCGCGCGACCGGCAGCCTCTGATTCGCTTCGGCGTTCGCGTTATCGTAGAGGACGGTAGCCAACGTCAGTCGGGTTCGTCCGGCGGCGGCGGTCGCGTTGGCCTCGAGTATTTCGATGACAATAGTCCCGAGTGGCACGCAAAAGAAGCCGTGCGCCAAGCCCTCGTCATGCTCGATGCCCGCGAGGCTCCCGCCGGCGAGATGGACGTGGTGTTGGCACCCGGCGATAGCGGCATTTTGCTCCACGAGGCCGTCGGCCATGGGCTCGAGGCGGATTTCAACCGCAAGAAGACGAGCAACTATACCGATCAAGTGGGCCAGGAGGTTGCGAGCGAGCTGTGCACCGTCGTGGACGACGCATCGCTCGAGGGTTCACGTGGATCGATCAACGTCGACGACGAGGGTCAGCTACCGACGCGCTCGGTGCTCATCGAAGAAGGCATCTTACGTGGGTACATGCAAGATCGACATAGCGCCGACTTCTTCGGCACCACCCCCGATGGGCACGGGCGGAGGCAGAGCTTTCGATCGCATCCCATGCCTCGCATGACCAACACGATGCTTCTCGGTGGCCAGGACGCGCCCGAGGACATCATCGGCAGTGTGAGCCGGGGGGTCTACGCCAAACGGTTCGGCGGTGGCCAGGTCGACATCTCGAACGGCGACTTCGTGTTCTCGTTGACCGAGGGCTATCTCATCGAAGACGGGAAGATCACCGCGCCGCTGAAGGGTGTGAACCTCATTGGCAATGGTCCCGATGCGATGCGGAAAGTCGTCATGCTGGGGCACGACTTCGAGGTATCGGATGGGATTTGGACGTGCGGCAAGGAAGGGCAGTCCGTGCCCGTGGGCGTCGGCTGTCCGACCATCAAGATCTCCTCGATGACGGTGGGTGGTACGCAGGTGGGGAGTTGATGTCCCCGACGGGTGATGAAGACGCAGCGGCGCTGGTCGACCTCGGGCGTTCCGTCGTGGAACGCGCGGTAAAGGCCGGTGCCAACGTCGCCGAAGCGAGCGCCCACAGCGGTTCCCACCTTTCGGTAAAAGTTCGGATGCACGAACGAGAGCTCGTCGAGGAGGCGGGGTCCCGCGCGCTCGGCCTTCGCGTGATGGTCGGGCAACGCGTCGCCTCGACATACACCAGCGATTTGAGCCCGTCCGGGCAACGCACCCTGATCGAGGATGCGATGGAGCTCGCCCGATTGAGCGAGGCGGACGAGTTTGCTGGGCCTCCGGATCCCTCCGAGCTCTCGTCGCCTTCCGAGTGGCCGGCCCTGGATACATTCGACGACGCAGTGAGCGGGGTGGCTGCCGACGAGGCGCTTGAACGTGGGCTTCGTGGTGAGCGCGCGGCGTTCGATCTCGACCCGCGTATCACCAATAGCGAGGGCGCGTCGTTCACTCGAGCGACGGGGGTCAGTGCGCTCATTACCAGCGGGGGTTTCGCCGGGAGTGACAGCGGGACGTACGCGTCGATTGTAGTCAACCCGGTGGCGGACGACGACGGGGGCAAGAAGCGCAGCGGGTACTACTGGTCGGCCTCGCGATACTACGCGGATCTCGAAGACAGCGACGAAGTCGGTCGAGAGGCGGCGCGACGCACTCTCGCACAGCTCGGCGCGACCAAGCTTCCCACGCAAGAGCTTCCGGTGGTGTTCGATCGTGACGCCGCTCGATCGATCGTGGGCCTGCTCGCAGGTTGTGTGCTCGGCGGTTCGATCTGGCGAAAGAGCTCCTATCTCGTCGACAGAGTTGGCTCTAAGGTGGCGAGCGAGCTGGTGGACATCGTCGACGATCCTCTCTTGCCTCGCGCTCCAGGCTCGCAAGGATTCGACGGGGAAGGGTTGCTGTCGCGACCCAACGTGGTCGTCGAGGCTGGGGTGCTCAAGACGTATCTGATGGACACCTACAGCGCCCGAAAGCTCGGCTTGAAGAGCACCGCCAGTGCTTCGCGCTCCCCGGCCGGGGGGATTTCGCCGTCGACGAGCAACTTCATTCTCAAGGCGGGCTCCCAATCGCGCGAGGAGCTGATCGCCGATACGAAGCACGGCCTCTACGTCACCAGCATGATGGGCTTCGGCTTCAACGCGGTGACCGGCGACTTCAGTCGCGGTGCATCGGGTTTCCTGATTCAAGACGGAGAGCTAACCGACCCCGTCTCCGAGGTGACGATCTCGCTAAACCTCGACCAAATATTGCAACGCATCGACGCCGTGGCGAACGATCTCGAGTATCGGACGGCGATCACATCCCCCACGTTTCGGGTCTCGGCAATGACGCTCGCAGGGACGTAGCAGCGTCACCGACAGCGTCAGTGCCGGCCTCAGAGCTAACGCCAGCGCCAGTGCCAGCAACGGCGTCAGTGCCAGCGTCAGGCGTCAGCCTCCGGGGTTGAGCTCGTCGGTTGGGGGGAGTTGAAGCCGTTACCGTTATCTCCCGTTCCCCCGTTGCGGCCACGGTCTCGCCTTGG
Source organism: uncultured Coxiellaceae bacterium (assembly GCA_964194675.1). Taxonomy (GTDB): domain Bacteria; phylum Myxococcota_A; class Polyangia; order Polyangiales; family Houyiibacteriaceae; genus SG8-38. Next base: position 17,688 of record CAXMND010000042.1, on the reverse strand, counting down.
CGTCATGCGGTGGATCCCCGCTCCTGTGAAAAAAGGGCCTTTATTTTGGTGGCGCTCTTGGTCATAACGCTCGTGTGCCAGAGCCTAGCAGTCTGCGGGGAAGCTCGAGCCTAGCTTCTTGCCTATTGGTCTTCGCGGTGACCACGACTCTTTTCGCCGTCTTGCCAGACCGCCTCGAGGCGCAAGCCCTGTACTACCGGTCAATTCCGATCGGTGAGCGCGCGATCGGTCTTGGCGGGGCCTTCACGGGTGTGGCCAGTGATCCGTCTGCTACCTATTACAACCCTGCTGGCGTGATGCGCGGCGGGCGCTTCGAGCTTCTTGGCAGCTTCAGCTCGATCGTCTTCACTCGAAAGAAGCTCGTAGACGCGTTTGATTCACCACAAGTCGACACGACTTTCACGACGAAGCGCACGAGCACCCTGCCGCGTTTCATTGGAACCGTGGTCAAATTCGGGCGCAAGAAATTTGGCGACCATCAATTCGCTCTCGGCTTCAGTACCTTAGAAGTCGCTCGCGACGACCTGGGGGAGGGTTTCACCGAAAACAATCCCGATATCAGCTTGGACCTCCGGGTCAATAGCAACTACCGGTCGAGATGGTACGGCATCTCTTTCGGAGCACAGGTGACCGAGAAATCAGCGGTCGGATTTACCATTTTCCTTTCCGACCAGGGCAGCAGGTACAACGAAGACATCGGTATTGCGACGGGCGGCGCTTTCAATGACGGACTGCGCGTGGGGGGGGACTCGGCGACGACGAGTATCTCGAACAGCATCCAGGCGTGGCATTTCGTTCCGAGACTGGGATGGATCCACCGGATCAACTCCCTGTGGGAGGTCGGCTTGATGTTTCAAACGCCAGGGATCCCGCTGAGCCAAAAAGGGGACGTGCTCCGTCGCGATACCACCGACATCAGCCCAGACGAATCTACGTTCTTTCTTTTCGACGCCGATGATCTCAAGGCGAAAATGCCCATCCCGTTCGAGCTCCGCGCGGGCTTCGGTTTCCAGGTGAGACCCGAGACCCTGCTGTCCTTCGATGCTGCCGTGGCGGGTCCGGTGAAAGACAAATCGGTTTTCGCGGGAGTGGACGTCGGGCTGGGGGCCTATTTCCCCCCATCCACCGCCCGCCGCTGGGTGCCGAACTTCGCGATAGGTGCCGAGCACAAGTTCGGGAACATCGTTGTTGCGGGAGGGTTCTTGACCAACTTCTCCGCGGCTCCCGACGTCCCAGAGACATCGAACGTATACGTCCCCGACCAGGTGAATATGTGGGGCGGTTCCGTGTCTGTAGGGGTCGACATGAAGGGATACCGATTCACAGTCGGAGCGACCGGGCAGTACGGGAAGGGCGACGCCCTCGCGGTGACCTTCGACAACAACGCGGAGGTCGTCTCGTACCGTCGAACGGACGCCACCCGCTCCCTCTTGGCCTTCTACATTGCTGGCGCAGTGTCGGTTGCCTCACAGTCGGCGAAGGACGCCAAAGACAGGCGTAAGAGAAAGAAACAGGAGGAAAACGGCGAAGAAGTCGAGGACAGCAACGCTGACGCTGACGCTGACACTGGCGCTGACGCGGACACTGGCGCTGGCACTGACGCTGGCGCTGACGCGGGCACTGACCCTGGCACTGACCCTGGCACTGACCCTGACACTGGCACTGACACTGGCACGGACGCTGGCGCTGACACTGGCGCTGACACTGGCGCTGACTAGGGCGTCCGGGGGCGCTTTGCCTGGTGCACCATCAGGTCCACGTAGCTTTCTAACGGGGGGCAGGTGATTTGGCTTCCGCGGAGGAGCTCGCGGGTGTTGCGGTCGTCGTAGATGACGTCGGTCTTGAGGTGGTCGAGGAAGGCACGGGTTGTCTGGGTGAAACGCTGGAGTCCGGGCGCCCGCAGCAGGGCCGTGGCCAGATTGAGCGGGTCGTGCTGCTTCGGGAGTGGCTTCCCCGTGGCCTCCGCGAAGAGGTGTAGCGCATGCTGCACTGTGACCGGTTTCGGATCGACGACATGGAACGTGCGACCGAGTGAACGGTCGTCGGCCGCGATGCGGAGCCCGGCTTTCACGGCGTAGTCCACAGGGACGGCGCTGATCCGAACTCCGGTACGCCTGGGAGCGGGGATTCGGAAGTCGTCCGGCGCGCTCAACAAGAAGCGGATCAGCAGATACAGCCCGTCGAGATCCTCGACCTCTCCGGTGACCGAGTCCCCCACCAGAAGGGCCGGTCGTACGATCACCACGGGGAGCTCTTCGGAGGCTTCCCGGACCATCAACTCGACCTTGTATAGCGACTCTTCGATTGGGTTTCGGAACCCTACGGCTTCACTCAGGTCGTCCTCCATGACGAAGCCTTCCCGGTTGCCTGAAACGATCGCGCTCGACCAGCACACCAGTCGTTTGAGTTGCGGTGAGCTTTCGGCGAGCTCTAGGATTTCGGCGGTCGCTTTCACGTTGCCCGCGCCCTCTTCTTTGGTGCCGGCGGGGTCGGTGATGCAGGCGCAGTGATGAATGACCCCCAGCTGTTCGGTCAGCGTAGTGAACTCCTCGCCGCTGAGCCCTAGGTCGAGAGACCGTGGATCACCCAGCAGCAGCGAGACGCGAGAATGCGCGGATGCGGGCAACTGAGCGATGAGCTCGAGTGCACGCTCTCGTTGGCTCTCCTTGACGAGACAGTAAATCGAAAGCCGCTCGTCTCGACAAAGCTCGCGCACAAGGTGCACCGCCAATTGTCTGCCTGGAAAACCTGTCACCAACGCGGCCCCTGCCGAAGACCCCATCAAGTCGATCCTTCCTGTGTGAAACGGGAGACCAGTCTCTCATGAACCGCCGCGACCTGCGAGCGCGTTGCTGCCAGCTTTCCGTCGTTGACGACTACCTGGTCGGCCACCGCGATTTTCTCGGTGAGCGGTAGCTGGGATGCGATACGGGCGTCTGCCTCTTCGTCCGTGAATCCATCACGCTCCACCAGACGCGCCTTCTGCCGGGCTTGGTCGGCGCTGACGACTACGAGCGCCGAGAAAGCCTTGTAGGAGCCCGTTTCTACGAGCAGCGCTGCCTCATAAAGGATATACGGAGCCGGGCTGTGTTGGAGGTTAGCGATGTGCTGGGCGCCCGCCGCTCCGATGAGGGGGTGGAGGATCTCATTGAGCTTCGCGCGGGCCTGCTCATCGTCGAACACGACGTCGCCGAGTCGTTTTCGGTCTAGTCGCCCCTCAGCATCGAGCACGCCCTCACCAAACTCCTCGACGATGTGTGCCAGCCCCGGCGTACCGGGCTCTACGACTTCACGTGCGAGATCGTCGGCGTCGACTACGGGAATGCCGAGGTCGCCGAACATCTTCGCCACGGTGGTCTTACCGCATGCGATCCCACCCGTGAGCCCCACAACCGGTTTCATCCCGAGAAGTATTGAGCATCGCTTCGATCGAGCAAGACGATTCACACTGTGCTAGGCAACTCGGCATGCGCGCCGTGGTGCAACGAGTCAACGAAGCGAGTGTGACTGTCGAAGGGGCGATCGTTGGCTCGATCGACCGAGGCCTGTTGGTCTACCTCGGTGCGGCGGACGGAGATGATGCGAGTGACGTCCGTTACACCGTGGACAAAATCGCTGGGCTTCGCGTGTTCCCGAACGACCAAGGGCGAATGTCCTTGTCGCTCACGGACGTAGGCGGGGCGGTTCTAGTCGTTTCGCAGTTCACGCTCTTTGGCGATGTTCGCCGTGGGCGGCGTCCTTCGTTCGACGGTGCAGCCGATCCGGCCGATGCCGAGCGGCTCTACGTCGAAGTTGTCGAAGGTCTGCGGGGCAAGGGCTTGCCCGTCGAAACGGGGACTTTTCGTGCGATGATGCTCGTGCAATCCAACGTCGATGGTCCCGTCACGATCCAGATCGACAGCCGAAAGCTTTATTAGGCTTCCCCAGGTAGAAGCGGCATACTCCACGCTGGATGCTGCGGTTCCTCAGCGAGCGGCGCGCGTGGGTAGTCGCGGTTGGCGTGGGGTTGATCCTCGTCTGGGTCCTCGTGGCGGGTCTTTGGGCCTGGGGCGCTCGCCACGCGGCGGCTCGGGCCTCCGAGCTGATTCACGATCGCTTCGGCCTCGACGCCGACGTCGAGGCGGCCGACTTGGGTCTGCGCGGGGTCGAGTTGAGAGGCGTCGAGCTTCGTGGTCGGAGCGGAGGTTTCGTCGTGCGCGCCAATCGCGTGAACGCGCGGATGACTCCCATCGGGATGCTCTTTTCGCGCGCGCGTGCTGTGAGCGCCATATCCGCAGATGGGATCGAGGTGTCGGTCGACCTCGGTCACCCCGGCCTCGACGCTTCGCTCGCGGAGCTCAAGAGTAGACTCGTACCGCGTCAACCCACATCCAATTCTGCGTCTGCGTCCGTTGGCAAAGGACGCGAGTACGCGATCACCGATCTCACCGTCCATGTTCGCGATGCGCACGGCGCGCTCATACAAATGAGCGACGTCGATTTCAGCAAGGAGTCGGACGACATGCACGGCTCCGTCGCGGAGGTTCTCATCGGTGAAGCGATCGGGGATCATGCGCGTATTGGTCCGACCAGGCTCGCGTTGCATCGCGAAAAAGGTGCATGGGCGGTGAGCGAGCTCACGGTCGACGGTGGCAGCGTTCGGTGGCTAGGAGGCACGACTGGCCGGACCGAACCGCTGGCATTCAGAATTCGGGAAGGTTTGCGGGTCCTCAGAGCATCGGGACCGCCCCCCGAGCCCGACACTACAGTGCCGCAACCACCCGACGCCATACGAACCGAGCAGCCGCGGTTGCTTTCACGTCTGAGCGCCAACGCGAAGATCAACCTCTCCGATCTCAGGATCGAGAGCCAAACCCCCAACGGACACGTCGAGCGCGTCCAGGACTTGATGGTCGCGCTGACTGGCGGAGGTGATGGTTGGTTTCGATTCTTGGTGGGTGGACAGACGTCGAACGATGGCACCCTCAACGCCGATCTTCGCGTGCAACCGTACGAAGCTCGGGCAGAAGGGAACGTTATCGTCCGCGGCATCTCGCTTGCCCTCGTCGCCCCATTCGTTCCCGAGGTTCCCTTCTACAACGCCGGGGTGGGCACCGTGAGCGCCGCGCTCGATCTCCGTGCTGATTCACCGGATCAGGTTCGGATCGAGGGTAGGGTCGCGCTCCGGAATGTAGCGCTGTCGTCCGAGCGCATTGCACCGGGGCCCATCGAGAGCATCGGTCTCAACGTCGGGGGAGAGGGCGTCTGGTTCCCAGCCCAGCGTCGGCTCCTGATCGAGCAGGGCCATGTTCGGCTCGGCGACGCACGCGTCTTGGTGAGCGGGGAGGTCGAACGCACGCCCGAGCACTACAGCGTCGACCTGACCGCGAAGCTGCCTCCGACCCCATGCAATGATGTGGTCGGCGCCATTCCCCAAGATGTACTGGGCTCGCTCGATGGCTTTGCGTGGTCGGGGAACTGGAGTGCGATCGCTCGCATCGTCCTCGATTCGCGTGATTTGGAAGCTACGGAGCTTTCGATCGGCGTCCGCAATCTCTGCCAGTTCGAGCGAATCCCGAGTTGGGTTCGTGTCGAACGCTTTCTGCAGCCGTTCCGCCACAGGGTCGTCGAGCCGGACGAGACCCTCTTCACGATGGTGACCGGCCCCGGGACCGACAATTGGGTCCCTCTCGCTGAGGTTAGCCCGTTCCTGATTCAGGCCGTCATCAGCCACGAGGACGCGCGCTTCTACGATCACGGCGGCTTCGCCCCCTGGGCCATCCGAGACGCACTGGTGCGCAACCTACAAGAGGGCCGTTACGTGGTCGGAGCCAGCACAATCTCGATGCAGCTTGCCAAGAACCTCTACCTGCAGCGCGAGAAAACCCTCGCACGCAAGGTCCAGGAAGTGATCCTGACGTGGTGGCTCGAGAACGCCCTCAACAAGGACGAGATTCTCGAGCTCTATCTCAACGTCATCGAGTACGGGCCGAGCGTCTACGGGTTGAAGAACGCTGCGGCGCACTACTTCGGACGTACGCCGAGCGAACTGAGTCCCGCGGAGTCAGCGTTCCTCGCGAGCATCTTACCGTCCCCAAAACGCTATCACGTGTACTACGAACGTGACGCGGTCTCGAAGAGCATGCGGACTCGGATGGGGCGGCTGCTCGAGCATATGGCGAAGCGGGAACGCATCGGCCCCGAAGCGCTTGCCTACGGGCTTGCCGAGCTCGAGCCGTTTGATTTTCAGCAGGATGACGATCCACCGCCTCTTCCGCGCACCTTGCCGCCCCTCGGCATGACGGTGGACGAGGTCGAGGAACCGGATCCGTTCGAAGTTTTGCTCGTCGCGCCCTGATCCCTCGCGCTCGAAAATTCTCGCCTCACCGGAGACAGCGGGATGACGGGATCGGTCACTTTTTTACGTCGCGTACGGGGGTGGGGGTAAACACGAGCGTGGCGCCTGGGTCGGGAGTGAATCCACTCGAGCACCGCGCGTCCGAGGAATTATGCAAGGGTTGCCCAGCGTGGACGGTTTGGTGCGGATCGTGATCGTGATCGGTCTGCTTGCCTCCTCCGCCGAGGTTGCCGCGCAAGAACCCGCTCCGGGTGTCGTCGTGATCACTGCCGGAGACGAGGCCACTTTGGGCGCCTCGATCAGGCTTGATGGAAAGCCCGCGGGGAGTGTTCCGCTTCGGGAGACACTCGCTCCCGGGAGGCACTTGATTCAAGTGGGTCAGCGCGGCTTCGTCACCTTCGCGAAGTGGGTCGACCTCGAGAGTGGCCAGGTTCTCACGATCCCCGTGATACTGCGTCCACGGGAGGCGAAGAGGGGATCGCTGCTGGTGACTGCCGACGTCACGGGATTGCCGGTCTTCATCGATGGACAGCAGCGCGGGGCCACGCCGCTCGTGGTCGATGGACTCACGGCCGGGGAGCACATGGTCGAGATCAGGAGCCCTGGCGACGGCTATAGGCCCTTTGCCAAAGTGGTCACGATCACCGCGGATCAGCGGGTTACCGTGGACGCTTCGATCCGGATCGCGCCCGATCTCGGAAGCCTTCGCGTCATCACGAATGTGCCAGGCGCAGTCATCAGTCTGGATGGGACGGACATCGGCGTCTCTCCCGCCGCAAAGGGAGGACTGACGTCGGGCGAGCACGTCGTCATGGCGCGAGCTACCGGCTACGAACCCGTCGAGCGGACGGTCACGGTGGTGGCAGGTCGTGAGCGCGTCGTATCCGTTCGTTTCACGACCGCAAGCACGGACGTAGCGCGCATTCTCATACGCGCCAACGTCCCCGCTGCGTCGATCAGCATCGACGGGGAAGACTACGGAGCTCCGCCGGTGACGATCGAGCCAGCCGAGCTCGGGACGCATACCGTCGTGGTGCGTGCAGCGGGCTATCGCGAAGTCCGCCGGACGTGCTCGGTAAGCCCCGCACGGAACTGCGAGGTCTACGCCGAGCTCTTCCCGTTGGGAGTGCCCGTCAGGGTCGAGGCCAACGTTTCGGATGCTCAACTCTTCGTCGACGGGGAGCTCCGGGGACCCATGCCTTGGGAGGGAGATCTCCCTGCGGGTAGCCACCGCATCGAAGTTCGGGCCGAAGGCTATCACACCCACACCGAGCAAGTTCGGCTCGAGAAGTCGATGAGGGTGCGTCTCATCCAAGTGATCTTGTCGGTCGCGAGCGTGCCGGTGAACGAGACAGCCCGTGACGGAGAGGCCGATCGTAAGGACGAGGTCCGCAACACCGTGACGCACGCGGGTGCGCCGGTTCCGGTGGGAGTCGCAGCCCTCGATTTCTCTGCAGGTTGGCCTTGGCTGGCGTCGCTGAGCCTTCGCGCGGGTCTCACCAAGTTTCTCGATATCGGCGTCTGGCTCGGGACGTTCGGCCGGTTGACCGACGTGGCGATCAGCACGAAGGCCGGCTGGAAGGTCAGCGACAATTTCTCCTTGGGGGGCGATCTTCAGATCGGCGGCGGCGCAGGGCCCGCCCAACGAGACCTCATGGGGAACAAGCACCCGACAAACAACTTCTTCATCAACCTCGATGCGATCTTCAGCCTACACTTCCCTCCGAGGGGTGCGCTCTCGATTTGGATGGCGATGGACTTCAACAGCGATCGCTGGGATTTCGCGGATCGCAATAGCAATGAGTTCGTGACAAACTCCCGGCAGAACGTCGTTCGCGGGCGCCTCGGTGGTTCGCTCGAGATCGTCGTGACGCGAAAGTGGAACGTATGGTTCGAGGTCGAGGGCATCGTAGCGGGGGACCGGCGACGCGTGCTGGGCGATGTGTTCGGCGGCGGACGGCCGGACTCGAAGGTCTACGCGCGAGTCGGCGCGACCTTCAAGTTCGGACGTGCCAAAGAGGATAGCTGATGATCGAAGGTCATTTCATCGTCATCGAGGGAATCGACGGCTCCGGGACGACGACCCAATGCACGCGACTCGCTAACCGGCTCACTGCTAAGGGCTTGCCGGTCCACGTCACCCGTGAGCCGAGCGACGGACCCGTGGGTGTGTTGATTCGACAGATCCTCACCGGCCGCATCGTCGTGCCCGGCCACCACGGAGCTCACCCTCCGAGCTGGGCCGCGATGGCGACCTTGTTTGCCGCGGACCGCCTCGACCATTTGGAGGCGGAGATCGTCCCGAACCTCATGGACGGCGTATCTATCCTCTGCGATCGGTACGACTATTCCTCGGCGGCATACCAAACCGTGAGTGGTGGGGGCGGCGCCGAAGCCGCAGACTGGGTGCGCGAGCTCAATCGGCACGCTCGTCGGCCCGATCTCACCCTCGTTCTGGACGTCGGCCCCGAAGTCGCTGCGAGTCGGCGTCAATCTCGCTCCGGGAGCCCTGAGATCTATGAAACCGACGTCATGCAGGTCGAGCTGGCTGCGTTTTATTCGACCATCGACGAGCTTTTCCCTGATGATAGAATTCGTCACATCGACGCCAACCGCGACATCGAGGGCGTGACCGAAGCGATCTGGGCCGAGGTCGCAGCGCTCCGAGGAGAGTCCCCATGATCCGCTTTGTAATGCTCGTGTTGCTCTTCGTAACTTCGGCGGCCTGTACAGCTGAAAAGAGTAGGCTTCGAAAGGAGCTGACGGGCGATTCGACCTGGGAGACTTCCGGTGATGAGGAACCCCCATGGGTGGCACCGGCCGAACAGAAGCCCAAGCCCGACGAAGAGTGGGAAAAAGAGAACGCTCCCCTACCGGGCGAAGAGCCGGCGACGGAGAGCGGCCTGATGCATGAGTTCCCGCGGGTGACATCTGGGGTCATCAAGCGACGCGAGCTCATCCGCGTGCTCGATAATGGACTTGGACAATATCTGCGGAACGTGGAGATCAAACCCGAATTCCAAAAGGGCAGCTTCGTCGGCTTTCGGATTGTGACTCTCTTCCCTGGAGACTTGACCTATGCGTCGCTGGACTTACGTCCGGGCGACACCGTGACACGCATCAATGGCAAGCCCATCTCGCGTCCGGAACAGGCGTCCGCCGTCTGGGAAGAGCTTCGGACTGCTTCCGATCTCGTGGTCGACTATCGCCGCGGAAACACCGACCACACGATGCGTTTCGTCATCGTTGACGCGGGTTGAGCTCTACTCCATCGTACCGCCGTGCGGTCCCTGAGACGCTTTGCGGTCGCTGCAGGTGCGCTGCTTCCTTATACGGTAGCGGTTGTGCTGTGGGGCGCCTACGTTCGTGCTTCGCTTTCGGGTGACGGCTGCGGAGACCACTGGCCGCTCTGCAACGGAGTCGTGCTCCTGGTTGAGCCCTCCGCCAAAACCATCATCGAGCTCACTCATCGGGTGACGTCCGGCGCTTGCTGGATTTGGACCCTGGCGATGTGGCTCATGGCGCGGGGTCTCTTCGTCCGAGGTCATGCCACGAGAGCCGCGGCCGGCTGGAGCCTCTTCTTCATGACGACCGAGGCGCTCGTCGGAGCGGGCTTGGTCTTGTTTCGAATGGTGGCGGACAACCCTTCAACGGCGAGAGCTGCGTGGATGTCGGTGCACTTGATCAACACATTCCTCCTTCTCGGGGCCCTCACCTGGATGGCGGTCAGTGCCTGGCGCGACTCGGGTGCGAGCTGGCCCCGCGACTCGCGAGCTCGCCGGCGCTTCGGGGGGGCCGCCGCGCTCCTCCTCCTCACTGGGGTGAGTGGGGCGGTTGCCGCGCTTGGGGACACCCTGTTTCCCGCGGAGAGTCTGGTCGAGGCCCTTCGTGAGGACCTCTCGCCCACCTCACACATCTTCCTCCGACTGCGATTGTGGCACCCCGTCATCGCCATCTTTGCCTCGGGGTATCTCGTCTGGCTAACGGGCTTGCTTCTTCGCGGCGGGTCGGGCTCCCGGAATCGATCCTTAACTCTCGGGCTCGGAGGGCTGTCGCTGATCCAAATAGCAGTGGGTTTCACCAATGTGGCACTGTTGGCGCCCGTGTGGCTTCAGCTCACTCACCTCCTGATTGCCGATGCGATCTGGATCGCGCTCGTCACGCTCGCACTTTCCTCACCGCCTTCCATCTCGGGTGCTAACCTGACCCCGTGAGCGATTCGTATCTGGGCAAAGAGGTCGCCGGCCAGTTCCGCATCGTCGAGAAGATAGGCAAGGGCGGGATGGGTGCCGTCTATCGTGCTGAGCAACCGGACATGAACCGGTACGTGGCCATCAAGATCCTTCACTCTCGGTATCTTTCGCGCGCCGACCTGGTATCTCGATTCCGACGTGAGGCGCGCGCGATGAGTCAACTCTCACATCCGAACACCGCTCGCGTCTTCTTGTACGGTCAGCTGGATGATGGTGCGTGCTACTTCGTGATGGAGCACTTGGTTGGCCAGAACCTCGCCCAGATGGTTCGTGCCGAGGGCGCGATGACGCCCGAGCGCGCGATCCGGATCATGGTGCAGGTGTGCGGTTCGCTCGAAGAGGCACATCAGGCGGGCATCGTCCATCGCGACCTCAAGCCGGAGAACATTTTCGTCACGACGCAAGGGGGCATTCGCGACTTCCCCAAAGTGCTCGATTTCGGTCTTGCCAAGGTGACCGAGCGCCAAATGCGCCCTGGCTCGATGGTGCTCACGCAGCAGGGGATGGTCTTCGGGACGCCCGAGTTCATGAGCCCCGAACAAGCCCATGGAAAGACCCTCGACGCGCGTTCCGACATCTACTCGCTCGGGGTCATCTTGTACGAGCTCTTGACGGGCAAGCTCCCCTTTGATGCTAAGCAGCCGATCGAATACATTCAGCTTCACGCCAACGCGACTCCGATTTCGCTCTCCGAGCGTCGCCCCGAGGCTTCCTTTCCACCGGGCCTCGAGGACGTGGTCATGAGGGCGCTCGCCAAGAACCCCGAGGAGCGATACGCGTCTGCAGCCGAGTATGGGAATGCCCTCGAGGCGGGGCTTCGGGGTCGCGAAAGCGGGGAGGCGCTCGGGCCGATCAGCCTGCCGACCCCTATTCCTACAGTTTCCTCGGCGAGCTCGTTCGAGCCAGCCGCTCCTGTCCACTCAGGCGGCGTCCAGGGGCGTTCCAAGGCTTCATGGCTCGTTTTCGGTCTAGGACTCGTCCTTGCGGTGACCGGTGTGATCGCGCTTTGGGCCTCATTCGGGCCAGGCTCTTGACCGCTCGCTGAGCCGATCCTACACCGGGAACCGCCATGACCGCAGCGACTCGACCGGCCGCCATGATGCTGACGGTGCGCGATCTCATCGCGCTCACCAAGCCTCGCATCACGCTCATGGTCCTCGTGACCGTGGCGGGCGGCATGTGGCTCGCCCCTGGCTCACTCGACCTAACGTCGGTGACTGTCATGCTCGTGACAACTGGGATGGTCGTCGGCGCGTCCAACGCACTCAACTGCTACCTCGAGCGCGACACCGATCGGTTGATGGCTCGGACCGCGAATCGCCCGCTCCCCGACGGCCGGCTCGAGCCCGTGTGGGCATTGCTCCTCGGCGTTAGTATGGGGATGTTCTCGGTTCCCGTGCTGTGGGTTGCCGTGAACCCGATGACCGGTTTCCTCGGTCTCATTGCGCTGCTCAGTTACGTGGCGATCTATACGCCGATGAAGCAATGGACCCCTGCGGCGCTCTTCGTCGGCGCTATTCCGGGCGCGCTGCCGCCCTTGATGGGCTGGACCGCCGTGACCGGCACCATCGACGCCCCTGGGCTCGTCCTGTTCGGCGTCCTGTTCTTCTGGCAGATCCCCCACTTCATCGCGATCTCGATCTTCCGACAGGAGGAATACGAGCGGGCCGGTCTCAAGGTATTGCCTTCGGTTCGGGGCCTCCAATCGGCCAAGGTCCAGGCCGCCATCTACTGCTTTGCCGTGTGGGCGGTTTCGATGCTGCTCGTGCCGTACGGGCTGGCCGGTCCCATCTATCTGTCTACCGCCGTCATTGCCGGGGCATTGTTCTTCGGGGAGTCGCTCCGAGGGTTCTGGGCGCCGGACGCCAAAGTTTGGGCAAAGAAGCTCTTCGTCGCCTCCCTCATCTACCTCACCGTGCTCTTCGCGGCCCTCATCATCGATGCGCTTTAGAACGACCAGACTGTTTCTCGTTTTATCCCTTCTGACCGTCGGGTGCTCCAAGAAGACCGAGCCGCTACCGGTGCTCAGCCAGCTTCCCGAGTTCTCCCTCGTCGACCACAATGGCCAGGTCTTCGACCGACAGGCGCTCGAAGGGGGCCTCTCGGTGGCGGACTTCATCTTCACCCACTGCCGCTCGACCTGCCCGAGGCTCACCGCTCACATGCAGGGGCTTCAGACTCGGCTTTCAGACGTCCCGAACATGCGGTTTCTGTCGGTGAGCGTCGACCCGACAAACGATACGCCCGAGGTCCTCAAGGCCTACATGACCAAGAACGAACTCGACGAAGCCAATTGGAGGTTCGTCACTGGCGAGGAGCAAGCGATCCGCGACGTCGTCTTGAAAGGCTTCAAGGTCGGACTGGCCGAGGGGAACGACCAGCCCGACACCGAAGCGATCATGCACGCCAACCACTTCGTACTGGTTGACGACAAGGCTCAGGTACGCGGTTACTACCGAGCTAACAACGACGGGATTGCCGACCTCGAACGGGATCTACGCTTCCTGGCAGCGAACCCCACCTTGGTGCGTTGATACGCTCGAGGTTCGGTGTTAGGTGCGTGGCATGACTGAGAGCATTCCTGTCGCGCGACGGCTCAGTGCCGTCAAACCTTCGGCCACGGTCGCGGTCGCCCAGCGTGCCCGCGAGCTCAAGGCGCAGGGCATCGATGTGCTTTCCTTTAGCGTAGGTGAGCCAGACTTCGATACGCCCAAGCATATCCGCGAGGCCGCCAAGACAGCCATCGATCACGGCGCAACCCGTTACACGGCGGCGCGAGGCATCCCCGAGCTCCGCAAGGCGATCTGCGAGACGTCGGCGAAGCGACGCGGAGGTGTCTCTCACGACCCGACGGACGTCGTCGTGTCGATTGGGGCGAAGCACACCCTCTTCAACTTGGCGTTGGCCCTCTACGACGAAGGCGATGAAGTCCTCATCCCGGCGCCGTACTGGGTGAGTTACCCGGAACAGGTTCGTCTCGCAGGAGCGACGCCGGTGATCGTCCAAACCACCGAAGGGCAAGGCTTCCGCATGACGCCAGACGCTTTGCGTTCGGCGATCACCTCGAAGACCAAAGCGCTGATTCTGTGTTCGCCGTCGAACCCCACTGGCGCCGCCTACTCCGGCGAGCAGCTCCGCGAGCTTGCCGATGTAGCCGCCGAGCACAACTTCTGGATCATCGTCGATGAAATCTACGGGCAACTCGTCTACGAGGGCTTCGAGCAGAAGTCGATCCTCGAGGTCGCGCCCGAGCTTCGCGATCGCATCATCATCGTTGACGGTGTCAGCAAGACATTCGCGATGACCGGATGGCGCGTCGGCTGGATGCTCGGGCCGGAGTATGTCGCGAAGGCGTGCGACAAGATCCAGGGTCAAGCGACCACAAACCCGACCACCGTTTCTCAATATGCCGCGATCGCTGCGCTCGAAGGCCCTTGGGAGCCCATGGAAGCCATGCGCAAGGCGTTCGAGGAGCGCCGGAGCATCATCATCGAGGGGTTGAACGCGATCGACGGGATTTCCTGCCGACTACCAGAGGGCGCCTTTTATGCCTTTGCGAGCGTGCAGGGCTTGATCGGAATGCGCGCGGGAGACCAAACGCTCGAAACCGACATCAACGTTGCGGGATACTTGCTCGAAGAGGCGCGCTGCGCGGTCGTTCCCGGCACGGCGTTTGGCGCACCGGGTTTCGTGCGGATCTCTTACGCCGCCTCGAACGACACGATTCGCGAAGGCTTGAGGCGTCTCGGCGAAGCCGTCGCGAAGCTCGGCTGAGTCGGGTTGCGATAGGTCGCTACTCTGCCGCTCTGCGACGTAGCGCTGTTGCGAGCGCAGCGCGCGATACCAGCGCAACCGCGAGCACCGACAGGAGTAACGCGCTTGGCGTGCGTGGGGCGTAGCCGGTGCACAATAGCAGCAAAAGCGCGGCACCGATTTGTCGTAGCGTTGGATCTTTGGATAGCGTTGCCGCGGCCGTGACCGCCCAGCCGATGCCCAACGGGAGGGCGTACCAGCCAATCGCGTTGTGCTCCGCCAGAAGGTCGAGCCTGAACGCACCGTAAAACAGGTTCGTCAGATCGACTTCAACCGAATCGCGCCAGACGACCATGCCGGCTGCGAGTCCAGCTGCAGCGAGCGCCGACACGACGAGCACCCATTTACCACGGGCCTCGCGCCACGGGATACGAACCGCGAAGCCCAGCGCGATCGGAACGGCGAGGTACGCGAGCTCGCCCGACCACCGAAAGGCAAAGGCCAGCCGTTCGGTATGCTCCCATAGCGCTCGGCCTCCGATGAGGCTCACGATCAATGACAAGATCCCGCTGACGAAGGCCACCAGCAACAGCGCGAGCGCGCCCGACATTGCTTTGGTCGAACGCCAGTGAATGCCCGCCAGGATCAGCAGAAGAATCAGCGCGTGGGCGAGCCCCGCAACCACCAGCACGAGCTCGGTGCGTGTCCACGCGGCCGGGAGAAAGGTCATCATCGCGACGATCGGGACGAACGCCCAGCCGAAGCCAATGATCCCGATGCGCGCCGACAAGGGGAGGCCGCTCCTGCGAGAGCCGTACGCGGTCAAACAGAAGGCCAGCGCGACGAGCCCGCTCACCACCGCCAGGTTTCGTGAAAAGGTGCCCCATCGATCGAGTTGCAGGAAGGCTTCCCGCGAGAAGGTGCCGGCCCAGGATCGAAGCACAATGCGGTTGATGAGCAAATCAGCCGCACAGCCCGCCGTGGTCATCCAGGTCAAAGGGGGCACCGCGGCGAGGGGAAGCGATCCGGTGGGTGCGGCGGGTTTTGCCACAGACGCCGGGATTGAATCGATGCCCTCGGACAAGATTTCCGGACCCTACGCGGGGGTTTCGATGCTTTCAAGGCGCTCGTCGGCAAGAAAATGGGCTCACCTTGCATGTCTACGCGCCGAGAGGCTAAGACGTCGCCCCAGATGACCGAAGCCCGCCATTGGACCCGAGAAGAAGCCCGCGCGCTTTACGATCTACCATTGACCGACCTGCTTTTTCGTGCGCAGAAGGTACATCGAGAGCATCAACCACCCGACGCGGTTCAGTTGTGCACCCTTCTGTCGATCAAGACCGGCGCCTGCCCGGAGGACTGCTCGTACTGTCCGCAAAGCGCCCGGTATGACACCGGTGTCGAGGCTGAGCGTCTCATGGATGTCGACGATGTGCTCGAAAAGGCTCGTCAAGCAAAGACAGCGGGGGCGAGCCGCTTTTGCATGGGCGCGGCGTGGCGAAGTCCGAAAAAGGGTAGCGAACAGTTCAACCGCGTGTTGCAGATGGTTCGAGGCGTTCGCGAGCTTGGCCTCGAAGCATGCGTCACCCTCGGCATGCTCGACGACGAACAAACCCAGCAGCTGAAAGATGCTGGGCTGACCGCGTACAATCACAACCTGGACACGTCGGAAGAGTTTTACGGCGAGATCATCACGACTCGCACCTATGAGGATCGCCTTCAGACCATTCAGCGTGTAGCCAAAGCCGGGATCTCGGTTTGCGCAGGTGGCATCATTGGCATGGGCGAAGGCATTCACGATCGCGTTGGGATGCTGGTGACGTTGGCGAATCTTTCACCGCAGCCCGAGAGTGTGCCGATCAACGCGCTCGTTCGGGTGGAGGGGACCCCGTTGGCGGACCGAGATCCCGTGGGCTCGCTCGAGCTCGTTCGCATGTGTGCGGTTGCGCGCCTCATGATGCCCGGCGCGCGGGTTCGATTGTCCGCCGGTCGGAGCGGGCTCAACCGAGAGGCACAACTCCTGTGCTTCATGGCGGGTGCCAACAGTATTTTCTTCGGGGACAAGCTACTCACGACTGGCAACCCGGACCACCAAGCGGACCTCGACCTTCTTCGGCAGGCGGGTCTGTCCGTGCTCACCCCGGACGACCAGGACCGAGGTTCAGCGGACCCCAGCGTCGAGCTGCCCGAAAACGCTGCGGAATAGGGCCTTGAGGCCCGAAATTCCTAGGCATTTCGTTTTTGTCGATATTGAATTTGATTTTCAATTTCTAGGGGCTATATAGAAGGCATGCTTGTGTGTCACTGCCACGTCGTCAACGACACCACGATCCGACGATGCGTTGCCGATGGCGCGCGCAGCGGAAGCGACGTGCGTGACGCGTGCGGCGCCGGTGGCAGCTGCGGTGCCTGCCGTCCCGTCATTGATCGTTTGATCGAGTCGAACGACGGCGCCGAGGCGACGATGCGAGCGCACAGCCGCACGTAAGTTGATATAGGCTTTCAACTTCAAGCATAGGGTTTGCGACATCCGCGACGCGTACCTATGCTCGCTTGAAGGAAAGAAATATGAAGGGCAACGACGACGTCATAGGGCTACTCAACGAGGTTCTCACCTCGGAGCTCACCGCGATCAACCAGTACTTTATCCACCACAAGATGTGCGAGGACTGGGGCTTCCACGTGATTGCGCGGAAGAAGCGCTCGGAGTCGATTGAAGAGATGAAGCACGCCGACTCCGTCATCGCTCGAATTCTCTTTCTCGACGGCACGCCCAACATGCAGCGGCTCTTTCCCGTGAAGGTCGGTGAAGACCCAGTCGAGCAGCATCGGCTCGACCTCGAGCTCGAGCTCGAAGCAGTGAAGCGCTTGAATGACGGGATCGCGCTGTGTCGCGAAAAGGGAGACAACGGGACACGCGAGCTCTTCGAAGACATCCTTGCCCAAGAAGAAGAGGGTATCGATTGGCTCGAAGCTCAGCTCTACCTGGTCGACACGGTCGGCAAGGAACGATATCTAGCCGAGCAAATGAGCGGCGGTACCAACTAGTCCTCGGGCTTCATATTTTCGGCTCCTCGTGGACGACCACGTCCAGGACCACGAAGACGAGAAGGCGATCCTTTGGATGGGGCGTGATCTGATCGTCAACCGGGTGGGGGGCTGCTACATGCTAGGCGATGCCTGTGCACCCGCTTGCTGGACAGCCGGCGCCTTCCCACGTGTTGGTGGACGTCGACAAGCTGATCGCCCAGTACTTCGAGGGCAAACCCGACCCCAGCGAGCCCGCACATCGGGTCAGCTTTGGCACGTCCGGACATCGTGGGTCCTCTCTTCGTTTCAGCTTCA
>CAXMND010000041.1:0-12401 GCA_964194675.1 uncultured Coxiellaceae bacterium | reverse complement strand
GTCCCCTTCCAAGGGCACACGCTTTGGTGCGTGCTCGCCTCGAAGAACTCGGCCTTGATGGCGCCTGGAGGGAAGTACAGGTTTCCCTCGACAATCTCGAATTCGTCGGACTCTGCGATGACCGTTCCCCGCCAGATTGCTTTCGCCATAGATCCTCCTTCTTGCCATGACGTACGACGTTCGGTAGGAACCGTTTCATGGGTGGGCGGGGATTTTTCTGCTGGGTGGCGATTCTAGGCCTCTCGGCCGGGTGCGAGAAGGCCGAGCCGCGCCAAGAGTTCATCGAAGTCACTGCGGAGCATCGCTCCTGCGTCGAGGACGAGGCCTGCGGGGTCGTCGAAACGAGCTGTGTCTCCCAAGGGTGCGAATGCGGCGTCGCGGTCAACGAAAAGGACTTGCTCGAGCTCCAACAGCAACTCGCGGAATGCCGGGGGCAGAACGAGATCGCCACCTGCGACTTTCGCTGCGAGACGCCCTTCGCGAAGTGTTTCAAAGGTGCCTGCGTCCTCACGGCCGAGCCAGTGGAGATTTTCAGGCGCGGCCGGAGCCTTCGTGAGTCCTGCGAGAGCACGCGAGGGCAGTACGTCGGGTGCCCCGAGTGTCCACCGAATGCTCGATGCAAGTCGTGTGTCCCCTGCAAGTGCCCTACGAGCCACCGGTGGACCAAGAAGGGGTGTCACAAAGTCGTGCAGACCGAGGCGAGGGATATCTTGGTCCAGATTCGGCCGCCGAGGATCCCCATGAACAGCCCCCTCAAGGCACGCGTCCACAACGAGTCAAAACGCACGATCTGGCTGAAGACGCTCTGCGGTACCCCCTTCTATCAGGCGCGCAAGAAGCAGGACCAATGGGAGACGGCATATGGACTCGTCCCCAACGGCAGGTGCAAGACAGGCGCCGTCGAGATTCGCGCCGGTAAGAATCAACCCTTCGTCGTCAAGACCCTGAGCAAGCTCTCCGACCCATCGGGGAAGTTAACCGAGCCGGGCACGTATCGATTCGAGCTAACCTACACCGACGGCGGCGAGAGCTTCCGTCATCACGATACGGTCTATTCGGCGGAGCTCGACGCCGTTTCGAATCGCTCCCGCAAATAGCGAATGATGTCAGCGTTCTCCTTCGAGCTCTAGGAAGCACACGCTAAACCATTCGCTCTCGTCACTCCACTGTCTCGTCAGCCGAAAACCCGCCGCACTGGCCAGCGCTTCGAACTTGTCGAGCTCGTACTTGTGTGAGTGCTCCGTGACGATGAACTCGCCCTTGGCGAAGGCCACGTCGGTGTTTCCGATGCGGGCCGTCTGCTCGACCTCGCTGATCAGTCGCATCTCGATCCGGCCTTCGCTCTCTACGTAGGGCGCATGATGTCGAAACGCGGCTAGATCGAAGTTGGCTCCGGCTCGGTTCAGACGCTTGAGGATGTTGAGATTGAAAGCAGCCGTCACCCCGACGGAATCGTTGTAGGCGGCTTCGATGATCTTCGGGTCTTTCTGCCGGTCGATCCCAATCAGTAATCCTCCCCCCGGTCCTACGAGCTCGGCGACGCGCCCGAGGAAGCGCTCGGCCTCGTCGTGGGTGAAGTTGCCGATGGTGCTCCCAGGGAAGAACGCGACCGTCCGGGAGCTCGGGCGGTGAGGCCGCGGAAGCCTGAGGGGCTGTGTGTAGTCCGCACAGACAGCGAGGATTTCCATCTCCTCATACCTATCGGCAAATTGCTCTGCAGATGCCTCGAGCGCCTCGCGGCTGATGTCGATCAGCACACAGCCGCTCGGTTCGATCAGGGCGTCGAGCAGCTTCTGGGTCTTGAGGCCCACGCCGGACCCGAACTCCACCAATGTGGCATGGGCGCCGATCGCCTCAGCCATCTCGTGAACGCTTCGGTCGAGAATGCCGAGCTCGGTTCGTGTCGGGTAGTACTCGGGCAGCTCGGTGATCGCCTCGAAAAGCCGCGCGCCCAGCGCGTCATAGAAATACTTGCAGGGAAGCGACTTCGGGGAACGGCGGAGCCCCGCCACCGCTTCGGCTTTGATGTCTCCGAGCTTCGGATGAAGGTCGACGATGCGAATACGTTCCTTAGTGCCCAACGGTTCAAATGCGATCATCGGTCTTCAACCCTCGTCACGAGCTAGCCGGATGCCGCTGAGCTGCCAGCGCGCATCGGGGGGGAAAAAGTTTCGGTAAGTCTTTCGAGCATGACCCGCAGGAGTCGCGAAGCTGCTCCCGCGCAAGACATACTGGCCGCACATGAACTTGCCATTGTACTCGCCGATGGCGCCCTCGACAGGCTGGTAACGCGGGTACGGCGAATAGCTCGACGCCGTCCACTGCCAGCAAGCCCCGTAGATGCGAGGCTGGTACGCGTGTGTCCAAGGCTCTCGTCCACCTAGCGGTGTGTGCTCCGGATCAGTCGTCGAGACTTCCCACTCTGGTTCGGTCGGCAAGCGCACGCCGACCCACCGCGCGTAGGCATCGCCCTCGTAATAGCTGACGTGTGTCACCGGGTCACCGGAGCGCAGGGGCCCACGCCCATGAAGGGTGTAGACGCTCCAGCCATCGGGGCCGTTTTGCCAGTACAGAGGGGCACGCCGTCCGTGCTCCTGAACATCACTCCAACCCGCGCTCAGCCAAAGCTCTGGGCGCTCGTAGCCCCGGTCTTGGATGAACGCGAGATACTCTTGATTCGTGACCAGCCGCTTCGCAATTGCGAACGGGTGCAGGAGCACGTCGTGGACGGGGCCTTCGTTGTCGAAGTGAAAGGAGGCACCCGCAACCCCCATCGATGCCACGCCGCCCGGGTGGCTCGTCCACTGTAGCCCGGAGCCCGAAGCCGCTTCAGGATCGGACAGCTCGTTTGCGGAATACGCTGGGGAGGTTGGATTGCACGACAGGAGATGTTTGACGTCGGTAACGATGAGCTCCTGGTGTTGCTGTTCGTGATGGAGCCCGAGCTCGATACGCTTGGCCGTAGCATCGTCGACACCTTCGCCGAGCAACGACAGCACATGTTCGTCTACCCTGTTGCGGTACTCGGTGACTTCGTCGTGACTCGGACGGGTCAGCAGACCGCGTGAAGGTCGGTGATACTGCTCTCCAACTGCGTTGTAGTAGCTGTTGAACAGTGCCTCGAACGCCTCGGGCGAAAGACGCTCGACGCCCGCGGGTCGCAGGACGAATGTCTCGAAGAACCAAGTCGTGTGGGCCCGGTGCCACTTGGTCGGGCTCGCGTCGGGCATGCTCTGCACGCATTGGTCCTCGGCGGAGAGAGGCGCCGCTAGCGCTTCGGTCTGCGCTCGAACTCGTTCGAAATCGCTCGCAAGCCGCCCGGAGTGTATCTCGCCATTCATAGGTACCGCCTTGAACGGGTCAAGAGCGCCGGTGTTACCAAGAATCCGGGCAGGTGTCACGCGTTCTCGGACTCCTTCATGAACAGGTACGCCGCCGCCGCCATGAGCCTGCGGGGCATCAGACGCAGGGACCAAATGGTCAGACGGTTGAAGAGGCCACTGACCCTACTCGGCCTGCCGCGCACAAGACTGTCGAGCCCGAGGGCGGCCACGGGGCGGCTCTCCATCATGGTGAGCCTCTGATAGAGGGTTTTTCGCTGCCCGGCGACTTCGATGAACTCGGTCTTGGTGACGCCCGGAGAAAGCACGCTCACTTTGACGTTGGTGTTCCGAAGCTCGTAGTTGAGTGCTTCGCCGAAGTTCAACACGAACGCCTTCGCGGCCGAATAGGTCGCGTACGTGGGTGAGGGCTGGTACGCCCCGATCGAGGCGATCTGCAGAATCCAGCCCTCATCACGGGCTACCATGTCCCTGACGAAGAGCTTGGTCAGGTGCACCACGGTCATGATGTCGAGCTGAAGCATCGCCTGCTCGCGCTCCCAAGGGATCTCTGCGAACGATCCGAAAGTGCCATAGCCGGCATTGTTGATCAGGATGTCGACTTGCAAACCGCGTCGTTTGATCTCGTCGTAGAGCGTTTGCGGTGCCTCCGCGCGCCCGAGGTCCATCGTGATTACGTGTACCTCGACCCCGTGCTTGGCTTCCAACTCATCGGCGAGAGCACGCAACCGCTCTTCGCGTCGTGCGGTGAGGATGAGATTGGCGCCGCTCTCCGCGAGGATCGTGGCGAAGTCGACGCCTAACCCACTACTTGCCCCGGTCACGAGGGCCATCTTTCCTTGGAAATCGTTTTGGTTCATAGTGTGCTCCCTTGTGCTTCCAACGCCGCGCCAAAACCACGAAAGAGTGCGGCAAGCGCAGCGCATAACTCGACTTCAAAGTTGATCTGGAGGTGCCGTAGCTCGGGTCGATCGAGAGCTCGTTCCACCGCGGGCGAAGGATCGGACACCTGTCGGAGACCGACCACCAGAGCGTGCACGTGCAGAAGCAGCCGAGCCCCCTGCCCCGGCTCGAGCGTCGGGATCAGCCGTTCGAGCTCGATCCCCGTGCGACTCATTCTTCTGGCGAGAAACGCCTTGAACTCGAACGCGTCTTCCTCGCCGATGTTCCGCTCGAGCACCGTGTGTAAAAGCGCGAGCAAGCGCGTGAGTCGTGGACGTTCGACGAGCGTCTCGGTCAGCTCGAGGGCAAGCGCATCGGGGTCGATGAATGCGTGGCTAGATAGTCGCTCCCCAACGGCCGCGAACCAAGCGTCCAGCAAGCGCTGCACGACCGCCAGGAAGAGACTCTCTTTGCTCGGGAAGTAAAGATAGAGCGTCCCTTTCGCGAGCCCGATCTCCTTGGCCAGCCGCGCCATGTGAAGCTCCGCGAATCGCTGCTCCGCAAAAAGCTCCTCCGCAGCATCAAGAATCTCATCCCGCCGCTCGGCCCGCGCCTCCACGCTCCGAGCTCTTTTCGTAGACCGTTTTGCCGTAGCTACCATCATAAATGACCGTGGGTCATATATAGTACTGACCCGGGGTCATTTGTCAAGACTGCCCCCTACCCCGGCGCAGGCGGCAGCAAGGTATCCCGCCCCTCCGGCACCCCCAGCACCGCCCGAAGCACCTTTTGCTCGACCGCGCGTTCGAGACGGACCGGCGTGGGGAGCCGAAGAAGGAGATTCACCGTGTTCTTATCGACGACCTCGTAGGTGATCCGCGGATCGACCAGCGGTGGATTCAGGCCGTGACGACGATACCGACGCGCGATGGAGCGGCGCACGTCCTCAAGAAAGTCTGCGCACGCTTCCTGCGCAATCGCGAGCGTTCGTTGCTCAATCTCGGCGAGGTCGCTATCGCGGTCCACCGGGATCTTTATGACGTGAAGCATGTATTCGCCGGCCAAGCTCTCGTTGAGCACGGGCGAAGTGATAAAGAGGCTGTTGGGAATGCTGATGGTTCGACCCGTACGCTGATGGCCCTGCCCCACTTCGAGCACCAATGTGCCCAGTAGGCCGTGATCGATCACGTCGCCGCGGATGCCCTCGATGTTGATCCGATCGCCGACTGCAAAAGCATTGGTGCTGACTCGGTAAAACGCACCCTGAACGCAGGCGAGGGTCTCTCTGGTCGCCCACACGATCGCCATAGCCAGCACCGCGAATGAGACCGCCAAGGCCTGAAGCTCTGCAGCCCAAATTGCCAAAATGCCGAAAGCTACGATGACATACGAGAACGCCCGGATTTGGGACGCCAAGCGCAATTGCAGCTGATCGTTCTTGGGAAGCGTGCGGCGAATGAACCGCACAGTGAGTTGGCGAAGGCCTAACACGGTGGCCAACAGCACCACGGTGGCAATGACGTCCCTCAGGAGCATTCGGTCCTGAAGAAAATCGGAGAAAGTTGAAGGCACTACATCACCTAACGGGCTCGAACAGACACCCCGTCACGCACACTGTCGCTTGGGTACGCGATGACCGTCTCGCCCTCTTCTACCCCAGAAACCACTTCGGTTTCCAGTCCATTGGTTTCTCCGAGCTGAACCTTGCGTATCACCGCTTCTCCATTCTCGACGACGAAGGTCGCCCACTCTTCCTCGTGGCGAAAGACTGCACTCGCAGGAACGCGGAGGACGTCATCGTTCTCCCAAACCGAGATGCGCGCTTCGACGCGATAGCCGTCGCCCAGGGTCGACCAAACCTCCCGAGGCTCATCGAGATCGATGATGACGTTCACTCTCTGCTCCTCGACGCCCAACGCCGAAAGCTTTGTGAACGCCGATGGCTCAACCACTCTGACGTGGGCGCGAAGCGGCCGCTTGCCTCCCCATCGCACGATTTCGGCGGTGGCGCCGGGCTGGATCCGCGTGGCGTCCTGACTGAGCACATCGATCACGATCTCGAGCGCGGCCGGGTCACCCACTTCGATGACCGGGGTCCCACCTTGAACGACGCCCTCACTTTGCTGGAGGATGTTCAGGACTTGGCCGTCGACAGGAGAGACGATTTCCATGTGATCGCTGTCCTCACCCTTCCCGCTCAACCTCAAGAGCGCCGATTGTGCCAGCTCGAGCTGGTGCTCGGCCACGCGACCTCCGAAATTCGCGGAGCGAAGGTCCTCTTTGCTTCGACGCTCATCGGAGAACGCACGTTCGGCATCGCTCAGCGCGAGCCCTCCTTGCTTCACGACCGCTCGCGCGCGCGCCGCCTCCTTCTGGGCAAAATCTAGGGCGACCCGCGCCCGGTTCACCGCAGCTTGCGCCTGAGCCCTCGCCGCCCGCGAGGCATCCACACGCGCTCGTGCCTCGGCCCGGGAGCGCTCGTTGAGCAGCGGTGGTGGTAGCGGTACCAGTCGCGCGAGAACCTGTCCGGCTTCGATCGCATCGCCGGCGTCGAGCTCGATTCGTCCGAGACTACCCGCAATGGGAGCCGAGATCAGATAGCGGTCGATGACGCGGGTTCGTCCATCTTCGTCGACGGTGACGACGAGGGGCCCTCGGGAAACGTCGGCGACTTCGACGTCGACCGGATTGGGGATCCAAGCCACCACGACGACCGCCACCGCGAACACCGCGGCGAGGCCTATCATCAACCAGCGGCCCCACTTCCTACGCGTCGAAGTCGTATTCATGCGTTATCACTCCCTATTCTCTCGTCTTGAGGACGCTGATGAGGTCCAGGCTATCCAGTCGCCTCCGAACGAGAAGCGCGCTGAGCACAGCAGAGACCAAGATGACCAAGATCGCAAACGCATAGGTCTGCTGTGAGATCATCATCGGGAGCCGGAACTGCTCGGGATCGGCCTGCGCCGCTACGATTGCCTGGGCGCCGAAGTCCCCGAGGACCATGCCAACGGGTATGCCCAGCATCACCTGGATCGCCTGCTCTCCCAGGAGAATCGCCGAGATCTCTCCGCGCGTGAGCCCCAACACACGAAGCGTGGCCAAATCGCGACTCCGGACCGAGAGGCTCACCCGAGCATTGTTGTACACGACCGCAACAGCGATGGCCGTCGCAAAAAGGGTCAGGATCAAGGTGACCACTTTCATCGTCTGGGCGGTCTGCTCCTCGAACTTTTCGAGCACGGTGCGCTTCCGAGCAATACTCTGCACGCGAGGAATCTCGGTCAGGCGTGACTGCAGCTCGACTTCGTGCATAGGGTCGACGCGCAGCAACACCGTATTCGACGAAGCGCCTTCCTGAAGGATGCGGTGAAGCTCGTGCTTTTGCATGTATCCCTGAATCCCAAACGACTCTTCGACGGTGCCCGCTACCCGCACCTGACGCGTGCTTCGGTCACCTTCCTTGAGCTCGATGTCTACGAAGTCTCCCGGCTGGACACCGAGAACATCGGCCAACACGCTGGTAACCAACACCCCCGTATGTGGCAAGTGGGCCGGCCGCGCATCTACCTCGTACAGGCGTCTCAGCTGCGAGTCACCTGGAATCCCGATGAGAACGGTATCGCGCCACCTCGGGCCGACCCGCATTCGGACGGGGATCTGACGCAAGCCTTCCACCCGCTCCACGCCAGGAAGGCTGCCAATGTAGCTCAGGCTCCCGTCGTCGACCTCGTCTGCGAAATTGACGGTGATGTCTTCGCGGAGCTTCTTGCCAAACTCCATATCGATGATCGGCTGCATCGCGTCCTCCCCGAAGCGCCCTAGGATCACGACGCTCATGGCAAAGGCGATTCCCAACGCAGAGAGAACCGTTCGCAAAGGGCGCCTCCAAATCTCGCGGAACACCATCATGGTCGTTTGGGCAACCCGCCCGATGACGGGAATCCGCTCGATGACCGAAGCATGGTATCGCGCAGGGGACGGAGGCCGCATCGCTTCGGCCGGCGGAAGCTGCACGGCTCGACGAACGGCGTAAGCAATTCCGACGACCGCAGCCCCGAGGCTCGCTAAAATTGCTTTGATACTCACCGGGAGGTCGACGCGGCTGCGAATCATCGGAAGCCGGAAGAACTGCGCGTACATATCGAGCATCCCGTTGCCCAACCACGCACCAAGAGCCACGCCAAACGCCGACCCGATCAGCACGATGACGCACACCATTTTCAGGTAGTGCAGCGCGATCGTGCGGTTGCCGTACCCGAGCGCCTTGATGATCGCGATCTGCGACCGTTGGAGCGTCACCAGCCTCGAAAAGACCACGTTCAACAGGAAAGCAGCGACCGCCAAGAAAATCCCGGGAAGAAAGATGACGAGGGTTTCGATCTGTTGGAGCTCACCTGTGAGCATCAAGTGCGACATCTGGTGCTCACGGGAGACGGCGCCGAGGCCTCCGTATGGTTTCAAGATGCCATCGACGGCGCTCAACACCGCATCTTCGTTTGCACCCGGCTCGAGCCTCACCACCAGGTCGTTGAACGCGCCCTCCATCTGGAAAGCCGCAGCGACTCCGTCCCGTGCCATCCATAGCGGCCCGTATCGTTTGTCGTCGACGACGATCGTCCCTGGCTCCACCGCGAAGACGAATTCGGGCGACAGCGCCAAGCCGACAACCACCAGATCGTGGAGCGTTCCGTTGAGAATCGCGGGTAGCGTCGAGCCGGGTGTGAGACCATGCGCTTGGGCGAAGGGCTCATTGACGAGAACCTCACTACTGCGTCCGGGTTCCGGAAGGCGCCCGGCTTTCAACAAGACATCGTTGAGCGGCGGACGCCCATGCATCGGGAGGGAGATGATCTCACCGCGCGCAGGCGTAATTAATCCCTCCATCGGAAGCAGAACTCGCTCGACAATCCGCGGATAGACTTTCGACACGCCAGGCACATCCGCGACGCGATCGGCCACCGAGTCCGGTGCGCGCTTGAGCGAGGCGAAAGCATCCGCGAACCGGTAGTTGTCGTAATAGACCGCGCGGGACTGGCCGAGCGCTCGCCAGGCAGTCCGCAACGTGATGTAGCTAGCGACACCGACCCCCACCACCAACGCGATCGTAAGCGCCTGCCCCTTCAACCGAAGGAGGTCACGAAAGAGCTTTCGGTCGAGCAGATTCACCAGGTGAGGTCTTTCGGAGTGATCTTGGTTTCGTTCGTGTGGTCTCTATGAACTCTCCCGTCCGAGAGGGAAATGATCCGGTCGGCCATCGATGCGATGGGGGCGTGGTGGGTGATGACGGCAGTGGTGGTTCCTAGCGTGCGATTCACCTCGTCGATCACCTCGAGCACCTGGATGCCGGTCTTGAAATCGAGGGCGCCGGTGGGCTCATCGCAGAGCAAGATGTCTGGTTGTTTGGCAACCGCGCGCGCGATCGCGACGCGTTGCTGCTCACCACCGGAGAGCTGCGACGGAAAGTGATCCATGCGGTCTGTCAGACTGACCAGCTCGAGCGCGTCACGGGGGTCGAGCGGCTTTTCTGCGATCTCCGTGACCAACGCAACGTTCTCACGCGCGGTCAGGCTCGGGATCAGGTTGTAGAACTGAAATACGAAGCCCACGTGGTCGCGCCGAAATTGCGTGAGCTCTCGGTCGCCCGCGGCAGAGATATCGCGCCCCATGTACACCACGCGCCCCTCCGTCGGAACATCCAACCCTCCCAAGATGTTGAGCAAAGTCGACTTACCACTACCAGATGGGCCGAGTAGCACCATGAGCTCACCTTCGCGCAAACCGACGTTGACCCCGCGCAACGCGTGCACGTCGACGTCGCCCATGCGGTAGGTCTTCGTCACGTCGTGGGCGGCGAGTACGACTTCGTGTTCCTCGGACTCCGACATCGTGAGCTACGGTCTGTGACCTCCTTGCGTCCTATGTCAACCAAGGAGTATCACCACGCGTGGCCGTGGGTCGGCCCGGGAGGATCGAGATGCTCGTAGAATCGGAGTTCGAGAACACCACCCTCGGCCAGCAGACGTGGCGCTACCACGACTCGGGTCAAGGCCGCGCGGTTGTGCTGATCCACGGATTTCCCGACTTGCCTCATTCCTACGCCGCCATCGCAGCCGCGCTCAACGACGCGGGGTACCGAACGATCCTCCCCTACCTTCGCGGCTATCATCCCGACACGATCGTGCCCGGGCGCCGCTATGACGCAGTGAGCATCGCGGAAGACGCCATTGGCCTGCTCGACGCCCTAGAGGTGAGCTCGGCGGTGTTGGTGGGCCACGACTGGGGCGCATCGGTCGTCTGGGGCGCCGCGGCACTTGCGCCGGAGCGCGTCGACGCCATCGTCCCGATCGCCATCCCGCACCCGAAGACACTCAAGCCCAAAAATGCGCTCGAGGCCCTTGGCGTGCTGGTTCTCGCGCGACATTTCGTGTTCTTCAAGACGCCTTGGGCCGACGCCATGACGCGACGAAACGACTTCGCGTACATCGGCGCGCTCTATGAACGTTGGGCTCCCGATTGGAAAGGGCCGGAGCGCAACGCTGCCCTCGAGCGCATCAAGACGGCGTTTCGCGATCCCGCAGTGCTTGGAGGTTCGATCGACTACTACAGAGACCTCTCTACGCAGGTCGATCGTCGCCTGAGGGGAAAGGTTCGGAGCCGTGGGCTGCTGATCGCCGGCGGAAAGGATTTTGGTGGCCACATCGGTCCGTACAAGAAGTCGCAAGGGCTGCTCGAAGGCGGGGCGGAGCTTCTGGTCGTTCCCAACGCGGGTCATTGGCCCCACCGTGAGGAAGAGGCCCTCTTCATTGACCACCTGCTCGGATTCCTCGGGAAACTGCCCTGAAAACAGTGAATTCAGGGGTCTTGACGAAATTGGTTGACAGCCTCAACTATTTGGTTGCATCATACAACCAATGGAGATTCTCATGGAAAACGACCAAGTGCACGACGTTGTGAAAACCGGCTACGCGGAAATTGCTCGCCAAGGCGGTGGGTGTTGCGGCAGCGCCACCGCTAAGACGCACGCCGAAGCCGCATCACGCATTGGCTACACCAAGGAAGACGCGACCGGTACTGCCGCTGAGGCCAATCTAGGGCTCGGATGCGGCAACCCGACCGCGCTTGCCAGCCTCAAAGTCGGAGAGGTCGTCGTCGACCTGGGCTCCGGAGCGGGTTTCGACGCGCTCCTCTCCGCGGAAAAGCTCGGGCCAGAAGGCCGTTTCATCGGTGTCGATATGACCCCCGAAATGCTCGAACGCGCCCGCACCAACGCAGTCAACGCTGGATACGCGCGCACGGTGGAGTTTCGCGAAGGGCTCATCGAGAACCTTCCCGTTGCGTCGGAAACAGTGGACGTTGTGATGTCAAACTGCGTTGTCAACCTCAGCCCGGACAAAGCGCAGGTGTTTCGCGAGGCCTATAGAGTTCTCAAGCCAGGCGGGCGGCTCGCCGTCAGCGACATCATACTGAGCCAGCCGTTGCCGCCAGATGTGGCCGAGCTCGCCGCGAGCTGGATCGCGTGCGTAGGTGGAGCGTCAACCGAAGACGAGTACTTCGGTCACATTCGGGCCGCCGGTTTTGAAAACCTCGAGTACACCCGCGAACCGGCGGGCTTGATCATGACCGCGGACCTGCAAGACCCGCTCTGGAAGGCGGCGATCGAGCTCGTCGGTGAGGATCGCATCGAAGGACTGTCCGACACCGTGTTCAGCTACTCGATCACCGCCACGAAGCCATGAATGACGTGATCGACGACGTCATCGCGTTTTGCCGAATGTTCTCGGTCTTCGAGCGTGAGGAAATCTGTTGTGGCACGGTCACGCCCGCGCAGTGCGTGCTGCTTCAGACCCTCCGCTCAGGCGAGTGGGACGTCTCGAGCTTGGCATCTCACACCCGCGTGACCAAGGGCGCGATGACTCGGCTCATCGATGGGCTCGAAACGCGTGGCTGGGTTAGTCGACAGCAAAGCGACGAAGACGGTCGCCGATTCATCATTTCGCTCACGGCGGATGGAGAGAAGGAATCCATCCGACTCGCCAAGCTGACCGAAAAGAGCATCGAAACCATCCTCGCCAGCGTCCCCAAGGATGAGCGCGACAAAGTCATCCGAAGCCTCCACCTCCTCCGCCAAGCTGCAGAACGAACCCGCTCCCAACTAGACTGCTGTTGAGTGTGCGG
>CAXMND010000040.1:0-4449 GCA_964194675.1 uncultured Coxiellaceae bacterium | reverse complement strand
CCGAGACCCGGGCGATCTTCGGGAGATCTTCGAGCGCAAGATGCAGGAACGGCAGCAGATGATCGACCGCTACTTCGTCTTCGGCGAAGACAAGTTTACACCCCACATCGACTACTCGCGCACACGTGGCGTGGTCTCCGAAATCATCAACGAAATCGACACGGTCGAAGAGGAGATTCGGCTCGCTCTGGCAGCGGAGCTCGAACCGGCGCCCGACCACGTACCCCGCGCGCCGATCGGGTCATACGTGCCGACAGAGCCCCAACTCGAAGACGACGTCCTAGTGATAGGACCATACGGGGAAGAGGCCATGGAAGAGACCGAGCTGAAGGCCGAGGAGCCAACGGCGGCCGATCGACAAGAGGGCGGCGGCGTGCCACCGCCGCCTGTCGCGATCCCGGAGGAAACGGGGGTGACTTCGGATCCGGAGCCTGAGCCCGAGGAACCCGAGATCCTCGAGCCGGAGACGGAAGCCGAGTCGACGGCGGACGTTGAAGAGCCCACCGAGCAAGAACCACCGCCCAGTCCCACCAACGAAGGGGTGGAGGACTGACGCATGAGCTTCGAGCAGCGCTACATTGGGGAGATCTTGGTGCGCCGCGGAGCGCTCGAGCCCGATAAGCTCGAAAACGCGCTCGAAAGCGCCGCCGAGCGCGCGGTCGATCTTCGTGACTTCCTCGTCGCGACCCACGTCGTCGAGGATGGCAAGGTCGTGCGTGCCCTCGCCGACGAAGTGGGCATCGAGTTCATCGAAAAGATCGCAGCCGACCAGATCCCCGAGGAGCTCATCGATACGGTTCCGATCAATTTCGCGCGCCAGAACCGAGTTCTCCCGTTGAGCCTATCCGACAGCACCGTTCGCGTAGCGGTCGCGAACCCGCTCGACCTCTTTGCCATCGATGATCTCCGAATTCTGCTGGACAAGACGATCATCCCGGTTGCGGCGTCCGAAGAGGCGATCGACGACGCGATCAACCGTGTCTACGAGCGCAAAGATGAAACCGCGCTGGCCGAAGCCAAAGACGGGGAAGAAGTCGAGGAGCTCCGCGATTTGATCGACATGACCGACGAAGCGCCGGTCATCCGCTGGGTCAACAACTTGTTCTACACCGCGGTCAAAGAGCGAGCTTCTGACATTCACATCGAGCCGACCGACGAAAAGGTCGTCGTTCGGTATCGCATCGACGGTCGGCTCGTGCCACGAAAGGAAGCCAACCGAGGTTTCCTCGCGTCGATTGTCAGCCGCGTCAAGATCGAGGCCGGTCTCAACATTGCAGAGAAGCGCCTTCCCCAGGACGGTCGCATCACGAAGAAGATCGCCGGCAAGATGATCGACGTTCGCGTTTCCACGGTGCCGACGGCCAAAGGCGAGCGAGTCGTCATGCGTCTCCTCGACAAAGAGCAGATCCTGCTCAACCTGATCGACTTGGGGTTCGCGCGACAAGAGCTCGATGAGCTCGAGCACCTGATCGGGCGACCGAACGGAATCGTCTTGGTCACAGGTCCAACCGGCTCGGGCAAGACGACGACGCTGTATGCTTGCCTCAACAAGATCAATACCCCGGAGAAGAACATCCTCACCGCCGAGGATCCCGTCGAGTACGAGCTTCGGGGTATTGGCCAGATGCAGGTGCAACCGAAGATTGGGCTCACATTCGCTTCCGGCCTGAGAAGCTTCCTCCGACAAGACCCTGACGTGATCATGGTCGGCGAGATTCGCGATCACGAGACGGCGGAGATCGCCATTCACGCATCTCTGACCGGTCATCTCGTGCTTTCCACGCTCCACACCAACGACGCGCCAAGTGCGGTCACGCGCCTCGTCGACATGGGAGTGCAACCGTACCAGATCTCCTCTTCAGTCATGGCGGTTCTTGCCCAACGACTCGTTCGGCAACTATGTGGCCTGTGCCGGGTGCCTTACACGCCGACCCCTCAGGATCTTCTCGAACTGGGAATCGACGCCTCCGAGGCTCGGAAGAAACTCGACGAGCTCAAAAAGGTGGCCTCGACGACTGTGCTCGGCAGCACCGATCCCGCCACACTTCCAGAGCGTGCAAGCCCGGGTCTGAACAACCTCAAGTTCTTCCACCCTGGGGGCTGCGACGCGTGCAGCGCCACCGGCTATCGAGGCCGAATCGGAATCTTCGAGCTGATGCTGATCGACGAGCCGGTCCGGCGTGAGATTCTGAACAGCAGCGACGCGAAAACCATCCAGAGAGTCGCGCAGCAACAGGGGATGCGACTCCTGCGTGACGATGGCGCGCGTCAGGTCATCGCCGGAGTTACCAGCGTCGAAGAAGTGCTTGCAGCGACACAGGCCGCCGAGGTGTAAGCGATGGCGGTGTACGCGTACAAAGGCCTCGATGCGAGAGGCAAGTCGGTCAAGGGGGTTCGTGATGCGGACAGCGCCAAGGCGCTCCGCAACGTTCTGAAGCGGGATGGAATCCTGGCCACCGAGGTCCTCGAACAATCCGAGGCGGCCAGGAAGGCCGCGCGCGACATCGACTTCCGGAGGCTGTTTCGCAGGGTTTCGACCTTGGACGTGGCCATCGCGACCCAGCAGCTCGCGGTCCTCTTGCGTTCGGGCGTACCGCTGGTCGAAGGGCTGAGCGCTCTCATCGACCAGCTCGATCATCCAGAGCTCCAAACGGCTTTCACCGATACTCGCAACCAGGTCAACGAGGGCGTGACGCTCGCCGACGCGATGAAGGCGCACCCCAAGATCTTCCCGACGCTGTACGTGAACATGATCGCCGCCGGCGAGGCATCGGGCACGCTCGAAGAGGTGCTTGCGCGGCTCGCCGAATTCTTGGACGATCAAACGCGGCTGCAAAGCAAGGTGCGGGCCGCGCTGGCGTATCCGCTGGTCATGGCAGTCGTCGTGGTTCTGATCCTGTTTCTCATGATGTCCGTCGTCGTTCCCAAAGTCACCGCGATCTTCGAGAACTTCAACCAGTCGTTGCCCTGGTACACCGACTTGCTGATTTGGGTAAGCGACGTGTTGAGCAGCTACTGGTGGTTGCTCGGAGCTCTCCTCGGAGGCGGTATCTACTGGTTTCGGCGCTGGCGCAACACCGAGGAGGGTCGCAAGAGGTGGGACATCTTCGTACTTGAAGTCCCCCTCTTAGGGCCTCTGATGACCATGGTCGCGGTAACCCGTTTTTCCCGAACTTTGGCGACCTTGCTCGCGAGTGGAGTGCCGGTACTCACCGCGATGGACATCACACGGAACGTGCTTGGCAATACCGAGTTGATGCGTGTCGTCGAAAACGCTCGCGCGAGCGTCCGTGAGGGCGAGGGTATCGCGAAGCCTCTCCGAGAGGCAGGACGCTTTCCGCCGATGGTCACGCACATGATCGCCGTGGGTGAGCAGTCGGGTCAGCTCGAGGAAATGCTCATCCATGTGGCGGACGCATACGACCAGCAGGTTGAGGTCCGCGTGGGCGCGATGACCTCAATCTTGGAACCACTGATGATCGTGGTCATGGGTGCCGTCGTGGGCGGGATCGCCTTCGCCATCCTGATGCCTCTACTCCAGCTCAACGAGATGATTCAATGAGGGACTATCGTGGCTCGTCGACGACAAAGAGAACGGATCTCGCTGCCTTGGGAAAGGCGTCGTGGTCGTTGGCGAGGAGCTCTAAGCAACCCTCGTTGGCAAGCGCTGATCGGACTGGGGCTGATCCTCGTGGGAGCGGCTGGGTTCATTCAGTACACGCAGCATCGAATACGAGTCCGCAATACCGAGGTGGCGATCGCCCAACTCAAGCAGGCGATCGATCGGTTTCGGGCCGACGTGGGGCGATGCCCGAGCTCCGAGGCGGAGCTGCTTCACCCCCCACGCTCTCAGAAGCACTATCTCGACTCGATGCCGAAGGACGGTTGGAACCGGCCGCTTGCCGTTCGATGTCCCGGCTATTTCGAGGGAGAAGCCGAGGTAATCTCCGCAGGACCGAGCGGCTCGCTCATACAAGACGACAACCTTCAATGACGCAAACGGGAGGCTCCATGCCCAAGACAATCGATTTACGCCGACAACGACTCACCCGACGGAGGCGACACGAAGGCATGACGCTCATTGAAATCATGATCGTCATCTTCATCCTCGCGATGATCGGTACCGGCGTGGCAGTAGCAGTCTTACCGCAGCTGCAAAAGGCCCAGGTAAAGAGCACTCAGGCCGACGCTCAGGCGCTGAGGTCCGCAGTCATGCTCTACGTCGTGGACAACCCGCGAGGATGCCCAACGGTTGAAGACCTGGTGAGCGAGAGGTACCTCGATGGCTCCAAGAGAACCGCAGACGCGTGGGACACCGAGTTTCAGGTGACCTGCGAAGACGGAGACATCTTCGTCGTTTCCGCGGGCCCCGACCTCGAGTTCAATACGGAGGACGACATCTAAGGCCATGCGTCCTCGTACTCCAACCCGACCCGACGGCGGCTTCAC
>CAXMND010000039.1:0-2979 GCA_964194675.1 uncultured Coxiellaceae bacterium | reverse complement strand
CTGCCTCGACCGCTCGTTCTCGCCGGGCACTCGCTGGGGGGGACGGTGAGTATCCAAGTAGCGGCTAGACATCCGAGTTGGGTGGCAGGCCTGGTGTTGATCGACCCTGTGCTCGCGGCTCCGGTTCACGGTGCCTGGATGTCCTTTGCACGCGCTGCGGGTCTGACAGCTCAGATGCCGATCGCACGTGCGGCCGCACGCAGGCGCATGGGGTTTTCCTCCAAAGAAGCCGCCGTCGAGAACTACTTGGGTAAGGGGGCGTTTCGGACCTGGCCCCGTGACTGGATCGAAGCATACGTCGACGGTGGGACCGTCCCGACCGACGCGGGGACCGTTCGGTTGAGTTGTGATCGCGAATGGGCGCGCAAGACGTTCGCGTCCGCGACCACCCGACCGTTCTCGCGCGTGAAGCGGCTGCGTTGCCCCATCACGTTGATCGTGGGCGACTACGACGGCCCACCGCTCAGCCGAGCGGCGCGCAAGACGTTCAAGCGGATGCGTCCTGAGGCCCGGATCCTGCAGCCAGCGGGCAGCACGCATTTCATTCCCATGGAACGGCCCGACCTCATCAAGGAGGAAATCGAGCGCATGGCGGCGACGGTTCGCTCAGAGCTCTGATAGCTCGCGTTCAAACCCGCCGGAAAGGATCGGAAAACGACACCAGGTTTTGGGGTCGAGGTTCTTGTCGTCGACGTGGAAGGACGGCGCGTATCGCTCGCGCTTCCATTGGTTGCGTGACCACAACCGGAAGAACCGCTTGACCCAGGTACGGAGCGTCTCCTCGTCGTACTCTTTGAATTCGCTCCGCAGCACCTCGAGGCAGTCGGCCGGTGGGAGCTTATCACCGATCGCGAGTCTCTCGATGACATCGAGCACCGGGTAGGGCATCAGATCGTCTTCGTCGGTTTGATGCTGGTCTTTGGGGCGGAGCTCTGCGGTGGGCGTCTGTGCATTGACCGCGTGAAGCTCGGGGATCGGTTTCATATCCACGGGGCCCTCGGTCTCCAGCCACCTCAGCCAATGGCGAAGGAACGCCTTGTCGATCCCTGCAATCGGGCTGAGGCCCCCGGCCGTGTCGCCATCCATCGTGGCGTAGCCGACGGCCGCTTCGGAACGATTGCTCGTCGAGAGGAGAAGCGCCCCACGCATGTTAGCGAGCATCCAAACGCTCGGCGCTCGCACGCGAGCCTGGATGTTTTGCAGGGTGACGTCGTCGTCTTCCCATGTAAGTGAGCGCCCCGTCGCGTCGGAGATCAGGCTCACGTAGGCGTCCACGATCTTCTGCACGTCGAGCAAGTAGAAAGTAGCGCCCACTGCCTCGGCCACCGCGGCGGCAGCGTCCTTCGTGACGTCGGTATTGTTGTCGGTCTCTTGGTAGGCGCAGCAGAGTAGCGCGTTCACCCAGTCCCGAGCGCTCGGGCGGGGCTCGAAATCGAGCTTGCGTGCAAACCCGTCGTTGCCGAGCTCGGCAAGGGCTCGATCCACCATCAACGCGACCAGGCATGCGGCGGCTGCCGAGTCCGCCCCTCCGCTGATGCTGAGGACGAAGCCGCGCGAATGGCTCTTGCGGAGGTAGTCGAACAGCGCAAGCGTGATCGCTCGCGTGAACTCTTCCTCTTTGTGGCTCTCACTGTTCTCCCACGTCGCGACGGAGGGCGTCGTTCGTTCCATTTGCGCTCGGGGGAACTCGAAATCGACGGTGACTCGCTTCTCGGCGGGGTCCGCGTTGTCGGCCTGAAAGCTCCTGGTGCGCACCTGCTCGGTCCGCGACGCCTCGACATCGATCGTCGCAGTCGTCAGCACCCAGTCGTCGAAGGTGAGTCGAGGCGAGCGCGCTAATAGCTTGCCGTTTTGCGCGATGTAGCAGCCGCCATCGTAAATGACTCGACCGGCTTCATTCCCGAGCAAGTTCGCATAGAGATACGTGACGGCCATCGAGCGCGAGCCCTCGAGCACGAGTCGTTCGCGGACTTTGTGCTTGCCAAATGCGAAGTGGCTCGCGCTTGGATTCAAGAGGATGTCCATGGCGTGGCCGTCGAGGGCACCACGTCGCTGCGCAACCCAAGCGTCTTCACAAATCTCGAACCCGATACGAACACCTGCGAAATCGAAGAACACGTCGCCGAACGGATAGCTTTGGCCATCGCCGCGCTCCAACTTCACGACCTTGTGGTTCGGCCACGGCTTGAACCAGCGTGGCTCGTAGTGAAGGCCTTCACCTGCCAGGTGTTCCTTGGCCGAAAAGCCCGCAATGCGTCCATCGGCCACGATGCATGCCGTGTCGTATAGGCCGCCGCGTCGTCGAACTGGCACGCCAATGCTCACCACCAACCCCTTGGTTTGGGGCACGAGCTCCATCAACATCGACCACGCCCTCGCGGCGACATCCGTCCCGAGAAACGCGTCCTCGCAGCCATACCCGGTGGTGCACAGCTCCGGCAGGAGGAGAAGTGTCACTCCCTCAGCGCGCGCCTCACTCAGCACCTCTTCGATGCGCCGCTGGTTGCCGATCCAATCGAGGGGCGTCTGGTTCAATGACGCGGTCGCGACCTTGATCGGGATCATGCAGGATCTCTAGCACTTACGACCCCATCCCGGAGGTTTCAAAGGTCTGCAGACGCTGCTACTATCCGTAATATGAGCTTCTACCAAGAGCCCCCAACTCTCGGGAATCAATACGATTCTGATCCGCTCCTCAAGGAACATCTGGAGCGATCCCTGCCGGAAGACTTGTTCAGGCGATTCGAGTCAGAGTACCGCGAGCTAGGTGAGCTCGGTGGCGGCGAGCTCTATCGCGCCTCTTTCGAGGATCGGTTGAATGAGCCGCGGCACATCGAATGGGACGCGTGGGGTCATCGTGTCGATCGAATCGAGGTCACGTCGGTTTGGAAGCGCGCACAAGTCATCTCGGCAGAGTACGGGCTGGTGGCGGCTGGGTACGACCGCGAGCTCGGACCGCACGCGCGCACGCATCAGCAC
>CAXMND010000038.1:0-11716 GCA_964194675.1 uncultured Coxiellaceae bacterium | reverse complement strand
CACCGATTCTCGCGTTTGGAGGCGACACATATAAGGGTCCCTCAGTGGTTGCCTAGGACCTCCGCGACTCTCCCACGCGCCGAGCCGAGAGCGGAGCGCTGACGCGGTTATCGGGGCTGCATTCCGGCCGCCCGGTACACCGCGTCGATCACTTTCATCGTCTTGACCGCTTCGCCGGTCGTCGTGATGAAGGACTTGCCGTCCACCACCGCGTCTCGAAATGCTTCGAGTTGATACTCGTATGTCGGCTTCTTGGGGAACCTCTCTTTGACCCAGGCGCCGCCGGTCTTGCGCCATTTGAATCCGTGGAAGAACTGCGGGACCACCGGGTTCAGCACCCGTATCTCGCCGCCCTCGAGCTTGACATGTGCAGCTATCTTCGCGACCTTCGACGACCAAAGCGAGCAGTTCACCCGCCCCTCGGCCCCGCTTGGGAAACGCACTTCTGCAGTCATCGCTCTGTCGACGCCTTCGGAAGCTAACTTGGCAGTTGCCGACAGGACCTCCGGTTCCTCGCCCGCGATCGTCCGCGCGAGATGGATGGCGTAGCAGCCGGTGTCCATAGTCGCGCCGCCAGCCAGATCGAGGCGATACCGGATGTCGTTGGGAAACGGCAACGGAATGCACATCCAGGTCTCGATGAAGCGGGCGGCCCCAAGCTCGCCTGAGCGTACGAGATCGCGAAGTCGCTGGGCGAGAGGATGGTACCGATAGTGAAATGCCTCCATGACGATTCGGTCGCTTGCCTCGGCCGCTTCATGTACCTTCTGTGCCTCGGCTGCATTCGAAGTGAACGGCTTTTCGCACAGGACGTGCTTCCCCGCATCGAGCGCGCGAAGCGTCCACTCCGCGTGCAACCCGTTGGGCAGTGGGTTGTAGATCGCGTCGACATCGGGATCCGCGAGCAGCGCATCATAGTCCGCGTGAACCTTTTCGATCGCGTGCTTGCGAGCGAACTTTTCGGCTCGGGCCCGATCGCGCGCCGCAATCGCAGTGACCGACACGCCGTTGGTTTTTCGAGAGGGTCGGAGCACCGCCATCGGAGTAATCGTCGCCGCCCCCAGTGTGCCGATCCGAAGATCCGAGGTCACTCGTCGAGCTCCCCGTTCTTCGCCTTCTCGATCCACTTGGTCATGGTCT
The DNA here is from genome assembly GCA_964194675.1 of uncultured Coxiellaceae bacterium. GTDB lineage: Bacteria > Myxococcota_A > Polyangia > Polyangiales > Houyiibacteriaceae > SG8-38. Next base: position 10,576 of record CAXMND010000038.1, on the reverse strand, counting down.
TGTGAACGACGTCGAGAGCCATCTTCCTGAAAGGACGAAGCAAGAGGGGCACCTTCTGCATGTCGATCACGACCTGCCCGGGCTGCATGTCCAAAGTGGCGGCGACGTGAATACCTTTGACGTGGAAACTGATCTCGGCGTGATCGTCGTCGGACCAAGTGGTCTTCGCGTTGTACTTCGCCCACTTCTCGGTGTAGTGGTCTGCAGCTTTCTGCGCGGCTTTCTTTGCGAGATCCGGTCTCAAATCGTGCTCGATGATGTACTCCATAGGTCGCCGGAGGATTGCACAAAGCGGTGGAGACGCACTACGCGAGCGGTCGGACCGAGCGTCCAGCCGATATCCATGCGAAAAGCCCAGACCGGCTTCCCAAAGGCCGCGTGGCCTCGGGGAGGACCCAGATCCCGTGGCTCTGTGCACGACAAAATCTCTCGATGACGGTTCGTTTCCGGATCTGCTCGTCCGCAACCGAGCGGCGCATCCTGTCGAGCGTTGGCGCGAGCTCGGCGAGGGCAGGCGGGTATCGACCGTCTGCAACGTCGGTAACCTCTACCCCTGGAATGAACGCACGATTGAAGACGACGTGACCCAGCGAGAAGCCTCGAAGGGCGACCTCATCGGCGACGGATCGCGCGGCTTCCACCCCCATCGAGTCCGCCGAAGACACTAAGATGAACTCGGTGTCGGAAGACCGCATCGTATCACGCACATCCCTCGCCCGCTCGGAGAAGCCTTCGCGTAGAAACGCCATTTCGCTGAGGAAGTCCGTCAAGGCGGTCACCAGCGACTCACCGGCAATCGTCGAGAGCAGGCGTCGCGTCAGGGCCCCACCACGCAAGCGGGGGGAATCGTCCGATTCTTCCAGCGGTTGTAAGAACCAACGCACGACCCGCTGATCTAGAAACCGCACAAGCCTAGCCGGCGCTTCGAGGATTTCGATCGCGCTTTGCGCCGGCGGTGTGTCGACGATGACCAGATCGTAGCGTGGATCGTGAATGGCCTCGTGAACCCGCTCCATGGCCGCATAGGCGTGCGATCGTGCCAACGTGTTGGAGAACGCCTGATAGATCTTGTTCTCGAAAACGCGTTGCGCGCGTGTCTCGTCCTTTGCGGCACGACGAATGATGGCGTCCGCACTGGCTTTCGTCTCGAGCATAGCGGCGTGAAGCTCGCCTCCCTCGACACCGTCCGGCAATGGGATGGTGGAAGGCACATCGCGAAGACCGTAGAGACCGAGTGCGTCCGCCAACCGTCTTGCCGGATCGGCGGTCAAGACCAACACCGAACGCCCCGCACACGCCTCTTGCAACCCGAGAGCCGCCGCGAAGGTCGTCTTGCCGACCCCACCTACACCCACGCAGAACACGAGCCTGCAATCCACGCGAAGCGCGATCACGGACCCTCCACGTGTTCTAGCCCCTCGCTGATCGATTGGACGATCCGAGCACTGCTGTCGTCCCGCGCCTCGAGCAAAACGGTCGGCAAATCGATGTCGTGCTTCAGCCCGTGGATGCACTTTTCCGCAATGTCGCGTCGCACCACCAGGTGCTCCGCCAACAGGAGGCTCGGTCGACATGGATCGTCAACACTCGCGGTGTCGAGATAGTCTCGAATCAACTGTCGTCCGGCCTCGTCGAGCCAGGCAGGGGGAACGCGGTTGATGAAGAGGTGACCGAGGTGGATCCCTTCCCGGTCGCGAAGATTGCGGTAGAGCTCGATCGTCTCCCGAACGGCGAGCGGCTCGGGTACCGTGACGATGTGAACGGCGCAGCGCTGGGTGTCATGCAGCAGTCGGGTGGCGGTGTCCAAGACGTGCCGAAGAGGTCCGTCCTCGAGAAAAACATCCAAGACATCTGGGAGATCGAAAAACATCAGCGCATGCCCGGTTGACTCGAGGTCGACCAGGATCGGTTCCCATGCGTCATTCGCTTCGAGCTCTGCAACCCTGTGCAGGGTGACGATCTCGTCGACCCCGGGCGCTGCCATGAAAAAACGCCGAAGAGAGTTGGTTTTGGCCACGAGCTTCGCGATCGGCCGCAGCTTCAGCCTCGACGTGACGTAGTCGACCAGCGCCGGCTCGAACGACACCCGTGTGGCGTACACGTTCTCGGTAACCTCCACCGGCTCGTAGCCTACCGTGGGCCCGTCGAAGAGTTGCGAAGACGAGGTGTGAACTCCGAGCTCGACGATCAAGGGGCGCTGGCCTGCGTGAGCCGCCCTCGTCGCCACCGCTGCAATGACGGTAGACTTGCCGACGCCGCCCTTGCCGGTAAAAAACTGAACTGGCCGGTTGAGGGATTCCCTGGTCGGCGCCTGCACCGATCAGCCCTAGCAGGAAAGAATCGTGTTATCGAGGGCCGTGGCGCAGATGAAGCATTGGGCGCAGGCTTCGAGACCGCTCGCGCAGGTCAACATCGCTGCGCCCCTGATTCTCGGACAAGCGGCAGCGTGGCACGTCGCGCAAACCTTCAGTCTGTTCTGGTTCGTGGCCGCGCTGCTTTGGGGCATCGTGGACCATCTCTTCGTCATTTACGCAAACGACTACGCAGACCGCGAAGCGGACACGGGGAAGCGCACTCCGATATCGGGCGGCTCGGGCGTCATCCCCGAAGGGAAACTCACGCCGGCGCACCTGCGACGCGCAGCCCAAGCAAGTGCGTTTGTCCTCGTGGCCTGGTCGTGTGCCCTTGCGCTACTCGGGCGCCCCTGGACGTGGGTGTACGGGGTCGTCGCACTCGCGTTGATGTGGCTCTACAGCTTCCCCCCTGTGCGTCTGAGCTACCGCGGAGGAGGCGAGGCTCTCCAGGGGCTCGGCCTCGGCGTTGGCCTCCCTTCCCTTGGCTACTACCTGCAAAACGGTGTCGTCCTTGCGCCCATGTGGATCATCGTGCCAGCCACGGTGCTCGGCGTTTGCGGAAACATCCTGACGGCACTTCCCGATGTCGAGGACGACCGGAACGCTCACAAGCGGACGTGGCCCGTACGGTTTGGAGTATCTCACGCGCGCCGTGCTGCCTCAGCTGGAATTGCGTTTGCTGCCTTCGGGGTCTTTCTATGGACGCCGCTCGTGCCCTTGGAAATGCGAGCACTCGTTGGCATTGCACCGCTCGTTCCCCTGCTGATCGGAGCGCGTGTGCAGGACGTGTTTCGTGCCGCTTGGTGGGCTAGCAGCGCACTTCATGTCCTGATCGTGCTTTGGATCGTCGCGTTGGTGCTTTCGACCTAGTCCACGAGCCCCAAGGCCTTTGCTCGCGCCTCGCGCAATGCATCGAAATCGCGGTTCCAGTCGGGCGTCGCATCGATTCGCCACGCTTGGACGGGAACGAGACCCCTTTCGGAGAGATCTCGGTAGAGAACGATCTCCTCCTCGGGTTCTCGAGAGAAAGGGAACGGGTTCCTCGCAGCACCCTCCCCGAGCCGAGGATACCCAGTGTCGTCGGCCTCGACCAGATCGAGAATGTCCAGACCACGACTCTTCGACTGATCGAGAAAACTCGACCCAAACGGATCGACCGCGACTCGATTCGTGGGATCGCGCCGCACCCACCGTGCCCAATCGAATCCGTACATGAAATCGTGTACGTATCGGAATCGAATCTTGGACTGCTGCCCGTAGAGCTGCATCAAGCCGGTCACGGTTCGGGTCGTCTGCCCGAGACAAGCGGCGTAGTCGTGGGAAGCCGCGGCGCTCTCGTGAACGGAAGCAAGATAGCAATCGAAATCCCAGAATAGGTTGTCGGGGAAATTGTCGAGCTGAGCCGAGGCGACTCCCGAGGCGGTGGCCGCCAAATGCTCGACCTGCGTCGGCCCTGCAAGAGACGCAACGATCTCGTGCAGGGGCGTTGCAGCGGAGCGATCCGGGTCGAGGGTCAACGGCCCAAGCCTGGTCGCGTCGATGCGGGCTTGCGTCTCATCCAGGGTCGAAACCCGGCTCTCTATCGCAGGGGCACTCATCGGAGAATCATATGGAGCCACAACAGCAGGGCCGCCATAGTCGTACTATGCCAAATGGCTCCATGAAGGAAGCCTTTGTAGCGTCCCTGTGCGTCAAAAGCATTGGTGACGGCCTCGATGCTCACGCGCCGCATCCCGATGAACCACCATCCGAGGGTCGCGACCACAGGAACCAGAACCCAAAGCGGCACAACAGCCGGGATCACGACCGCACCCGCGCACCAGGTTGCGGCGCCCAAGAGGACGCATGCTTCAGTTGACCGACGAGCGGCGGTGTTGCCGAAGACCGAAGCGAACGTGCGCTTGCCGCCTCGCCGATCGCTCTGCTCATCCGAAAGACCGCTGGCGATCCCGCTCCCGAGGCTTAGAAACGCGAACCCGAGAATCCAGGGCCACACCTCAGGGGCGATGATCCCCGCCTGCAGATACACGTTGTAGAGCGGCAGCGCGATTCCAACCCCGAGCATCTCGACGAGCTCGCCTCCACCGCGATAGTTGAGCCGAAGAGGCGGCAGCGTGTAAGCCGCGAACAAGGCCATACAGGAGGCCCCCGCAACAAGCGCTCTCGGTCGACCTAGCGCGGCCTGGCTCCCCGCAGCGACCAAGAGCGTCGCAAGGCCGAAGGCGACGCCTGCCACCCCGACGGAGCCGACACTGAGGATGTGATCCGGAATCGTCTTCGGCGAGCAACCGTCCGGGAACATGTCGCGCTTGATCGTATCGACCTCGCGATCGCCCCAGTCGTTGAGGAGAACGATGAAACCCAACCCCGCCAACGTGAATCCGAAGCCCCAAACGACTCCGAGAACGTTGAACGCGCCGACCGATGCTGCGCCGAGTACCTGCCCGAGGAGGGTAGGCACCAGGAGCTTGGGCCAACTGGCGGGCTTGAGCGCATAGATCCAGCGATCGAGGCCCGTGGAAGGAAGACCCCGATTCGTGAGCCACGCTTTCACGACTTTGTCGCCGAACCTCCCGGACCAATGGGTTCGGGCTGGGTGCTACCGATGTGCTTCGCGCGAGCCTCCCACTTCGACCGTGCCATCGCCCGCATGTCTTGGACAGAATCCATTTCGTCTACGATCTCGAGACCGATGAGCGTTTCGAGGACGTCTTCCATCGTGACGACGCCGTCGACGCCACCGTACTCATCGACCACCACCGCGATGTGCTCCCGTCGGTTCAAGAAGCGCTCGAACAATGCCGGCAAAGGCAGGGTATCTGGAACCATCAACGCCTCACGCGCGAAGTTATTCACGGGGACATCGAGCTCGTTGCGCGCCGCCCGGATCAACAAATGGTCTTTGAGGATGTATCCGATCACCTGGTCCGAGGTCTCCTTCCAGATCGGAATCCGCGAAAAAATCATAGAGCCCCGCTCGGAAACGGCATCTCGAACGGTCGTATTCTCCTCGAGCGAAAACATGACGGTCCGCGGGGTCATGATATCGCGGGTTCGGAGGGATCCGAAGTGGAAGAGATTCCTGAGAATTCGCATCTCAGACTCGTCGAACACGCCTTGTTGCAGACCGACACGAGCGAGCGCCGTGAATTCTTCGCGCGATAGCTTCTCTGAGCCCGGGCTACGCTTCACGAGACCCGTAATCACTTCCGAGAGCCACACCAGCGGCAATAGAGCGACTATCAACGCGGGCAGAAATTTGGTCATGAAACCGGTCATCCGGCGCCAGTACACCGCCCCGAGCGTCTTCGGGATGATCTCCGACAGGAACAGGATCAGCAGCGTCAAAACCGCCGAGGTGATCGCCAAGACGTTAGAGCCCCAAAGGCGCTGAGCTTCTGCGCCGACACCCACCGCACCCACCGTGTTCGCGATGGTGTTGAGGCTGAGGATTGCGGCAAGGGGTCGATTGATCCTCGACTTGAGAGAACGAAGCTTCGCCCCAACTTTGGGTCGATCCTGCTCGAGTTGCGCAAGGTGAGAAGGCGTGACGCTGAGAAGCGCTGCCTCGAGAACGGAGCACAGAAAGGATACGCTGAGCGCTAGCCCGAGATAGACGAAGAGCAGTGTCATCCGGAAGCTCTTCGCCGCACCACGTTCCCGTCATCGTGCCGACGGAACGGACCATGTTGACTAAGGTGCTGGATCTGCTCGCGGACCGACGCGGCTTCTCGAGGGAGGAAGTCGGCCACAGCTTGGCCGAGCACCGGGTGCCGAATCCAATGGGCGCTATAGATGGGAACCGGCATGAGGCCACGGCGCAGCTTGTGCGTCCCTTGAGCGCCCGCCTCGAAACGCTGCATGTCGTGTGTGATCGCGTGGTCGATGAGGCGATAGTAGCAGAGCTCGAAGTGGAGCATGTCGTGCCTTCGAACCGCCCCCCAATACCGTCCGTATAGATTGGCGCCTTTTTCGAAGTTGATGGACGCGGCTACTATGCGACCCTCGCTCTTCGCTGCGACGACGAGCGCGGACTCGTCGAGCGCGGGCGACGCTCTCTCGAAAAATTCAGGAGTCAGGTATGGGTACGAGCCTTTCCGACTACATGTCCCCCGATACAGGCGCTCCAGCGTGCACCAGTCGTCCATGCTCAGATCGGCCCCTTTGAGCACCTGGACCTCCACGTCTCCCTCCGCAGCGATCCGCCGTTCCTTCTTCAGCTTCTTACGCATCGAGGAGCGGAAATCATCGACGAATGCATCGAAGTTTTCATAGTTCGCGTTGCGCCAATGAAATTGGAAGGATAAGCGACTCATGAGGCGACCGTCCCGCGCCACCCATTCCTGCTCTTCGGGGTTCAGAAAGAGAAGGTGGATCGACGACGCGCCCGCAGATTCTGCGAGGTCGAGACACCCGTCGATCAGTCTTCGTACGATCGGCATGGGATCCTCGTTGGGCACGTACAGGATGCGTTGCCCTGTAACGGGCATGACAGGCACCATCGAGACGAGCTTTGGATAGTATCGTACCCCGAGACGCGCGGCGGCATCGGCCCACCCCCAGTCGAAGATGTACTCACCGTAGCTGTGCGTCTTGAGGTAGAGAGGGAGCGCGCCGATCAGCTGTTTGCCGCGCCAGGCCGTGATGTGCGTGGGCTCCCATCCCGAGCCACGCCCAACTGAGCCGCTTTCCTCGAGGAGCCGTAGGAATGCGTGCTCGACGAAAGGGTCGTCATCGCCGGTTAGGCTGTCCCAATCGGCTGCTTCTACCGAGGCTAACGACGACAAAACGCGTATGTCGATGGACTCACCCAAGGGTACCGTTGAGTCTGACGGAACGCACCTCTCAGAGCCAGCCGAGGTATCGCGTAGCTCCGCGCTTCCCCCGAATACGGTTGATCAGCAACTTTGCGACCGCGTACACCTGAAAGAAGCAGGCAACCTGTATGCGTTGAGACCGGCTAAGTGGCTTCTCTGCACATATCCACTTCGGGTCAGCTCGACCGGCGTCGATGAAATCAACACGTCCTCGGAGGCGAACGGTCGACGTACTACCGAGAGGCAAGCGCTTTCCGAGAACGACTGCGTCCGCCGCGTCACCATCTTCCGCTTTGGTCCCCGGGATGTGGCCGTAGTTGAAGGGACATGGCAGCGGATAGACGAAGTCGACGGTGCCATCGTCGCCTCGCTTGATGAAGCTCCCGCGAGGAACATCGATGATCACGGTGATTGGTTGTTCGGTCATCACACACCCAGGACGCACGCCGTCGCAACGACGCCTTCCTCGATCAGGTAGCGTCCGGAGATACTATCGCCCTGTCGGAACTCCCCGGCATCCTGCTGAAACACCGCTCGAAAGGAACCGTCGTCGAGGTGGAGAGCCACTGCACGGAAGCCGAGAAACTCGCGGGTCAGAGGATACTGGCACTTGTAGACCGCCTCCTTCGCGCTAAAGACGACCTTGGCCATCAACTCGGGGTCCGAGACCTCTGCTAGCCATTCGCGCTCGGCGGGTGTGCAGATACGGTTCACTACCGACTCCTTGAGCGGCGTCGCCGGCTCGAGATCAATTCCGAGGGCGCGAGTTTCCGAAGCACACGCGACAGCCGCAGCGCACCAAGAGTCGGTATGGGTGATGCTTCCGACGAACCCATCCGGCCAGATCGGCGCTCGGTCTTTGCCCTGAAGAACCGGGGTCCTGGCGTCCACGCCCAGCCTCGCCAAAGCCTGACGGGCACAGACACGGCCCGCTGTGAACTGGTCGATCCTCCGGTCTACCGCCCCGACAACCGCTTGCTCCTCAGGTTCGAGAAGGCTCCCCTCGATAGACCGAGGGTCCATCTCCTCGGTCGGTATGCTGGGGTCGAGGAGGCGATCGAACAGCGCACGTCGGCTCATGACGCTACGGCCCACTAATGGCCGACGCGACACCGATGATGGCCGCCGAGTTAGCCAGCGAGATCAGAGGCGACAAGGCGTTGAGCACGTCGGCGGCGGACGCGTACCAGGCCTTGGTGACGTAGACGATGTCCCCGGGCGCCAACACGACATCCGTCGCTTCGCCGTTGACCAGGTCCTTGATGCTGGCGGTATACATCCTTGGTTCACGTAGGGGACCTCGCACGATCCGCACGTCGTTTCGGTCGCCTCGATCGCTGATGCCACCGGTGCGCGCCAGAACCTCGGTAAGTCGGATCCCTTGACGATAGGCGACGGGCTGCGGTGCATCGACCTCGCCGATGACCATGATCAGCATCTCCGTGCCCGGCGGAATGTAGAGCTGATCGCCTGAGCGAATGCGAACGTTGTGCTTGGGGTCGCCCTTGATCGCTAAAGCTATATTCACCGGTACGGTCTCGCCATCGCGCATGAGCCGGGCTAGGTCCAGATTGCCAAGCAAGTTCACGGCTTGCTCGCTCAGGGCGGTCATGGGACCACCCGCTTCCGCCAACAGATCGGCGACACGCATCCCGGGAAGCACCTTGACCCTGCCAGGGGTAGCAACGGCTCCGAGCACCGACGCCGCATGCCCGTCGGGTTGGGTGATGATCAGATTGGCCCGAACGAACCGATCGTAGCGTCGAAGCCCCGTCTCGATCGCTTTCTCGGCCTCGGTCAGATTTTTGCCGCCGACCAACACGTCGCCCGCGAGAGGGACGTGAAGGTTCCCCAAGGCATCGACGATGAGGCCTGGATATTCGTTGGTTTGGGCGGAGACGGTCGTCAGCTCGACGATATCCCCCGGCATCAGCTTCAAAGACTCTGGCGGGTCGTCCTCGAGGCCAACCATGACGACCAGCTCTGGCGCTGCGAACGCCGGGTCGTCCGTCGGGACGGTGGGCGCTCCTGGATACCGATTCGCCGCACAGGCGCTAACCGCCAAACAAAGCAAGATTGCCGAAAAACGGCCCATATTGGTGGTTAGCCTGCCCATTAGTCGCCCGCAAGGTTGAAGTGAGAAGCGCGGCCGTTAGGCCTATACTGTCCACGAACGACAGATGCCGAGCAAAAAACCCACCGATTGGGGGCGCGGGACGGATGCGGAGCTCGCGCCGCTCATGCGCCTCGTCGACTTCGCCTTGATCTATCTGGCGCTTTGGTTGCCGACGCTCGCAAGGGGTGAGGTCTGGGACCAAAACTCGTGGATCGCAGCGACGCTGGCGGCGATCCTCTTCTTCCTGATCGCACAGTCGCTCCAGCTCTATGAAAGCTCGCGCGCGGTGCGTCTCAAGCGTCTCGTCGTGCGGGCGTGGACGGGTTGGTTCGGTGTCATCCCCATTCTCCTCTTCGTGGCGTTCATTTCGAAGAGCTCCGAGGAGTACTCGCGAGTCACCATCACCTCGTGGTTTGTCCTTTCCCCGTTTTTCATCACGATCTGGCGAACCGGCATCACGCTTTTCCTCCGCGAACTTCGAAGCCGCGGATACAACACCCGCTCGGCCGCAATCATCGGAATGACGTCACTCGGCGAACAGCTCGCGCAGCGAATGAACGATGTTCCGTCGTTCGGTCTTCAGGTCCACGGGTTCTTCGATGACCGAACCGAGGAGCGCTGCCATCCGATCCCAGACTCGCTTGGTCGTCGGATTGGAACTCTCCAAGACGCAATCGATGCCGCCAGATCCGGGGACGTGGATTTGATCTACATCGCCTTCCCGTTGCGCGCCGAACCGCGAATCAATGAGCTTCTTCGACAGCTTTCCGACACGACGGCGTCGGTATATCTCGCGGCCGATTTTTTCGCGTTCGATCTATTGCACGCTCGGTGGGGAACACTCGGGGACGTCCCCATCGTGAGCCTTCGAGAAACCCCATTCTACGGTGTCGACGGATGGCTCAAGCGGCTCGAAGATTTCGTCTTGGGATCGCTTATCCTGGTGATCATCGCCATCCCGATGCTGATCATCGGGCTCTTGGTGAAGTTAACTTCCCCCGGGCCAGTGCTCTTCAAACAGCGTCGGTATGGCCTCAAAGGCGAGGTGATAGACGTGATCAAGTTTCGCTCGATGACAGTCACGGAAGACGGGGCCGACATCCGCCAAGCCACCCAAAACGACCCACGAGTCACGAAGGTCGGGGCGTTTTTACGACGGACGAACCTCGACGAGCTGCCGCAGTTCTTGAACGTGATCAGCGGCAGCATGAGCATCGTCGGTCCGCGGCCCCATGCGGTGGCTCACAACGAGCTCTACCGGAAGAAGATCCAAGGGTACATGCTGCGGC
>CAXMND010000037.1:0-19699 GCA_964194675.1 uncultured Coxiellaceae bacterium | reverse complement strand
CGGCCGACGACGACTGCTACCGATGATACGATCGCGAATGTCCGAACGGCGTCGAGAAGACGCCCACGACCGAGAGCCACGAGCCCGAGCGCGGCGCCCAGGGCGACGGACCCCACGATGATCGCAATCGGCCACTCCATTCGAGCCGACTTACCACAGAATGGGCTCTGGAGACTGCTCTGGCCTCGTCAGATTTCCGCGGCGTCGGCTTGAGCAGCTTCCTTGGCGAGCTGCTCTTCCGCGCAGGTGGCGCAGACCATGGCCTCTTTGGCGATCTCGTAACCCGCGCCCCCGGGATCGTCGTGCGCCTTGGCTCGGCGCCCGGTGCTTGCCTTCTGTGCTTTGCCTCGGCTCGGGTACTCTGTGGGACGACGCTCCATCACCACTTTCGTCGCCCTCTCGCCGGGGCGCGACACTCGATTGCAATGCTCACATCGGTACATTCAGGGGCTCCTCGCTCTGGACGAAGGCCCTGTGTGGCACACGGGTTGCGGTCAGGCAAGCCAAGGGCGCCTACCCCTGCTCGCACGACCACGATCACGAAAACGACTACGCGACGGGTGGTTTACTGCCCTTGCAGCAGTCTGGCGATTTCGAGCGCCGCGTAGGTGAGGACTCCATCGGCGCCGGCCCGTTTGAAGCAGATCAGGCTCTCGAGGATGACCTTGTCCCAGTCAAGCCAACCTTGGTCCGCTGCGCCCCGCAGCATCGCGTACTCCCCGCTGACCTGGTAGGCGAAGGTCGGAACGCCGAAGGTCTCTTTCACTCGACGGACGATGTCCAGGTAAGGCATCCCGGGTTTGACCATGACCATGTCCGCTCCCTCGGCAATGTCGAGCTCGACTTCCCGCAGGGCCTCGTCGGTGTTCGCAGGGTCCATTTGGTAGGTTCGCTTGTCGGCGGCACCGAGATTCCGAGCCGACCCGACCGCGTCGCGGAACGGCCCATAAAAAGCGGACGCGTACTTGGCAGAATAGGCAAGGAGGCTCACGTCCTGCAGGCCCTCGGTGTCTAGCGCTTTTCGGATCGCGCCAATACGACCGTCCATCATGTCGCTTGGTGCGACGACGTCGCAACCAGCTTGGGCCTGCACGAAGGCCTGCTGGCAGAGGGCCTCCACCGTCTCGTCGTTGCGGATCACGCCGTCGCGAACGATGCCGTCTTGGCCGTGCGTCGTGTACGGGTCGAGAGCCACGTCGCAAATGACGCCGATGTCGTTGTGCCGCTCCTTGATCGCGCGCACGGTGCGGCAGACGAGGTTGTCCGAATTGCTCGCTTCCTCACCGTCGGGACTCTTGAGCTCCGGCGGGGTCACGGGGAATACCGCCACGGCGGGGATCCCGAGGGCCTTCGCTTTGCCGACGGCTTCGACGACGAGATCGATGCTCAAGCGTTCTACACCCGGCATCGACGGGATCGGGGTACGCTCGGAGTAGCCCTCCTGCACGAACATGGGCCAAATCAAATCGTTCGGCGAGAGAGGCGACTCGCGTGTGAGACGGCGAACCCAGTCGTCGCTGCGGTTTCGTCGCATACGCGTACTTGGAAATTCGGGATGCGTCTTGCCAGGCATCGTTGCCAGGGATCGTAGCAGCTTGTTGCGCGCGAACTCAACGATGCGTCTTGCTGCGCTAGTGTCCAGTGAACCGGTGACGATAGGAGATGGTGAACGCGTAGTTGCGGCCGGGGAGCGGGTAGCCGAGCACGTCGAAGGAGCGGTCGTCGTTGACGTTGCGGGCGGTGAAGGCGACCCAAAGGCGCTCGTCGAACATCAAGGCGTAGACACCCACGGTAAAGGGCGTGTAGTCCGGAAACGGGATCTGATTGGCGGGATCGGTGTAACCCCCGGCGCGGTAGTAGAACTGGGCGAAAGCAACGAGATCGTCGACCTGGCTTCCGAGCTTCCGCGTATGGCCTTCGAAACGGGTGATGGTAGTGAACGGCGTGAAGGACGGGAGCTGTTTACCGTTCTGGTCGCGCGTGAGGAGGCGCGTGAGGGTGCTGGCGAACGTGAGGTGCGGTGTGATCTCACCCGCGAACCGAGCCTCCGCGCCCCAGGCCTTGGCGCTGTCTTCATTTCGGAAAGTGATCTGATCCTGGCTCGTCGGCACGACGACGATGACGTCGTCACGCGAGCTGATGAAGCCGCGCATTTCGGCGCTGCCTTTGAGAACCTTCGTGCGGCCGACCATAACCACGCTGAGGTCACCTCCGAGCCCGCTTTCAGGGTTGAGCCTGGGGTTTCCCCTGACGAGAGCTCGCGTTCCAAAGAGCTCAAACACCGTTGGAAGTCGGACACCGGTGTATCCCGAGGTCGCGATGGTGAGCCAAGGCAACGGCCCGACTGCCGCCGCCAGTCGGAACGTCGGGACGAAGTCGTTGCTGTCGCCGTCGACGGAAGTGCCGACCTCAAACGTGCGGATCCGCGTCTGACTGAAGCCGAATCGTACCGAGGAGCGAAGCTCCATAGTCGTATCCCGCCACTTGCCGTGAATGCGAGGCTCGACGACGATGGCGCCCTCCACGCGCTGCGACGGTCGAGGTTCTATCGAGATCGGCTCGACATTGGGTTGGAAGTAGTCGAACTGGGCGGTACCCAGAATGGTCCAGTCGACTTGGTCTGACATCTCCAGACGGGCGCCAAGCCTGGTATATGCGTTGGCCGTGCGGTCGTCCGAGAAGGTTGGGCCCGCGATGCCGATCTCCCCGAAAGGATCGCTAAACTGGTTACGAATGTAGCCGCCGCCGAGGACGGCTTGAAACTCGTAGTCCTTTCCGTCCTGGCGCTGTCCCGACTGTGTGTATGACGTGCCGCCGAAGATTTGGGTGCGCGCCTCCCGGGCTTGGAGAACCGGATCGCAGCCCGTCCCTGGCACGCCTCGCTCGAGGTGCATCCCGAGGAGTACGAGGTCGACGCCCCCCTTCGAAGTGTCGACCTCGGTGAACGATAAACCCTGAAACCGTTGGGCGTCGTTGTTCTCCCGGACGGCCTCGAAGTCGTCCGAAGGGTCGAACGACGTGCAGTTGTCGTTTCTGTATGGGAAGTCGCCTCGGGTCCGACCATACCGAAAGTCGTTGAACGAGCGCACGCGGTCCTTGTTGACCGATCCCTCCACCTCCGCCCGGTAGATGCCGAACGAACCCACTCCAACGTTGCCTCCAACACCATTCGTCGGATTCTCGCGCGGAATGAGCCGAACGACCCCGCCGATCGAGCCGTTGTTGAACCAGGCGGGCGCGCCCCCTCGGTAGACCTCGATCCGTTCGAAGGCGGAGATCGGGATCTGACTGAAATCGAAGGCACCGGTGTCTCGGTTGGATAGCGGGAGGTCGCCTAACAGGACGGTCGTATTCTCAGCGTCGACGCCGCGAAGAGAGAGACTCACGAAGTCGAAGGGGCCGCCGAGAGAAACGACGTTGGCACCGGGAATCTCCGGGAGGATGTCCTGTGCCGTCTCGTTGGCTTCCGGTCGATTGGTCAGATCGATCTCGGTGCCCGAGGCCGTGGGGTCTTCGCGGTTGGTAGCCGCTAATCCGCGCTCGACCGCGGCCGTCTCCCCGTACTGCGCACGCACCACCATCGGGGTGGACGAGACTAGACAGAGAATTGCGAGGTGTGTCTTGATCGATAGGCCCATCGCCATCCCCGAGGCGAGCGTCGAGCGTTTACCTCGGGTAGGTCTCCGGGCTTACGGCCTTGACCTCGATCGCCTTCCCAACGCGATGCGTCAGTGGCTTAGTGACCGAGGTGTTTGACCGTTTACCGTGGCGGGTCCGCGCCGGAATTTCACCGACTTCCCCATCCGAGAATCGAGACCATGCGCCCAAGGGCCGGCGCTGTCAAAGACGGACTCCGATCACTTGCCTTTGAAGTTCGGGGGGCGCTTTTGCATCATGGCCATGGCGGCTTCCATGGCGTCTTCGGAATTGATGAGAGGGACCTGGGTTGGAATGATGTCGGCGATGGCCTTCCGCCAGCCTTCGAGGAGCGACAGCTGCGCGTTTCCGAGGGCGGCCCGGACCGCGAGAGGGGCCTGGGCGGCGATGAGCTCAGCGAGCTCGATGGCTCGTGTCAGGTGGGTGCCTGGTGCGACGACCTCTTGCACGACACCGAGGCGAAATGCCTCGGCGGCATCGAACTCGTCACCGGTGAGGACGTAGCGCATCGCGTTCGAATAGCCGGCGGTTTGGACGAATCGGAAAGTACCACCGCCGGCGGGCATGATCCCGACCCGCACCTCTTTGAGGCCGAAGACCGTGCCTTCGGCGGCCACACAAATATCGGAGCAGAGAGCAATTTCGGTACCGAGGGTGAAGCAACGGCCGTGTACCGCCGTCACCATGGGGGTCTTGCGAAGGCGGCCCACCACATGCCACGGATCCACCAGTTCTCGAGGGATAGGCACCTCACCTGCACGAAAGCTCGGCCCGACGTTCATCAAGTCGAGACCCGTCGTGGTGTCCTTGCCTTCGCCGTATACGACGATGGCGCGGACGTCGTCGTCATCGTCGGCCTCGGTGAAGACTTCGGCGAGACGCTGGAACATTTTCACCGTGAATGCGTTGCGCTTATCCGGCCGATCAAACCCAACCAGTCCGACGTGTCCGCGCTTCTCGTAGGCGATATCTCCGTCGCTCATTTCGAACGGATACCCCTCTTTGAGCGCTCGAAAAAGGGGACTGCCCCTTTTTTTGAGGCCGTCGCCATCGGCGAAAATGCAGGTAGAGTGGAGGTGACGTGATGAGACTCGGGTTTCTGGGGATGTTGTGGATTCTGCTGGCGGGCCTTGGGGTCGCGGCGTGCTCGACCACGATGACTGGGCGTCGACAGCTCACGCTGATCAACGACGCCAAGATGGATGCGATGGGCCTGGCTGCTTTTGCCGGCCTGAAGCAGCAGGGGAAGCTGAGTCAGGATCCGATGGTCAACGAGTACGTCCAGTGTGTCGCGTCCGCGATCCTGGAGGTGATCCCGCCCGACGGCGGCCCGAAGGACGGCAAGTGGGAAGCCCTGGTGTTCGAAGACGAGACGCCAAATGCGTTCGCGCTGCCCGGAGGAAAGATCGGCGTGCACACGGGGATGCTCGATGTGGCGGTCACCCCGGGTCAGCTCGCGGCGGTGCTCGGCCACGAGGTGGGGCACGTGTTGCTACGACACGGCAATGAGCGGATGTCGCAATCCATCCTGGTAGACAGCGCGATCTCGGCAAGCTCGATCGCGACGGGGGCCGCGGCTCCGGAATATGAGAGGCTGGTCGTGGGCGGGCTTGGCGTCGGGGCGCAGTACGGGGTGCTCTTGCCCTTCAGCCGCAAGCACGAGAGCGAGGCCGATGAAGTTGGCCAGACCTTCATGGCGCAAGCCGGGTTCTATCCGGCCGAGGCGATCACCTTGTGGCAAAAGATGGCCGAGAGCGGCGGCGAGGGTCCGGCGCAGTGGCAATCGACACACCCTTCCGATGAAACGCGCATCGCCCGGCTTCAAGCGAATCTTCCGAGGGCAATGCGGGAGTACGAGAAGGCGAGAGCGGCGGGAAAGAATCCCGAGTGTGTCCCGCCGGTGGTCTACGAGTAACGCTCAGGCGTGCTTCTCGATGAAAGCGGACACCGCTTGGCCGATCTCGGCGGGCGCATCCTCCTGGATGAAGTGGAGACCTTTGACGGTGATCTCCTCTTGGTTGCCGAATTTGCGACAGAACTCGCGGTGCAAACCGATGAGAACGACGCCCGGTTCCGCATTGATGAAGAGCTTCGGAATGGCGTCTGCCTGGCTGAGCCATTCCGCATAGGCTTCGACGATTTCGCAAACGTCTTTCGGCTCGCCGGCGATCGGGATCTGCTGGGGCCACGTGAGAGTGGGCCGCCGCGACTCGCCGGGCTCGACGAATGGTGCCCGATACCGGTTCATCTCTTCGTCGCTGAGCTTGCGGAGGATCGAAGCCGGGAGGATGCGCTCGATGAAGACGTTTTTTTCGAGGATGATCTCTTCGCCCGCAGGGGAGCGCATCGCCTGGAAGATCTTGCGTGCGCCTTCGGCCCAATCGTCCCAGCGCGGGATCGGACGGACGATGGCCTCCATGTAGGCGATGCCTTTGACCTGCTCGGGATGTCGTTGCGCCCAATGAAAACCGAGCCCCGAGCCCCAGACGTGAACGACCAGGAACACCGGCTCATCGCCGACCATCGAATCAAACCACGCATCGAGGTAGCGGCGGTGGTCGACGAAGGTGTAGCCACTCGAGCTCGGGCCCGACTCGCCCATGCCGATCAAGTCAGGTGCGAGGCAGCGGGCGATGGGTGCGACCTCTTTGATGACGTTGCGCCAGAGGTATGAAGAGGTGGGGTTCCCATGGAGAAACACGGCAGTGACGGGGCCACTGCCGGTGTCGACGTAGGCCATCTCGCTGTCTTCGACTGCGACACGTTTTCGGGGATGCGGGTCTTCGGCGGAGATGGAGGTCATGAAGGCGTTCGTACCCTAGGCGCAGCGCCAGTGCCAGTGCCAGCGACGGTGCCAGTGTCAGCGCCAGTGTCAGCGCCGGTGCCAGCGACGGTGGCGGCCTCGGCTTGCGGTTCTGTACTCGCCGCGCAGGATCTCGGCGTGGTTCCGATCGTTCTCACCGTTGCTGGCTCGGATCCTTCCGGGGGTGCCGGGCTTCAGGCAGACCTCAAGACGATTCATCGGCACGGGGCCTACGGCACTGCGGTCGCGACCCTCATCACTGCCCAGAACACGTGCGGGGTCGAGAGGGTAGAGGTCCTTTCGGCGGAGCTCGTGCGAGTCCAGCTCGACAGCTTGCTCGATGACATGGTTCCCAGGGCCGCCAAGACCGGGGCCCTCGGGTCGCCAGACATCGTGCGCGACGTGGCTGCGGTTGTGGCGGAGACCTCCTTCCCTTGGGTGGTCGACCCGGTTTGGGCGCCTTCCCGGGGGCAGCCTCTGTCCACCGGGGACTTGGCGGACGTGTTTCGAGAACACCTGATTCCTCATGCCAGCCTCGTCACCCCCAACGCGGTGGAGGCCTCTCAACTTGCCGACATGCCGATTCGGACCCTCGAGGAAGCGGGGGTGGCGGCCAGTCGAATCGCCTCGATGGGCGCCAAGGCGGTTCTAGTTACGGGGGGGCATCTCGAGGGCGCCGCCCGGGGGACCGATGTCTTGTTCTGCGAGGGGACTGGTCGAGAGCTGCCGGCCGGGTTGGTCGTCGAGGGTGATTTTCACGGGACCGGCTGTGCCTTGTCAGCCGCGATCGCAAGTCGGTTGGCGTTTGGGGATGAGATCCCGACTGCGGTCGCGCGCGCGAAAGTCTGGTTGGAGGGCGCTCTCGCGCACGCATTGTCAGTGGGGAAGGGTGCCAAACCGGTCAATCATCTCTGGGATGTCGGCAGCAAACCTTAGACGAGATCGAAGTTTGTGAGACTCTTTTGTTGCCCCGCCTTTTGCGGTGCTGCTACATGCGAGCAGGTTTGGAAAGAGGGGACTGAGCGGAGCGGATGGCGCGGCGTCGCAAGAAGAAGAGCACACCTCAAATCGAGCTTCCGATCGACAACATCGAGGATGCGTCCCTCGTCGAGGAGACACGTCGGCGGTATCTGAACTACGCCCTCAGCGTCATTACCTCGCGGGCGCTCCCCGATGTCCGGGATGGGCTCAAGCCGGTGCACCGTCGGATCCTATACACGATGTACAACGAGCTACGGCTCCGGAGCGATGTGAAGCACCGGAAGTCGGCAGCCATCGTCGGCGACGTGATGGGAAAATTTCACCCTCATGGCGACACGGCGATCTACGACGCGCTCGTGAGGATGGCGCAGCCGTTTGCGATGCGAGAGCCACTGGTGGACGGCCGGGGAAACTTCGGCTCGCCCGATGGGGATTCGGCGGCGGCCATGCGGTACACCGAGGCGCGCCTGCAGAAACTCGCCGACGAATTGTTGGTCGAGCTCGCCAAGAAGACCGTCGCGTACAGGCCCAACTACGATGGTCGGCTGTTTGAGCCAGTGGTGCTGCCGGCGCGCTTCCCCAATTTGCTTGTCAACGGTTCGCAAGGGATCGCGGTCGGGATGGCGACTTCGATTCCGCCACACAACCTGTCTGAGGTGATTCAGGCGTGTGTTGCGCTCATCGATGAAGACATGACGACGAAACAGCTGATGAAGTTCGTCAGGGGACCCGACTTCCCGACGGGGGGCGAACTGTTGAGCAGCAAGCAGGAGCTCGCGGCGGCGTACGAAAATGGCCAGGGGTCGTTCAAGCTTCGTGGCGAGTGGAAGGTCGAAAAGGTGCGGACGGGGAATCCGATGATCGTCATTCACTCGATCCCATACATGGTCGAGCGATGTGCGGTGGTCGAGAAGATCGCCGAGGTGATCATTCAGAAGAAGATGCCGGTGCTGATCGACGTTCGAGACGAGAGCACCGACGACTGCCGCATCGTCTGCGAGATGAAAAAGGACGCCGACCCGCACTTGATCATGGCGTACCTGTACAAACATACGCCGCTTCAGAACAACGTGCAGGTCAATCTCACCTGTTTGGTGCCGACGTCGAACCCCGACGTAGCCGCGCCACAGCGGATTGGCCTCAAAGAGATCCTCAAACACTTCGTCGATTTCCGCATGGAGGTCGTCACCAAACGGCTCGAGTTCGAGCTCGAGCAGCTCCAGAAGCGCATCCACGTTCTGCGGGGCTTCGTCGTCGTTTTCGACGCGCTCGACGAAGCGGTTCGGATCATCCGTCGGTCCGAGGGGAAGCAGGACGCCGCCGCAAAGCTCATGAAGCGCTTCAAGCTCGACGAGCTCCAAGCCGATGCCATTCTCGAGCTCAAGCTCTACCGGCTTGCGAAACTCCAGATCCTCGAGATTCGAAGCGAGCTCGATGCGAAGCTCAAGGAAGCCACGCGCGTGCAGCGACTCCTCACGAGCCCCGCCGCTCGGTGGAAGCTGATCAAGGCCGAGCTTCGAGAGTTAAGTACGACCTATGCCGACCCGAGGCGCACCAAGATCACCGGCAAGCTCGACGAGCCCGAGTTCGATGCGGAGGCCTTCATCGTGGACGAGGACGCGATGGTGATCGTGACCGAGCAGGGTTGGGTGAAACGTCAGCAGCGCGTGAAAGACGTCGCATCCACACGCGTCCGTAAGGGCGACCGCGTGTTGGCCGTCCTTGCGGGGTCGACGAAGAGCACAATCGGGTTCTTCAGCAGCAATGGTGTCTGTTACGTGACCCGTATCGTCGACGTGCCCGCGTCCACTGGGCATGGAACGCCTCTGCAAACGCTGTTCAAGCTGGCCGACGGTGAGCGCATCGTGGGTGCGATCGGGTTCGACTCACGCTTCCTCGAAGTTCCGCCGCCCGATGAAGAGTCGGAAGAGCCCGAGCCCCCGTATGCGATCGCCGTTACCCGAGGCGGTCTCTCGTTGCGCTTCTCGTTGCGCAATCACCGCGATGCGTCGACTCGTTCCGGTCGGAAGTTCACGCGGCCGAAGCAGGGGGACGAAGTGATCTACGTTGCCCCCGTCTTCGAGGAAGACTGTGTCACCTGCGTAACCAAGCAGCGTCGGGCGTTGGTCTGTGAAGCAGAGGATGTCTCTCTGTTGGCGGGCGCCGGCCGCGGCGTCATGTTGATCAAGCTCCAAAAGGATGACCAGGTTCTCGCTGCCCGGGTGCTCTCGTATGACGACGACGTCCTCATCGCCAAGCGAGAAGGGGGGAACGACTACCGAATCACTCTTCGCAAGTACGAGATCGTGTCTCGAGGCGGGCGGGGCTTCCAGCTCTTCACGCGTGGCGCGGTCGAGGGCGAAGTCTACCAAGAACCCGAGATACCGGTGTTTCCGGAGGATTAGTGGCGTATACCGCGAAAGACATCGACGTCCTCGAGGGCCTGGAGCCGGTTCGCAAGCGGCCCGCGATGTACATCGGTGGCGCTGACACGTACGGCTACCACCACCTGCTCTGGGAAGTCCTCGACAACGCGGTAGACGAGGCGATCAACGGGTACGCGACCCGCATCGAAGTGGTGCTCGATGACGATCATCGTGGTGCGACCATCACCGACAACGGCCGAGGAATCCCTGTAGACCCGCATCCGAAGTTCAAGCGGTCGGCACTCGAGCTCATCCTGACGACCCTCCATGCCGGTGGAAAGTTCGGGGGCAAGAGCTACCAAGTCGCCGGCGGGCTTCACGGGGTGGGGGCGTCGGTCGTCAATGCCCTGTCGTCTGAGCTGACGGCGACAGTCTGGCGCGGCGGGAAGACCTACTCGCAAAGCTTCAAGCGCGGGAAGGCGACCAGCAAACTGAAGAAGGGCGCCAGGACCAGCAAGCGCGGCACGTCGATCCACTTTCGACCTGATACCGAGATCTTCCCGAAGCGGACCACGTTCGACGCTGCGCGCGTGGCCGAGCGCCTGGAAGCGAAGACGTATCTTCACCGTGGCCTCAAGATCGTCTTCATCGATAGCAAAACCAATGAGCGCGTCGAATTCGAGCATCCGGGTGGCATCGTCGACTTTCTCGAGAAGCTCGTCGTCGAGCGGGGGAAGCCCTCGGTCCATCCCGACGCGTTCACTCTCGAGCACGAAGAAGAGCCTCGACTGGAAGTCTCGCTCCGTTGGACCGAAGCCACCGACGAAGCGATTCGGTCGTATGCGAACGGCATTCCGACGGGCTCTGGCGGCACGCACGAGAACGGGTTCAAGCAAGGGCTCTCCAAGGCGATTCGCAACCACATGGACACGCACAAGCTTACGCCCAAGGGTGTGAAGATCACCGCGGACGACATCCGCGAAGGCCTCGTTGCGTTGTTGAGCGTGTATGTTCACGAGCCTCAGTTTCAGGGGCAGACGAAGGAGCGGCTCAACAATCCGGAAGTGACTGCACAGATCGAGACTTCGGTACGTACCGCGTTCGAGCAGTGGCTGTTGAACAACAAGACTTCGGCGGAGGCGATCGTCGCTCGAGTCATCATCTCGGCGCGGGCGCGAGCCGCCAGCCGAGCGGCAAACCAGCAGGTGTCTCGAAAGACGGCAGTCAGCCATCGTCTCAACCTCCCCGGCAAGCTCGCCGACTGTTCCAGCACCAACCCCGATGAGAGCGAGCTCTTCCTGGTCGAGGGTGACAGTGCGGGCGGCAACGCCAAGCAGGGGCGCGACCGCAAGACACAGGCGATCCTGCCGCTTCGGGGCAAGGTCCTGAACGCCGAAAGGGCTTCGGAGGCACAGATCCTCGGCAACCGAGAGCTGCAGGATATCGTGAGCGCGCTTGGCTGTGGCATCGGCAAAGACTTCGACCTTTCGAAGCTGCGCTATGGGCGGGTGTTCTTGCTCATGGATGCGGACAGCGACGGCCATCACATCGCAACGCTCTTGTTGACGTTCTTTTTTCGCTTGTTGCCGGGTCTCGTTCGGGCCGGGCACGTGTTTCTCGCACAACCTCCACTTTACCGAATCGACATCGGAAAGCAGGTGCATTGGGCGCTCGATGACGCCGAGCGCGACCGAATCGTTGTGGGTGCCCCGGGGAACGCGAAGATCGAGATCAGCCGCTTCAAGGGCCTCGGAGAAATGACGGCCGACGAGCTTCGGGAGACCACGCTCGACAAGACCCGCCGCAGAGCCCTGCGCGTGACTGTCGATGGCGAGCTCGAAGCCGACCGTGTGTTTAGCGAGCTCATGGGAAAGGATCCCTCGGCGCGCTACCGGTTCATCATGGAACGTGCACCCCGGGCCGAAGCAGTCGATCTCGACGTCTAGTGCGCGGATCTTTTCGCTTGGGGTCGGCTTTCCTAGTGCTGCGTTTTTTTGACGGGGGGTGTGGGTTCTGGTTCAACCGCTTCAGGAAGTACTTCGATAACTCCCGGAGCGGTGATGCAGTCCACTTGTCACGTTTGCGAAAAGCCCTTTGAAGTCCGTTTTCGCTATCAAGTTCGGGAGGAAGCCGGTGAATACGTCTACGTATGCTCTACCGGATGCCAACAGAGCCTGCTGTTGGGGGCAGACGGGGTATGCGCCTGCGATGCCTGCGGGCGTACTTTCGAGGTCGAGTATCCGTACCAGATGTCGGTGAGCGACGGACGGCGTGAATATTTTTGCTCAACCGATTGCAGGGAGCGCGGACAGCAGCGACAAAGCCAAGTCGACCTGATTCGCCCCACCCCAAAGCGCATCGCCGTGTTCAATCACAAGGGAGGGACCGGCAAGACCACGACCGCGATCAACCTTGCGGCTGGAATGGCCGAAGCGGGTCGACGGGTGCTCTTGATCGATGCGGACGGACAAGGGAACGTCGGCGCGTCGTTGGGGATCGCCGGGCAGCGCACGCTCTATCACGTCCTCGTCAACGGCGCGAAAGCCTCGGACGTGGCCATTCCGGTTCGTGAAGGGCTAGATGTGCTCACCTCGAACGAGGCGCTCGCTGCCGCTGAGTTGTTCCTCGCTGAGCGCCCGAACCGCGACCGCATCATGCGCGAGCGCCTTGGGGACGCGTGCAGTGCCTATGACATCGTGGTCATCGATTGCGCGCCAGCGCTTTCACTGATGAACCAGAACGCCATGGTGTACGCGGACAGCGTGATCGTGCCCGTCGCGTGCGACTATCTGTCACTAGTGGGGGTCAAGCAGGTACTTCGAACGATGCGCAACGTTCGCGAGCTCCTCCAGCACGATGTTCAGTTACTCGGGGTGCTACCGACGTTCTTCGACGTACGAACTCGGATTTCACACGAGGCAATTCTGACGCTTCGGAAGCACTTCGAAGGGCGCTGCTACGATCCGATTCGAATCAACACCAAGCTTCGAGAGGCGCCGAGTGCAAAAATGACGATCTTCGAGTACGCGCCGAAGAGTCATGGAGCCGAGGACTACATGTGCCTCGTGGAAACGGTGACGGCCGTGGTGACGCGGGGGCAGATCGGGCGACCGGAGATGACGCTTCCAGCAGCGTAGAGGGAGGGACTCATGAAGCGGCGGGGTGGAACACGGGTCAACGAGGTTTTCGAGGAGGACGAGGTCAACGCGGTGCTTCGAGACACCTTCTACGGTGGCAAGAAGCGGAAGCGGGGATCGGCGAAAGCCAAGAAGCAGGCGAAGCCTGAGCACTACGACGTGATCTGCATCTCCCTTTACAACGAAGATCTGGCTCGCCTCGATGCCATGGTCGCCAAGCTCAAAAAGCGAGGACATCGTCGGGTCAGCCGAAGTGCGTTGATTCGCTTTGCCCTCGATCACGTGGATCCCAAGGACTTTCCACGCGCCTACTAGCGTGGTGTCATCGGGGCGCTATACTCGGCGCCAATTTTTACGGCCTTGGGAGGTTTCGGTGACAGAAGGCATCTTGCGGGAGGCGCTCACTTTTGACGACGTATTACTTCTGCCGGGGTACGCCGATTTTCTGCCTGCCGACTCAGACGTCTCGACCCGGTTTACGCGAGAGATCGAGCTGCGTATCCCCTTCGTGTCGAGCGCGATGGACACGGTCACCGAGTGGCGCACCGCAGTGACGATGGCCCGAGAGGGCGGCATCGGGATCATCCACAAGAACATGAGCCCCGAGCACCAAGCCCTCGAGGTGGTCAAGGTCAAGCGGGCGGAGACGGGGATGATCGTCGATCCCGTGACGGTCGGGCCGGGCGAATCGCTCCACGATGCCTTCGAGCTGATGCGTCGCCACGAGATCTCAGGCCTCCCAGTGGTCGAGGGTGACAAGCCCGTCGGCATCTTGACCAGCCGAGACGTTCGCTTCGAGCAGAACCTCAACCAGAAGGTCGCGCAGCTCATGACCAAGGAGCTCGTGACGGTTCCTCCCGGCGTGGAGCAGAAAAAAGCGCGCGAGCTTCTGCACAGGCACCGTATCGAGAAACTTCTGGTGGTCGGTGAGGACGGTGACCTCGTCGGACTCATCACCATCAAGGATTTACTGCAAGCCGATCGATATCCGGATTCGATCAAGGACTCGCTGGGCCGGCTGTGTGTCGGTGCCGCGCTTGGTGTCGGACCGGAACGACAGACGCGCGCCGAGGCGTTGATCCAGGCCGGGGTCGACGTATTGATCATCGATACGGCCCACGGCCATACCAAGGGTGTAATCGACGCGGTGCGAGACACCAAGGGCACGTATCCCGACGTCCAAGTCGTGGCAGGCAATGTGGCCACCGGGGACGGGACCAAAGCGTTGATCGATGCTGGCGTTGATGCGGTGAAGGTTGGAATGGGGCCCGGATCGATCTGCACTACCCGAGTGGTTGCGGGCATCGGAGTGCCACAGGTCAGCGCGGTGATGGACTGTGCCCGCGTGGGCCGGGAGCACGAGGTGCCTGTGATCGCGGACGGCGGCGTAAAGTACTCCGGCGACGCAGTGAAGGCGATCGCCGCGGGTGCCGATAGTGTGATGATCGGCTCGCTTTTCGCGGGCACCGACGAGGCACCCGGCGAGCTCGTGCTTTACCAGGGGCGCACGTACAAGGCGTACCGCGGCATGGGGTCGCTCGGCGCGATGAAAGACGGCTCGTCCGACCGCTACGCGCAATCCGATATCTCGGACGTGGGAAAGCTCGTTCCGGAAGGCATCGAAGGGCGGGTGCCGTATCGAGGCGCCCTTTCGAGCGTGGTGTACCAACTCGTTGGCGGCCTCCGTTCCGGGATGGGGTATACCGGGTGTCCCTCCGTGAAAGAGTTGCAGCAGAACAGCAAGTTCATCCGGATCAGCGCCGCCGGGCTTCACGAGAGTCACGTGCACGATGTCATGGTCACGAAGGAAGCTCCGAACTACCGTGTCAGTAGATGAGCTCGCTCGACCGATCTAGGCCTGCGTGTTAGATCGCCACATGATTGCGGATGGGGTTCTGATCCTCGACTTCGGGTCGCAGTACACGCAGCTCATTGCACGGCGGATCCGCGAGCAGCACGTCTACTGCGAAATTCAGCCCTGCACGTATCCCCTCGAATCAGTCCGGGGGACTTCGCCCCGAGCCATCATCTTGAGCGGGGGGCCGGCGAGCGTGTTCGTCGATGGCGCACCAACGGTCGACCCAGGCGTGTTCGACCTCGACGTGCCGGTTCTCGGTATCTGTTACGGGATGCAGCTCCTGACTCACCTCCTAGGAGGGAAGGTCGAGCAGGCCGACGAGCGGGAGTACGGGCCGGCTCACCTCGAGGTGCTCCGTGCGGAGGGGCTTCTACACGGTTTCAGCCTCGAGAGCCGTCTCGACGTGTGGATGAGCCACGGCGACCGCGTCGAGAGTCTGCCCGCCGGGTTCGAGGCGATTGCACGGACGTCGAACAGCCCATTCGCCGCGGTTGCCCACCTCGAGCGGCAGATTTTCGGCGTTCAGTTTCATCCCGAAGTTGCGCACACGCCTCGCGGCGTCGAGATGCTGCGTGCATTCTTGTTCGAGGTTGCTGGATGCGAGGCCAACTGGACGCCTGGTTCGTTCGTCGAGCAGACGGTCGAGTCGGTACGCCGTCAGGTCGGAGATCGCTCCGTCGTCTGTGGGCTATCGGGCGGTGTCGACTCGTCGGTCGCCGCTATGCTGGTCTCGAGGGCTATCGGCGACCGATTGACCTGCGTCTTCGTCGACAACGGTTTGCTTCGAAAAGACGAGCCTGAAAGCGTCGTCCATACGTTCCGTGATCACTTTGGACTGAAGCTGATTCACGTCGATGCGGTAGATGAGTTCCTCGATGCCCTTCACGGGGTGAGTGACCCCGAGCGAAAACGGAAGATCATCGGGCGCGTGTTCATCGACGTCTTCCAACGGGAGGCGGAGAAGCTCGGCGACGTGGGCTTTCTCGTGCAAGGGACCCTCTATCCAGATGTGATCGAGAGCCTCTCGTTCAAGGGGCCGAGTGCGGTGATCAAGAGCCACCACAACGTCGGCGGTCTGCCGGATACTCTCCACCTCGAGCTGATCGAGCCGCTTCGCTTGCTCTTCAAGGACGAAGTCCGAGAGGTCGGCGAGGCGATGGGGATGCCACACGACGTGCTTTGGCGGCATCCGTTCCCCGGGCCCGGCTTGGCCGTTCGTTGCCCGGGCCCGATCGAACGGGAGAAGCTCGACATCCTTCGCGAGGCCGACGCGATCTTCGAAGAGGAGATTCGGGCAGCCGACCTGTACGACAAAATCTGGCAGGCGTTTTGCGTGATCCTGCCGGTGCGTACCGTTGGGGTCATGGGTGACGAGCGCACGTACGACCATGTCGTGGCTGTGCGCGCAGTCGATTCGCGCGACGGCATGACCGCGGACTGGTCTCGGATTCCACACGAAGTGCTCGCCCGCATCTCGAGCCGCATCATCAACGAGGTGCGCGGGTGCAATCGCGTCTGCTACGACATTTCGTCGAAGCCCCCTTCGACCATCGAGTGGGAATGAGGGTCGTCGCTCTACTGGTCGTGCTCGCTGCGCTCGGCTGCGCCAAGAAAGACACCGTCCGTCAGGAGCCAGCCCGACTCGAAGTGATCGCCACCCCTAGCAACGCCTCGGTGTACCTCGATGGTCACTACTTCGGCCGCGCGAGGGTGCTCGCCGCAGAGCCCAAGGCGCTGATCCCGGGGATGCACCTGATGACCGTCACTGCGGATGACTACTTTCCGCACGACATGGAGCTGGACTTGCCGCCGGGGACGACGACGGTGGAGATCGAGTTGCGACCCATACCGCCGTAGGCGGGGTGACAGTGCCAGTGCCAGTGCAAAGAGCCGAAGAACGCGTTCATCGCCGTGAGGGCACAGGATCACTGGTTCTACATCGATCAGGATGATCGGGAGTCGAAGCGCGCGTTTTCCTTCCTGGAGCTCAGAACAACGACTGGGAGCCATTCATCGGCG
The DNA here is from genome assembly GCA_964194675.1 of uncultured Coxiellaceae bacterium. Taxonomy (GTDB): domain Bacteria; phylum Myxococcota_A; class Polyangia; order Polyangiales; family Houyiibacteriaceae; genus SG8-38. The sequence continues at coordinate 2,878 of CAXMND010000037.1, read as the reverse complement.
CAGGCATCAGCAGTAACATTCGCGTCTTCAAGCGAGAGCGCGAAGATGCCGAAGGGAAGGGCATCGAACACTCGTTCGGCATCGTCGTCGCAGTGGGCTTCACCTATTTCATCAGGAGACATTGGGGCATCGAGCTCGAGCTCGGATACGTGTTCATCCCTGACAGCGACACTTTCGAGCACGAGTTCTCGAACGTGCTGGCGGCGGCGTACTACTTTCTAGGGTTTCCGAACTCCGAGCTTTTTCATCCGGGACTGTAGTGTCGATCGGTTTAGCCCGAGGCGCTCGGCCGCGCCCTCTTTTCCACGGATTCTCCAGCCGCACTCCTGCAACACCTTTATGATGTGTGCGCGCTCAACTTCTTCGAGGGTTGTCCCGGGACGCTCAGCTGTTGGCACGACTCCCTTCGTCTCTTCTCGGCGTCCCGGCAGGATGTCTCCGAGTTCAAGGCTGGAACCGGGCGAGAGGATCATGGCGCGCTCCACAATATTCTGAAGCTCCCGCACATTGCCCGGCCAATCATACGAGATCAGCGCATCCATCACCCGTGAGGGGATGGTTTCAAATGTCTTTCCGAGCCGCGTTCGCAGGTGGGTGACGAAAAACCAGACAAGCAGGGGAATGTCATCGCGCCTTTCGCGAAGCGGGGGCATACGGATCGGAAAAACGCTCAATCGGTAGTATAGATCCGCTCGGAACAGGCCCTCGGCGATCAGCGTTTCGAGATCGCGGTTAGTCGCCGCGATGACGCGCGTATCCACACTCCTCGTGGTTGACGATCCCACCCGCTCGAACTGATGATCTTGCAGAACTCGGAGCAGCTTGGCTTGGAGCTCAAGGGAGAGATCGCCGACCTCGTCGAGGAAGATCGTGCCGCCGTCCGCCAATTCGAAACGGCCGATCTTCCGATCCACCGCTCCCGTGAACGCACCCTTTTCGTGTCCGAACAGCTCGCTCTCGATCAGCGTGAGCGGTGGCGTGCCGAAATCGACCTGCACCAAGTCCCACTCGTGGCTCACCTTAAAGGTCGACTTCTCCGGATCGTTCCACTGATTACGTATGAACAATTACGTATGTCCGAAAAGAGGATCCGGTGATAGTCTCCTCCCAACGTCTGGTAGGTTGCCATGACGCTGCCGGTCGCAAGACAAGCGCCTAGTGTCCCTTGGTCGCATCCGTTCGGGTGCGCTGCGGCCGCCCTTCGGCGCGAACGTGAGGAGACCTCGATCGGCGGGCGGCAGCGGCCGACTGGTGGGGTCCGCGCGCATCGAGCGAGTTGCACTCGCGCTCCGTCAAGCCAACGTCCTTTGCGATGCGCCGAGCCGCCGTCCGCAGCTACCGGGAGATCGTGCGGAAGCTCAACACGGATGGGGGACCAGCGCGAGGGTAGCCTACCAGCGCCGCGGTATTCACCAACGCCGCAGGTGGAAGTGTTTGAAGACCTCTCGATGAGGGGCGAGGAGACGAATGACATGATCATAGCCCGTCGCGATATTCTCGTCATCGTCGCCGTGTTCACATTTCATGGTCTGCCTTCGGCAGTTGCCCAAGAAGAACCGGAACCGCCGGACGTATCTCAAGCAAGCGTATCTCCAGATGAGCAAGCAGGCGTATCTCCCGAAGGACAAGCAGGCGTATCTCCCGAAGAGATCGACAAATACAAAGAAGTTAAAAAGGCCGCCAAGGAAAAGACGGTGGATGAGAACATCGAGGGAAATAAAACCGGAGCCGACCCACGCGATTTTTCGAACAAGTGGATGCCTTTTTATCGCTACGCGAAATTACGAAATGGACTGAGGCAGCAAGATTTAACTGCATTTGGAACATTTGCTTTCACTCCTCGGCTTGGCATGTTCTATGAAATACCACTCGCTCAGTATCGTGATTTCACCAATGTTGCGGGACTTCCCGCGGGTACTCCGAGGTACGCGATTGGTCTGGGAGACATGAATCTCAAGTTCTTGGCCACACCGAAACCTTTCGAATTTCATTACGCCAAGGAAGGAAAAATGAGAGGCAATGTCTTGGTGGGCACGGACCTTACGTTTCCAACAGCCACCGATGAGTTGCTAGGTGGCAATGCGCTTTTGTTCGGACCGATCGTGGCCCTTGTAATGGACATGCCTTTCCATGGATTCGTGGCTCTCTTAAACGAGTATGTCTTTGATCTTTATAGGACCGACGCAGCCACGAAAACGTCGCGATATGTCGGGCGGTGGTTTTACATGCAACCCCTGACGCCGCCGGGCGAGTGGTGGGGAGGGTTCTATCTATTGCCTGAATTTCAACTGATCTACGATGGCATAGCGCGCCACACTTCCATGTGGCTCGCTCCAGAGGTGGGCAAGCTGCTGGCCCCCGGGAAGATCCTGTATGCCAAGCCGGGCTTTGGAGTCCGCCGAAATAGCAAGTCAGACCCCACAGACCGTCAGTTCACGATGGAAGTTGGGTTCAGATGGTTCTTCTAACGAGGAGAACAAAATCAATGGAGCAAGCCATGAATTCGACAAATGCCGGTCGCACAGTGCGGGGGCTCGGAGCCTTGCTTTTGCTGGGTACAGCGGTGAGTTGGGGACCGGACCTGGCGGCGGCAGATGCGCGGCCAAACATCGTGCTCATTGTGGCCGATGACATGGGCTACGCCGACATGGGGATGTTCGGAGGTGAGATCAGGACGCCCAATCTCGACACCTTGGCTCAGCAAGGCGTGCGGTTCACCAACTTCTACACGAGTACAACGTGTTCCCCCACGCGGTCGATGTTGCTCTCCGGAACCGACAACCACATAGCAGGGTTGGGCAACATGGAAGAAGTGCTTGCGCCTAGCCAGAAAGGCGTGCCGGGGTACGAGGGCGTCCTGAACGACCGCGTTGTGGCC
>CAXMND010000036.1:0-21192 GCA_964194675.1 uncultured Coxiellaceae bacterium | reverse complement strand
GGTCGGATTCACGTGAAATTTGGTCGACTTGTCGATCATCTTCGCGGGAAGCGTGGGCTTGATGACTTCCTCGATGATCGCTTCTTTGAGATCTCGATGCTTCACTCCTTCCGCGTGCTGCGTGGAGACGACGATCGCATCAAATCGGGTCGGCCGGCCGTTTTCGTACTCGACGGTGACTTGGCTCTTTCCGTCTGGACGGAGCCATGGAAGGACCTTACGCTTGCGCACTTGAGCGAGGCGGCGCGCCAGCTTGTGGGAGAGGTCGATCGGCATCGGCATCAGCTGCCGAGTCTCGTCGACTGCGTAGCCGAACATCAGACCCTGGTCTCCTGCGCCCTGCTCCTTGCCTCCCGTTCTATCCACCCCTTGGGCGATGTCCGGCGACTGCAGCTCGACGGCTGTGAGAATACCGCAGGTCGCAGCGTCGAACCCCATCGAGGAGTCTGTGTAGCCGATACCAGCGATCGCATCTCGGACGATCGTCGCGATGTCGATCGTGGCCTTCGAGGTGACCTCGCCTCCGACGACCACGAAGCCGGTCTTGACCATCGTCTCGAGCGCGACGCGCGAACGCGTGTCTTGGTCTATGTACGCGTCGAGAAGAGAATCACTGATTTTGTCGCAAATTTTGTCGGGATGCCCTTCGGTCACCGACTCGGATGTAAAGAGGTATCGGCTCATGACTGGCGGGCCTCTTATCCGCCGCGGCGCCAGTAGTCAATCGGAGCTTCAGTACGCCGCTCAGAACGTCTGCGCAACGCCGTAAGTCGCCAAGATCTTCAGCCCGTAGGAATCGCAGCCACCTGGGAAGTCCTGCTCGCGTACTCCGATCAGGACCGTCCCCATCGCTGAGGCTGAGCTCGGTTCGCAATATCGAGCGAGTCCCACGAAATCTCCTGGTGTCCGTATATCCTCGACGCAGAACGTGATGCCTTCGAGATCATCCGACGACCCGCTGCAGGCATTGATCCCAAGCTCGCCGTTCGGGCAGATGTAGGTCATGTGCACGAGGTACCGACCCCTGCCCTCGAAGAGCTCGGCGATGAGTATGGTATTTGCGTCGAGAACCTCGAGTGCGTAGTAGTCGATGTCTTTTTCGTGGTGGAGGGTCGCTTGAAGCTGGACCCCCCACGCGTCCTGCATGCAGTTGAGACCGGTCGAGCCACCGCAGATGAGCGAGAAGTTCTCGAAAGTGTCGTTGTACTCGAAAGGGTCGTCGCAGACACAGCGGCCACCGCTGCAGCGAAAGCCGTTTTCGAAGCCGCTGTCTTGGCAGCTTCCGCAAAGAGTGGGCTCACCGCAGATCGTCGTGCTTCCGCACTCGACGCCCTCAGCCTGACAGGTGCAGTCCCCGAGGCATTCGAAGGTCAGGTTGTCCGAGAGCACGCACTGATCGCTGTTGGCACACGGTGGGCACTGTGCTTGACCGCCGCAGCCGTCATCGAGACCGCCGGGTGGCGAACACTCGTTCTGAGCGCAGGGGAAGGTTGGAGCGCAGCACTCGCCAGCGACGCATACCTCGCCGGCGGGACAGGTGCCGCAGCCCAGATCGCAGTTGACCCCGGCCGGGCAAACGCATTCGTTGTCGACGCAAACCTGCTGCCCAAAGCACTGACCACAGTCGATCTCTGCCTCGGATCCGTCACATCGGGTCTGAATCATGCCGCACTCCGCGCCCGTTCCAAGCGTCGCGCAGGTGAGCTCTTCGCAGCCGCACGTGAAGTTCTGCCCATTGGCGCCGCATTGAGTTCCCTCGGGACAACCGCCGCACTCGATCGAGCCTTCGCAACCGTCGGGAAGCGAACCACAGTCGATGGGGATCCCGAGGGCAGCGAACTCGCCCATCACCTGATCACAGCTCTTAGGCACGCAACCCGGTTCTTGGGCGTCGTAGCACCGGCTATCGCTGCTCCAGCAGAAGTACTCCGAAGGGCAGTCCGACTGCTGACCACAGCCAAAGAGACCATTCGGGATGGCAAGGTTGCACCCGCCGAGAAGAATGAGACCAAGAGATAGAGCAACGAGATATTTCATCAGAATTTCCCCCTGACGGAGATCGCGGTCGGCCCGATGCTCACTTCAGGGATCTTTTCTTCGTGGCCTCCGGTGAGCTGCCAAATGACGCCCCCAATGACCCCTGCGGCCCCGAGACCCAGAAGCGCCACGCCCGCCTTCGTACGGCGCGGGCCTCGATCCGCCATGTCTTGGTATTCGATAAAATTGGATCCGGCCGGCGCGTTCGACACGTTTTTCTGATCGCGTTGGCCGAGCCCGACCAAGATCGCACCCGACACCATCGATGCACCGGCCACCCCGATCGTGATCCACGGACCTGGCCCCGGGCCAACATGCTGGGTGAGCGGTCTCTCGGCTTTGACTTGGGCAGCAGCTTCGATCGCCGCTCGCCTTGCTTCGATCTCGGCATCGATCTCGGCCCGCTGTTGAGCGCGAATCGCGGCGCGCAGCGCTTCGATTCGGCCCTCGACATGCTCTCGGTCGGGCGACTTTGGCCGTGCCTCGATGTATCCTTCATAAGCCTCGAGAGCCACGGCATCACGGCGCATTCGGTCAGAGACCGTCGCGATATTGTAGAGCAAATCGGGGCTTTTCGTCAGCTTGTACGCGTGACGAAAGCGAGCGAGCGCCCCCACGAAATCGCCGCTCTGATAGGCCTTGGTGCCCGCGGCGAAGTCTCTTTTTGCTTGCGCAATTCGGGCATCACGTGAAGCGGAGCCCTGTGCATACACAGCGCTCGTCGAAACTAAGGATGCGGCGACGATCGCCGCGACAAGAAGGAAACGCATCTCTCCCCACAAGTAAGAACGCCCGATAGGAGCGCTCCTACACGATAGCAGTCAGGAGAGGGAAAGGCCTACTCGTGTGTGATGCGAGGGGGCGCGCCCTTCACGACGCGCGTGTCTCCGCGCCACTCGTCGCCGGCATGCGGGTAATCGAGATTGTAATGTAGCCCACGGCTTTCCTTGCGAGCCTCCGCGCAACGGATGATCAGCTCCGCGACGTCGGCAATGTTGCGGAGCTCCAACATGTCTCGATTCACGAGGTGCGCCCAGTAGTACTCGCGGATCTCGTTCTGAAGCATCGCAATACGGCGAGCCGCTCTCCGCAAGCGCCGATCGGTGCGAACGATGCCTACATAGTTCCACATGAAGCGTCGAAGCTCGTCCCAGTTCTGAGTGACCACGACGGCTTCGTCGCTCGGTACGGCCTGGCCGACATCCCAGTCCGGGACCCCTTCGAATGCTGCATCGAGCTCAGAGGAGGACCTCTCGCGCGCCGCTATGGCCGCGCGGTGACCGTACACGAGCCCTTCGAGCAGTGAATTCGACGCGAGTCGGTTCGCGCCATGAAGGCCCGTACAGGTCACCTCGCCAACGGCCCAGAGGCCCGGAAGTGTCGTGTGGCCCTGGTCGTCGACCACGACTCCCCCGCACATGTAATGCGCAGCAGGCACCACGGGGATCGGCTCACGAGTCATGTCGATGCCGTACTCGAGGCATCGAGCGTGAATGTTGGGAAACCGTTCGATCAGATACGATGCGGGCTCGTGCGTCATATCGAGGAAGACGCACTCCTCGCCCGTGCGTTTCATCTCGTAGTCGATGGCACGAGCGACGACATCGCGAGGCGCAAGGTCCTTCATTTCGTGATGCGCGCCCATGAAAGCCGTGCCGTCCCGAGAGCGAAGGATGCCGCCCTCCCCACGGAGCGCTTCACTCACCAGAAAGCTCTTGGCCTCCGGGTGATAGAGACAAGTCGGGTGAAACTGAAAGAACTCCATGTTGCCAACCTCGGCACCGGCACGATACGCCATGGCCACGCCGTCGCCCGTTGCGACGTCGGGGTTCGAGGTGTAGAGGTAGACCTTCCCCGCACCCCCCGTCGCAAGGACGGTCTGCTTGGCCAGGAAGGTCTTGACGTTACCGGTCGTCTCGTCGAGGACGTAGGCACCAACGACTCGCGACGAACCAGCGGGTGTCTCGATCTGGACCAGGTCGATGGCCATGTGGTCTTCGTAGATCTCGATATTGGGTGAGGCCGCCACCGCCTCGACGAGGACCCGCTGCACCTCTTCACCGGTGACGTCGCCAGCATGAACGACGCGGCGTGCACTGTGCCCGCCCTCACGCGTCAGATCGAGCGACTCGTTCTCTTCGCTGCGACTGAACTGAGCCCCGAGCTCCATCAGTTCCTGGATCCGACTCGGGCCGCCGCGAACCACCATTTCGACGATGTTCCGGCGCGACAGGCCACCACCCGTGTTGAGCGTGTCTTCGACGTGGGCTTCGAAAGAGTCGGCGGGATCGAGCACAGCCGCAATCCCACCCTGCGCCCAGTTCGTCGCCGAGTCGGTTCGACTGCGCTTGGTCACCATCGTGACCTTGCCGTGGAGGGCCGCCTCGAGCGCAAAGCTCAGACCGGCCACACCGCTACCCAGCACTAGGTCGCCACATTCGGCTCGCATGAACGGGGCAGTCTATCAGGGGAACGGCAAGTGTTGTACGTGGTTGTAGTCGGAGGCTACAGGGGTAGCTCGCAAGGACCGCGGGGCCCACTCGGAGGGACGTAGTACTGCAGGTAGGTCACGCGATAGCCGCCGAGGCTGCGGACCACGTGGTCACCCAACTGGTAGCCCGCTAGCTTCAGCTTTGGCTCCCCCTCAGGCAGGAACGTCAAGACATCGAAGGCCCTAGGTTGGAATAGTTCGACGATGGACCCAACCAGCCCGGTTAGATCGCTCTGAAAATCGTAGTTGGTCTCGAAGCTCACGTAGCTCCCCATCGCTTCAGGAGTGACGTGAAATGTGTAGTATTCCTCTCCCTGAAGGGCGTTCAGGGAATATCCGGCCGGGTCGAAGACATGTTCGGATGTGTCGAACCCGGGTAGAACACCGTCGATGCCGAGCGCGACCGCCAACGAACGGCCCTCCGATGCCTCGGCGTTCATGAACCGCGCAGCCATGCGTTCATCGATACCGTGCATCAATACCTCGAGGGTTGGATCGTTCGTTTCGGGAACGAACGCGCGCGTCGTATGGAACATTTGCACGTAGTGTCCGTGCTGATCGCCGAACCGAAGCGCGCGACCGGGAACGATGGCCTGCAGCCGCCTGGCGTCCTCGACGAAAGTCGTGGGCTGGCGTTCGGGAAAGTGCTCCTTCTTACGCTCGTAGACGAGGAACGCGATCGAATCGACGGAAATGGTCTGGACCAATCGCTCAACCGAGTCGACCAAAGTCGTCAGGCCACAGGTAATCATCACGCAGTAGTCGTCGAAGACGAACAAGCTCGACTCGGACAGGAGGTAAGCGTCACAGTGACCGTTGCGAATCACGGAGATGACTTCTGCCCCTGCAGCGCGCACGACATCCTGCCAAGTCTCGTCTCCGAGGGATCGCAACGACGGAGAGTCTGGCGAAACGACCAGCTCCAGCTTCTTTTCGGGCCCTTCGAAAAAGCTCGGGGTCGCCATATGACCGACCATGATGGGCCGAAGAGAGCGGAGCGCAAGCGCGAAGGGCCGGTTTTGGCGCGTCTTCGAAGCGGGATATACACTCCGTGACGATGCGTTTCTCCATGCCGATAGCGGTGGTCGCGGCCAGCCTCGCGCTGGGTGCGGCCCCGTCTGCGGGCGCTGATATCTATCGGTGCAAGCGGGCGGACGGAACACAACACTATACGAATGTCCGAGAACGGGGTGGTCATTGCCAGGTCGTCGTCCGGAGTAGCAAGAAATCGAGAACGAAGAGCAGTGCGAGGAAGTGGTCGAGCACGAGAAAGAAGCCCACGGGGACGAGCGCCAAAGATCCCAATCGCTACACGCGGTACAACAACCTGATCGCCGAGGCCGCGCAGCTCTATCGACTCCCACACTCGTTCATCCGCGCTGTCATGCGCGTCGAAAGCAACTTCAACCCCACCGTCGTCAGTCGCGCGGGCGCGATGGGTCTGATGCAGCTCATGCCCAAGACCGCACGCTCGATGGGCGTCTCGGACCCATTCGATGTTCGACAGAACGTTCTCGGTGGCGCCCGGTACCTGCGCATCTTGGCAAACCGCTTCAAGGGAGACTTGATCCTGACGGTGGCGGCGTACAACGCCGGGGAACGCGCAGTGGAGAAGTACAACGGGATACCACCCTACCAAGAGACGCAGCGCTACGTGCGCCGAGTGCTTAAGCACTACTATGCCTATCGCTCCGAGATTTCGCCCTGAACGATGACCACGACGTTGATCGCGGCATTGGTGGTGGGGTTGCTGGCGCCCGTGGTGCGTGGACTCGCCTGGGGGGTTCCCTTTGGCCTGTTGTCGATCAGCACGGTTCTGGTGTCTTTCGCGGGGTCGACGCTCACTGTCCTGCTCATCGGGGCTACGGCGGGATTTCTTCTGCAAGCAGCTGAGCTCACGCCGGACCAGGTCGACAGGATGGCGGGTGGTATCGGAGCACTAGTGGGGTTCGTTCTATTGCTGAGCTCGGCTCGCCGAATGCGACATGTGCGCGGCCTGTCCGTCCTGTGCCAGCGACTCGGCGAGGAAGACGCGCAGCCCGCGGCGCTCAGGGCACTCGGACGTCTGCTGGATCGCGTGAAAAGGAGCGACACCGATCGACACATCGGCTTGGTGCTGTTGGCCACGGGCCCGTTGACCCAGGCATCCCTATGGGAAGTCGCGCGGGCAAAGCTCTCGAGCATCGAGGAGCAAAGCCTGACGCCAGCCCAATCCATACTTCGAAACCAGGCACTCGCCACGTGTCAGCTCCAGTTCGGCGAGCTGGATGCAGCGCGGGACACGATCGGCAATATCCCCCGGCCTGCAGAGCCATCGATCGAGGTCTGGTTGATCGCAATGGAGGCTCTCCTTCTGGCTGTGCGGGGAGAGCTCGAGGCTGCCGAAACCAAGCTCCGCGGTCAGGACACCTCGGACAACCCAGCACTCGAAGCGTCACATCGACTCGTCCGGGCGCACATTCTGGCAGGTCACGATCAGCGGGAGGCCGCGATCACTGAACTGAAGGCCCTTCGCCAAGCCGCCGGTCGCGCGGGCCTCGAACGCGCGTTGCACCCGGAGGGCCCGGCTAGTGAGCTCGCACGCGAGCTGATCGACGCTGAGGAGGAGGCTTAGGACGCCCTCGTAGTCGTCTTCGTGGTCGAAAACGAAAAAGGACCGCCTAGTCCGGCTTGAAAATGACCTGCTGCGTGGGATCCGTATCGTAAAATTGGGGGTGGCGATCGAAGGTCACAGCGCCGAAGGTATTCACAGCGACAGAGAACACCGCGCATGCCCAGAACGCCGCACCAAAGCGCCGCCTCCCGAGCGTGACCAGCACGAAAACCAGAGGCAGATAGTCGAGGGAGAACCGGTAACCGAACTGAACCCATCCTGTGTTCTGGTAGAGCAGCGTGCAGAGCGCTGTCGGGATCACGGCTGCCCACAGGGCGACTATGGTCGTATCGACGCGCTTCGGCCAAAGGCTCCACAGAAGATTCGGCGTGGTGAACCACAAGGCGAGTCCATGCCGGCCGATCCGAACGAAGGGGCTGGATGCGTAGAGCCACGGTAACGACATGAAGAATACGGTCATGTTGCGGCTGAGGTAGTGAAGATCGAACAGGCCCCACGTTTCGATTCGTGACCGCCAGCGAATCTGAAGAAAGCGATGTCCGAATTCGAAGGGATCGTAGAAGCGGGTGAAGTTATGCCACATCGCAAACAGAACCAACGCCGCGAGCGGGAGCGCGAACCGACCGAGCAAACGAGCAAACGAGGGAAACGAAACCGATCCTCCGCCCGAGTGACGTGACGCCTGAATCGCTTCGAGCGCGAAGAACGGCGCGAGCAGGAGAGTTGCGGGTCTACTGAGGAACGCTAGCCCCAGCATCAGGCCCGCCGCCGCCGGCCGACGCGCCCCGAACGAAAACAAGAGATACAAGCAGCTCGCCGCGGTTGCCACGACATGCGCAGCAAACCAGACACTGCCCTGAACGGCGGCGAAGAAGTACACGGACCCGACAGCAAACACCGACGTGACGAGAAGGTCATCGCGCAGAGTACGCCTACTTCGACCAGATTCGCGGACCCCGCGCAACACCAAAAACAGAAACGCCGGGGTAAGACCGGCGAACAAGGCCCAGAACAAGCGGTCCCAAGTGGCGAGTCCGAAAATCGCGACGATCGGCACTAGCAGGACAGCGGGAAGCGGCGGAAACGAGACGTACCAGCGGTAGCGCGTGACATCGTCGCCCGTGAACGAGGAACGACCGGCAGAACATGCCAATCGTTCGTCGCGATCGAAGCACGCCCAATCGTTCGTGCCAGGGGCACTCCCCCCGAGATCCAGACGTCCGTCGAGCCACCCTTGCGCGAGATGCACGTAGTGACTGTTAGGGGACGGTGAAAACAGGCGGCCACTCGAGGTGACACAGTAAACAGCCGAAAACACCACGAAGATGGCTAGCGGAATGGCCCACCGTTTCTCCCAGATCGACACCGGGGCAGGATAACCGGCCTTGTCTGGCTGCCGGAAGTTTGTCCACCTTGACGGCACGAAACTGCCGCCCTAGTAGATCCCGGTTGACCGAACTCGGAGGTTTTCATGGGGTCCCCCACCCTTGAGGCAGTGAACAACGCTCTTCGCCAAGTCGAAGATCCCATTTTTCGAAAACCCCTCGGCGAGCTGGGAACGCTCCTCGATGCACGGGTCGAAGACGGGCGTGTGTGGGTGAAGATCAGGGTGAGCTCTCCATCCGAAGAAGCTCAAAAGACGATTCGGCAGCGGGTGGATGAAGCGCTCGAGCCGCTCGACGTAGGATTCGTCGAAGTGGAGCTGACGGTCGACGTGCCGACACGCGAGACGACCAGCACAGACCCCATCCCCGACGTCCGGAACGTGATCCTGGTGATGAGCGGCAAGGGTGGCGTCGGCAAGAGCACCGTCGCCACCAATCTGGCGCTCGCCCTGCGGCGGTTGGGCTCGAGGGTCGGGCTCCTCGACGCGGATATCTATGGCCCTTCACTCCCCACGATGCTCGGGATAGAGGGGCAACCGACGTCGAAAGACGGCAAGCGAATGCAACCGCTGCAGCGGTTCGGCATCAAGCTGATGAGCATCGGCTTCCTCCTCGAGGACCCCAAACAGGCAGTGGTTTGGCGCGGCCCGATGCTCCACGGTGCGCTCCAGCAGTTCGTTGGCGACGTCGATTGGGGAAGCCTCGACTACCTGGTCGTCGACATGCCGCCAGGCACCGGAGACGTCGCGCTCACCTTGGCGCAACGCTTGCGCATCACGGGCGCGATCATCGTTACGACCCCCCAGGAGGTCGCGCTCCAGGACGTCTACAAGGCGGTATCAATGTGTCGGAAGGTCAATGTCCCTATTTTGGGTGTCGTCGAGAACATGAGCTACTTCGTCGATAGTGCCGGTGTCACCCACGAGCTGTTCGGAAGCGGCGGCGGTCAGCGTATCGCGGAGTTCGCCGAGGCACCCCTGTTCGGACAGGTACCGATCGATCCCCTGGTGCGCGAGTGGGGAGACCAAGGAACTCCCGTCGTGCAGGCGGCGCCCTCCTCTCCGTCGGGTCAGGTGTTTGCAAGCATCGCAGACGCGCTCGCGGAGCGCATTGCCCGTGAGCACTTCGAACGCGGTGGTGGCGAGACCGCGCCCGAGGGTGAAGGGCCGAAAAGACTTCGAATCCTCCGGTGAGCTATAAGTACTCGCGTGGACCTCTTTGAGCGCCAGGTCGAGTCGAGCTCGCCCCTAGCAGACCGAATGCGGCCAAACCGACTGGAAGATGTCCTCGGCCAGGAGCACCTGCTCGGGGACGGACACATTCTGGCTAGCGCGATTCGTTCCGATCGCATTCCTTCGATGATCCTCTGGGGACCACCCGGTACCGGCAAGACTTCGCTGGCACACGTGATCGCAAACGAGACGAATTCGATCTTCATCCCCTTCAGCGCCGTGCTCGGCGGCGTGCCTGAGCTTCGGAAGATCATTGCGGCGGCCAAAGAACAGAAGAACTACTACGGGAAGAAAACGATCCTCTTCATCGACGAGATCCACCGGTTCAACAAAGCGCAGCAGGATGCGCTCCTCCCCCACGTGGAGAATGGCACGGTGACGCTGATCGGGGCGACAACCGAGAATCCGTCCTTCGCGGTCAACTCCGCACTGCTATCGCGTGCGCGTGTCTTCGATCTGAAGCCGCTCGAACCCGCTCACCTGCGAGCCGTGGTGGAACGCGCACTAAGAGATGACGAGCAGGGCGTCGGCCACGTGCCCCATCGGGTCGATGACGACGCCATCACGGCGATCGCGGAGAACGCCCGTGGAGACGCCCGGCGTGCCCTGTCCGCCCTAGAGCTCGCAAGTGACTATGCGCAGTCTGCGGGGGTCGAACGGGTGACAGTGCCGATGGTCCGAGAAGCCCTCGCGACACAGACCCTGCTCTACGACAAGTCTGGAGAAGAGCACTACAACGTGATCAGCGCGTTCATCAAATCGATGCGCGGAAACGATCCGGACGCTGCGATCTATTGGATGATGCGGATGTTGGAGGCTGGGGAAGATCCACTGTTCATCCTCCGCCGAATGCTGATCTTCGCGAGCGAGGACATTGGCAACGCCGACCCACGGGCTCTCGAGCTCACGGTGAGCGCCGACGCCGCATTTCGAAGGCTCGGAATGCCCGAAGGGATCTTTCCGATGGCGCAATGTTGTACGTACCTCGCTAGCGCGCCGAAGAGCAACGCTTCCTACAAGGCGTGGACGGCCGCTCGAGTCGATGTCCGTGAGCTCGGCGCCCTCCCCGTGCCTTTGAAGCTGCGGAACGCACCCACAGAGGCCATGGAGTCCTGGGGATACGGTGAGGGATACCGCTACCCCCACGACGAAGGCGGTCACACCCGAGGGGAGACCTATTTGCCAGATCGCTTGGTCGGACGCCGCTACTATCGCCCGAACGACGCTGGGTTCGAAGCGCGCATTCGGCAGCGCCTGGAAGATCTCCGGGGGGCCCTCAAGTCGAGGGTGGGCGTGTCGGGCGAGCCCGGCGAAGGCGAACCCTGAAGACCGCGGCGCCTTTCTCCCCGTCTGCCTCGATCGAGCCGCCAACGCCGTCGAGGACGACAGCCGCGGCGAACAAGCCGACGAAGCGACCGTACCGCCCATCGAGCCGCCCTTTGAGGTCTTTCTGCCCCTCTAGCGTAAAGGCCTTAGCGCGGAGCTCCGGAGCGATCGCTTCGCCGGAATCCTGGACCTCGATGACGACCCTGTTTTTGTCCTCGTAGACCCGAATCGCCGCAGTGGCGTCGGGCGCGTTGTGACGCGTGTTGTGTAGTAACAGATCGATGACTTCGACCCCGACTTGCGCCCCCTGCGCGTAGAGTTGACCTGTATCGTCGATGTCGATTGTGACCGGAACCGGTGTTTCCTCGCGTTCAAGCCGTCGGATGAAAACGCCGGCATCGCCGTTCGCGGCCTCGAGTGGGACGTGACCGGTGAACCACCGGCTGATCCACGCAAGGAGATCGAGCCCTCGACGTAGCTCCCCCACTGCCAATTTCACGTCTGCAAGCGCCTCGATCGAATCGATATCCGGCAGGCCCACCTCCTGCAGGAAGTCGGCATTGGCGCTTATGGTGGCGGCGGGATTGCGGAGGTCGTGAACGAGAAGACCAAGCGCGTGCCCCATTTCGTCCGCATTGACCACATCTGGCTTCGCCACGACACACCCCTACCACGGTGACCAACTCAAGGGAAGAAGAGCACTTGCTTGTCTCCATGCTCCTCGACCAGCGCAGTGATGTACGAGAGAATCGTAGCGCGGCGGTCTAGGAGCGCTGTGATTTGTGCGTCCGTCACGAGCGGCTCGGAGCGGTGACTTGGGTCTTGCGCGAGCTCCTGCTGGATGGCGTTTTCGTCGAGAACGACGAGCTGGTCGACCACTCCCTTGGAGAACCGTTCCGTTCGCGTGAGATCCCCGAGCAGCCTTTCGTAGAGCTTTTCGTTCATGCCTGAGAAGGCGCGGTCATTGTCCACCAAAAAGGCGCGAGTGCCCTCGGCGTCCATCAAGAGATTATCCCCGCTGTACCTGTCCCAGTTGCCAACGAGAAAATCAAAGAGCGTCATGGTCGACAAGTCCCGCGCGAGTTTCGTTTTACGGGGCGGTATCGTGCCTTCGATGCGTAGCCAGGTTTGCCAGGTGCTCTTCTGGTCCTCCAGGCCCCTTCGCGCGCCCTTGATCCAATACGAAGCAGCTCCAACCACGGTCCCATCGTCCTCCCACGAAATCGAACGCCGCACCGAGCTCCACCGGTCGAGCTTGTCTTTGTGGAAGCGGGCCTTGATCTCCCTTCGAGTCGCTCGCCTAAAAATCGTCGGCGGGACGTTGTCTAGAAGCAGCAACCGGCCCACACGGTATGTCGCGATCTCGGACCGATACCCATGCTCCATGACGCGGCTCTTGACTTTGTAGCCGGCGGTGACCCGAGACTCCGTGCGCATCCGGAAGAGGACGGAGGTTCGTCCAACCGGCTTGAATTGACGCGATCGCGAGGTTGCGAGGGCGTGCAGGAGTGCGTCCTGAGAGACGGTAGTTCCGGCGAAGGGCGGCAGTGGGTCCGGTTCCGCGCCGACATGCGCGCCGGCCCAGGCCACCAGTGCCGTGGCTAGCAGGAAGCTGGCCTGAGCTAACGTCGCCGCTCCTGCTCCCGGCGCTCGAGCTCGTCGCGGACGGCCCGAGCGCCCAGTCGAAACCCCAGCGCGAAGCCGATCAACAAAATGCCCGGGATGTAGATGATGTGGGCGATCGAAGGCACTACGGGCCACCGGTCGCCCTAATCTCGGCACCGAGCCTTTCGAGCTCATCGGCCGTCTGCTTTTGAAGCCCCCGTATTCGAAGAAGAAAAACGAACAGGAGCACCCACACGATTGCATACGCGGCTAGCAGCAAGGCCCCGCCCGGGACGTTTTCCGCGTCGGGACCGCGCACGCCCACGAACTGCGTAGCTCGCTCCTCGGCGGGATCTTCGGTGACGTGTTCGCTCGTGGAGTCCGGTTCGGCTGCCTCGTCCTGAGCGAGCAAGCCCGGAGCAATGAAAACCGTACCAGCCAACACGAACGCAACGATCAAAACTCGCATGTCGTTCCCTTCATCGGTACATCAACTCGAAGCGCAAATTCGCGGTTTCGTCCCGCTGTCTTTCGATCGCGGCTCGGGTCCAAATCAGAAGAATCGCCAACCCGGTAAAAGCCAGGAAGCTCAGGCCGAGCGCCCAGTACATCTCCGACTCGAGGCCTCCGCCCTTACCGGTGATGACCGTAGGGTGCACTCCTCTCCAGCGTTGCACGCTGTAGTGGATCAACGGGAGGTCCACCAAACCGAAGATCGCCAGGCATGCGGCGAATCGCTTTTCGACTTCGCCCGCGTTTCCCATCGAGCGAAGGGCGAGATAGGCGGCGAAAATCATGCCGGCAAGGAGCGTCGTGGTGAGCCGAGGGTCCCATGTCCACCAGACACCCCAGGCCTTGCGCGCCCAAAGAGGGCCGGTGAGCAAAACGATAAGGCAGAACAACGAGCCCACCTCGGCGCCAGCCACACCGAGCGCGTCCCATTTGGGGTCCCGCTTGATGAGATAGACCAAGCTGCCGAGCGCAGAGACACCGAATCCGACGTACATCGCATAGGCGCTTGGGACGTGGAAATAGAAGATCTTCTGCACGATGCCCATTTGCATCTCGACAGGCGCGACGACGAAAATCGCGTAGAGAGTTACCCCGAACAACGCGAAGGTGCTGAACAACACCAGCCCCCATAGGGTGGAGCTGCCCGACCGCCGTGCACCGCTCATGCTCATCCTCGTCTCGGACGCTAGCATGCGGGTCGGTTTGCCGCTATTCCAGGGCGCCGCTAAAGAGGGCGCTGATGGATCTCCTCGACCGGCGTTTCTTATTCGTAGTCGGCAAGGGCGGCGTCGGCAAGACTACAGTGGCGACCGCGCTGGCGCTCGAGGCGAATCGCCGCGGTAAGAAGGTCCTTCTTGCAATGGTCAACTGCAAGGAGCGCGTCAGCCGCCTCCTCCACACCGATCCTATTGGCCCGGAGATCGTCACTCTGCGGGAGAACCTGGACGCCGTGAACATGACCCCGGACGCGGCCCTGGAAGAGTACGGGATGATGATCCTGAAGGTGCGCGCGGTGTACAACGCCCTCTTTGGCAATCGTCTCGTCCGAGCCTTTCTAAAGGGCACGCCCGGCCTCGAAGCCTGGTCGATGTTGGGCAAGGCTTTCTTTCATGCCTCGCCGCCGAGAGGAGAGCCCGACTACGATCTCGTGATCGTCGACGCTCCAGCAACGGGCCACGCGCTCGACATGCTGCGGGTACCGTTCGTGATCCAAAGCGTGGCACCACCCGGTATCTTGCGGCGCGACGCCACCCGTGCCGTCGAGCTTTTGCAAGATCCCGCACGGGCCGGGACGGTCGTCGTCACCATCCCCGAGTACATGCCAGTCAGCGAGACGCTCGAGCTCGTGAGCGCGCTCACCGCGGAACTGGAGATTGCCGTTCTCCGTCTGGTGATCAATCGCGTGCTGCCTGCCCTGTTTGCCGAAAAGGAGCACCCGGCGATCGAGGAGCTGCCGGCCACGCTTGCCGAAGACGCCGAGATCCAGGGGCTCGCTATTGCGGGAAAGCGACGCGTGCTGCGCGAAACCGTCCAATACCGAGCGGTCAGCCGTGTGCGGGGTCACGTCGAGGCTCCTTGCAGCGAGTTGCCCTACCTCAACGACCTAGAAACAGACCCCGACGCCATCGACCTGCTCAGCAGAACACTGGCCGGCCTCGAATGATCGCTTGCGAGCGGTCACGAATCCACTAGCTTCCCGAGCAAGCGCAACATGCCTCGTTCGGCCACGTCAGGTCTCTCGTTCCAGTCACCGTTGATCTTCGAGCAAGGTTCGCCGGACCGCAGTGGTGCATCGCTGACCACGGACGACCTACCAGCCGTCGACCCGAAGGCTGCATTGGGCTCGATGGCCAGGAAGAACCCGCCGATGCTGCCTGAGGTGTCGGAGCCCGAAGCCGTACGGCACTATGTTCGGCTCAGCCAACAGAACTTCGCCATCGACACCGGGATGTACCCGCTCGGCTCTTGCACGATGAAGTACAACCCAAAGGTAAACGAATGGGCGGCGCGTTTGTCAGGGTTCGCAGACCTTCATCCGTACATGCCGGACGACCTCGTGCAGGGAGCCCTCGAGCTCATGTGGCGCCTCGAGCAGGGGCTCGCGGAAGTGTGTGGCATGGACCGGGTTTCGCTCCACCCCGCCGCGGGCGCGCAAGGCGAGCTCGCCGGCCTGATGATGATCCGCGCCCATCATCACGCTCAAGGTCGAGACCCGAAGAAGGTGTTGATCCCGGATACTGCCCACGGAACGAACCCTGCATCCTGCACACTCAACGGGCTCCGGGCAGTCCCCTTCCCCGTCGGCGAAGACGGGATCGTCAGCCCCGATGCTCTCGCGTCTTTCGTCGACGACGACGTGGCAGCTGTCATGGTAACCAACCCCAACACCGTTGGGCTCTTCGAAACGCACATGGCCGCGATCGCGGAGCTGATTCACGCCAAGGGTGGGTTGGTCTACGGTGACGGCGCCAATCTGAACGCGCTCATGGGTAAGGCTCGTCCCGGGGACCTCGGCATCGACGTGATGCAGCTCAACCTCCACAAGACGTTCACGACGCCGCACGGTGGCGGCGGTCCAGGCTGCGGTCCGGTCGGTTATAAAGCCCTTCTCGACCCGTACGCGCCGGTTCCGGTCGTGGAACAGCGCGACGGACGTTTCGTTCTCGATCACGGCAATCGCCCGGCATCGATAGGGAGGCTGCGTTCGTTCCAGGGGAACTTCGGTATGATGGTGCGCGCCTATGCCTATCTTCGCGAGATGGGCGCGGAGGGTCTGAAGCAAGCCACGGAGCTCGCGGTCTTGAACGCCAACTACTTGCGGGCACGTCTCGGTGAGACCTGGCACGTGCCGTACGACACGACCTGCATGCACGAGGTGGTGATCAGCGACCGGCACCTCAGACAGACGGGAGTGACCACAATGGACGTCGCCAAGCGGCTCATGGACTACGGCTTTCACCCCCCGACAGTTTACTTCCCGTTGGTCGTGAAGGGCGCGATGCTAATCGAACCCACAGAAACCGAAAGCATGCAAACACTCGACGAGTTCGTCGAAGTCATGCAGTCGATCAGTGACGAAGCATCGCGCGAACCCGAGCTGGTCAGGTCTGCGCCGCAAGTCACACGTTTGCGTCGTCTCGACGAGACTCACGCTGCACGAAAGCCCGTTCTGCGTTGGACAGTTCCTGAGACACCGCGCGAACCATCGTCTGCTTCTGATGAAACGGCAGAAAAGCGGCCTTGAAGCCATTGATGATCATCCGGCGAATGTCGTCCTGATCGAGCCCCATCCGCGTATGGCAAAGCCAAAGCTCACGCGACACCGTCGTGTCGGTGATGAGCCGGTTGTCGGTGTTGATCGTCACGCGTAACCCGAGGTCGTGATAGAGCTTGAGCGGGTGGGCGCCCAGATCTTTGACCGCACCCGTCTGGACGTTGGATGACGGGCAACACTCGAGCGCGATTCGGTGGTCGTTGACGTAGTGAAGCAAATCCCCGTCCTCCCTGAGACGACAACCGTGTCCGATCCGGTGCGCACCACAGACGTGAATCGCCTGGTGAATCGACGCAGGCCCGTAGGCTTCACCCGCATGAATCGTGACGGCGATGTTGTTGTCTCTCACCAACTTGAAGGCGCGGAGGTGGTGCTTGGCGGGGTTGTCGTACTCGGCGCCGGCCAAATCGAACCCGACGACACCACGATTCTTGTAGGCCACCGCAAGCTGCGCCATCTCGAAAGAAGACTCCGGGGAGATGTTGCGAATACCGCAGAGGATGACGTTGGCCACGATCCCGCGGTCTTTTTGTGCATCCCAAAGACCCGCAAGCACGGCTTCAACGACCGTCGTGAGCCGGAGGCCACCGCGGGTGTGAAGCATGGGCGAGTACCGCACCTCCATGTAGCGGACGTTCTCGGCGGCGGCGTCCTCGGCCAACTCGTAGGCCACTCGGTACAGGGCTTCGGCGTCCTGCAGAACTTTGAGCGTGTTGTCGAAGGCCTTGAGGTATTCGACGAGCGAGCCCGCGTTCTCTCCGCAATGTAGGGCCTTGGCCAAGCCCTCGCGGGTATCGGCAGGAAGCTCTACGCCCTGCTTGTCGGCAAGCTCGAGCATCGTCGAAAGACGCAACGACCCGTCCAAGTGCACGTGGAGGTCGGTCTTGGGCAGCCCTTCGATATAGGAAAGCGTGAGCTCCATTCACGTTCATTGTAGCGAACGCCGACCTCGACCTCCATGCGGGGCTCTTCACCTCTGTGGTCAGCCGTTTTCGGCGAAACCGCCCAAGATCTCGACCACCTCGTCGAGCCGCTTGGCCGCGACACTCACGCGAGTCGGCATCCCGCCGTTGAGACCGAGCGCGCTCACCAGGTCGATGCCGCTATCGAACCTGGCGGCCGCCGTGACCGTGGTCTCATCGTGCACGAGGGAGATCGGCGCCAGCTCTTGGCCGATCAATAGTAGCGCCGTCTTGTCATAGGGGCCGTCACGGTGGGTGGCGTCGCAGATCGCGAGCCCGCCACTGACGACGTACCTCGCTGAGAGTCGTTTCGCCTCCCGTTCCATCGCTTCGAGCCCGGCGGCAGCGGTTTGGAATTCACGATACATGGCCGCATCATTCGCGCCGTGTGCAAGGTAGCGAACCATCAAGCCTCGCAGACCCTCGTCCCGCGGCCGCGCTCGGAGCGCCCGATCCAGCACGCGGGCCCTCTCACTTGGCTGGCCGAGTCGGGTGTCGATCGCGCGGGCGTCATCATCCGCACCTTCGTAGGGCTCGATCCCGCTCCGGATCCACTTTGCCGCAGAACAGAGTCCGTCGAAGTCGAGATGACAGCAGATCGTGTCGACGTGACCGGCCGCCTCCACGCGCTCGGGCGTGACCATTTCGGGGCAGGCCCCGTGTTGCGCCTTCGTCCGCAGCACGAATCGAGGATCGTCGGCATAGTCTGTGTGCCGCTCGTGATCGTGATGATCGATCCACATGGCGAGCCGAGACCCTAGCCCTTGGATAAAGGGAAGTGTGGTCTTCTCGTAGCTCGCCCCGCCTGCGTTCGCAGCGAAGGCGACATCCAGCACGACCACACGTCCTGGGAGGCTCTCTGGCTTCGGCAACTTACGGGGCGTTCCGTAGGCCAAATGCGGGAAATCACTCACGAGATGAGCATGCGTCCCCCTCGAATACAGCGCAACTGCTCACCTGCACCGTGCGTTTTTCCCAAACCGATGTCTCGGGGAAACAAAGTGGAAACGGAGACCAGCCATAAATCCCCTGTGCCGCTGCCGAGAGTGCGCTGCGGACATGACCAAGAGGTGAGAGACTATGGAAGACCAACTTGCAGAACTGGCAGCGTCGACGGCAGAACTGACGACGTTTGCGAACGCCCTGTGGGTTCTCGTGAGCGCCGCACTCGTTTTCTTCATGCACGCCGGCTTCGCCCTGCTGGAAAGCGGGTTCTGTCGCAGGAAAAACGCGGTTATGGTGCTGATGAAGAACTTCGGCGTCATCGCTGTCTCGTCGCTCGTATTCTACCTGGTGGGATACGGAGTGATGTTCGGGGAAGGCAATGCCTTCTTGGGGCTCGCTAAGTTCTTCCCGAACAACGGAGGAGCAGACGCGGATCTTCCGCCGTACGTGTTCCTGTTCTTCCAGCTGGTCTTCGCGGCCACTGCCTGCACGATCGTGTCTGGTGCGATCGCAGAGCGTGGACGGCTCCTCACCTTTTTCGTGTTCATCGCACTCGCCACCTTGCTGATCTACCCCGTCGTCGGCCACTGGGTGTGGGGCGGCGGCTGGCTCTCCGAGCTAGGCTTCGTCGACTTCGCCGGCAGTACCGTCGTGCACGGTGTTGGTGGCGGTATGGCCCTCGCCGGCGCGCTGATCATCGGACCACGCCTCGGCCGTTACCTCAAGGACGGCACCTCCCGCCCGATGCCCGCACACAACTTCCCGCTCGCGGCACTGGGCGTGCTCATTCTGTGGCTCGGTTGGTTTGGCTTCAACGGAGGCTCGGAGCTCGCCATCGATGCTGAGGTCGGCCGCATCCTGCTGGTCACCAACATCGCAGCCTCGGCTGGTTTCCTTGCGGCGCTGGCGTGGATCCGACTGCGTAGCGGAATGCTCGACCTATCGATGGCCTTGAACGGCGCACTCGCCGGTCTCGTAGGCATCACCGCGGGTTGCTACAACATCCCCGGTGGTTGGGCGATCGTGGTCGGCCTTCTCGCTGGCGTCATCTGCGTTGAAGGCGTGCTCGCACTCGACAAGCTGAAGATCGACGACCCGGTCGGTGCGATCACGGTCCACGGTATTTGCGGCATCTTCGGCACAGTCGCCGTCGGTCTGTTCGGGTACGGCAATGCGGCCGAGCTCACGGAGCCGATTGGTATCTTCGTGGGCGGCGAGGCTTATAACCTCGGTGTGCAGGTCATGGGTGCGCTGGCCGGCGTGGCCTTCGCGTTTGGCGTCGGCTCCGTCGTTTGGCTTGCCTTGAAGTTCCTCGTCCCGGGGGGCGTTCGCGTCTCCGAGGCGCACGAACTCGAGGGTCTCGACATCTCCGAGTGCGGCGTCGAAGCCTACAACGACGAGCTGGCGGGCGTCCACGCGGACATCCCTGCGGGCGCTACGGCACGAGAGGCCGCCGGCGTCATGGTCCCCGCGGAGAACAGCTAACTGGTTCATGGACAGTGGAGAGTCTCGTTTAACAAGGGTTGGAGCGTGGGAACACGCTGGAGTGGAGGTAGTGATGAGTAAGTTTCTTTCCCTGGCGGTGATGTGCAGTCTGGCATTTCCCGCGATGGCCCTCGCGCAGGACGACGTGGTGGCCGAGGAAGTGGAAGTCGAGGTGGTCGAGGTCGAGACGGTCGAAACGACCGCCAAGCCTGCGAAGCCAGCGATCGAGGACGTCGCATCGCCCAAGGTGGCCGCGGACGACATGGAAGCGGAGTACGCTGGCGAAGCGGGCGACGAGGCCAGTCCGTTCCTCGACGGCCTCTCCTGGCAGCTCATGGCGAGCGCCTTCTACAACTTCAACGGCTATCGCGTATCGGGTGACTACAACGACCTGGTTCCGGATCCGGTCGCGCGTGCGACCTATCCGTATACCAACTACATGGGCTTCGGCCTGAACTTCGCCGGGGGCGACGTGATGTACACGGGCGAGAAGTTCGCCCTGCGACTCGACCTGCGTTGGGGTACCGCGGCTTCGGCTTTGACACCGTTGGCTCCGGTCAAGCAAGCCTACGCGAGCTACCTCCCACACGAGAAGATCTCGCTCGATTTTGGCTTTTTTGACACGATCTATGGTGCTGAAGTGGTCGACGAATGGGAGAACGCCAACTACACGCGGGGCGCACTCTACTTCCTCCGCCAGCCCTTCAACCACTTGGGTGTCCGCATGGGTACAGAGATGACTGACATCGCCGGCTTCACCCTCATGCTCACCAACGGCAGCGTTTTTGGTGGAACGCCGATCGACGACAACCAGGTTCCCGCGGTGGGTTGGCAGTTTGGTTTCAGCCCGGATGGCCAGAAAAGCGTCCGGCGTCGTGGACTGCGGGAGGGGTATCGAGAAGTCGGAGTATTCTTCGGCGGCAACCACGCCCCCAACGGGTTGAACGAAAACCGCGATTGGAATTCGTTCTTCGACATCGTGCTGAGCCTCAACTTCGACTGGTTCACTCTGCTCTTCAACGGCGACTACTTTGTCGACGGGAATGATGTCGACTTCGACGGCAATAGGGCGACGATGTTCCAGTACGGTCACAGCCTCGCTCTGATCTTCGACATCCACGATCACTGGGGCATCGGCCTCCGTGGCGAGCATCTGAGCGGCAACAAGCAGTACCGGGACTTTGGAGGTCCGGTCAACCCGGATCTCAGCTTCGGATTCCTCTGGACCGGCACGCTCACGCTTCGTTACAAGCCCGTCGAGTACCTGGTCCTGAGCCTCGAGGGTCGATTCGAAGGCGCTGGCGAGGACATCTACTTCTCGCG
>CAXMND010000035.1:0-4535 GCA_964194675.1 uncultured Coxiellaceae bacterium | reverse complement strand
TGACATCCTCCGCGGTTGGCCGGCTGTACCGGATGTGCGTGTGGATGTTGTCGTGTGCACGGGCGATCTCACGGACGCTCTCTCCCATGGGGTGCACCCGTCCGTTTCGACTCCCGTGGATGAACCACGTCGGTCGCTGGGGGCCGGATTCCACGATGGCATTGAGCATGCTGATCAGGGGCGTGAGCCCAACACCAGCGCTCAGCAAGACCACCGGTGCTTCTCCCTCAGGGCTCAGAACAAATCGCCCGCGCGGAGCCTTGGCTAGAAGCTTGGCGCCGACCTCCACCTGGTCGTGGAAGTATCCCGACGACACGCCCGGATACGCGTCCGGTTGATTGGGCGGCGCGCATTCGCGCTTGATGGTGAGCCGATAGTAGTTCTTCTGCGGCGCATCGGAGAGCGAGTACGTTCGGAGGACCGGCTGATGCTGGCCAGGGATGTCGAGCCTCAATGGCAGGAACTGACCGGGCAGGAAGGGATCAAGCGGGTTCGCGTCTTCTGGGACGAGGTAAAAGGAGGTGATGTTTTCGCTTTCGGGAACCTTTTGAGTGACCACGAGCGTTCGGAACTGCTCGTGCGCTTTGCTTCCGGCTTCCGCCTTTGCGAGCCGGTTTTCAAAGGATCGCACCCAGCCGGGCGACAGGGCCTTGATCCGCAGGGCGTTCCTCGCTCCGTCGAGATCGTCCTTCTCGAAGTAGAGAAGATTACTGACCTCGCGAACGGTCATTCCGACCGGATCCGACTCGACGAGCCGAATCTCATCACCCGCGCCAACTTCGCCCTCTTCGAGCACGCGAAAGTAGAATCCAGGGCGGCCGCTCTTTAGGAGTCGTGCATAGAATCCCTCGACCTCCATCTTCATGGCGAGCTTGTAGCAAGGAACGCGGGGCTGACTCACTTCGAAAAGGGCCGTTCCAATCCGGAACCGATCGCCGACGTGGATGTGCCCGTCCAGCATTCGCTCGACCGTGAAGTTCTCGCCGAACTGGCCGAATACGAAATCGCTTCGCCCAAGCTCCTTTGCCCAATAGTCGTAGTTCTCGTGTGAATAGACGAGCATCGCCCGCATCTCACCGCCATGGCCGACGAGGTCCGCCTGGCCGTCGCCATCGAGGTTCAACGTGCGTGCCGTGACTCGCCCTTCGACGGGCTCTTTGAAGATGCCGGTTCGCACCATCTTCCCTTTGTGGGCGACTTCCTTGGGCAGGGAGACGTTGACCGAGAGCAGCTTCATGGTGAGCCTCGATCAGGGCAGCGGCTCGAGCGAACCGACTACCGTCGGAAGGAGCTCAGCGACGGTGGGGTGAATGTGCACTGAACGGCGGAGCGTTTCGTAGGGCGCGCCCGCGTACATCAGGGCCGCGATCGTGTGGATTGCTTCATCGCCCTGAATGCCGAGGATCGTCGCGCCCAGGAGCTCGCCCGTGTCGCCATCGACGAGGACCTTCATGAACCCGCTGGCCTCGCCGCGTTCCCGCGCCCGTCCGACGCGGGCCATCGCGCGCCTGCCGAAGAGCACTTTGCGACCGGAAGCTCGCGCCTCTTGATCGTTCATTCCGACGCGAGCGAGCGGTGGGTCGATGAAAACACCGTAGATCGGGATCCGATCGGTGACCTTTCGGCCGGCCCCGTCGAGAAGGTTTTCCGCGACGATCTCGAAGTCGTTGTACGAGGTATGGGTGAAGGCCCCGCGACGGTTGACTTCGCCAAGGGCCCAGACGCTCGGCACCGAGGTGCGAAGCTCATCATCGACTTCGATGAACCCGCGGGAGTCGAGCTTGATGTCGGTCGTTTCTAGGCCGAGGTCGTGCGTGTTGGGAACGCGTCCCACTGCAAGCAGCGCGTTCGAGCCTTCGATCACTTTTGGCTCGTCTTTACAGTCCACCCCAACCGCGACTCCGGCCGGTCGCTCCATCAGCTCGACGCACTCGGCGGCAGTTCGCAACTCGACGCCCTCGGCTTCCAGAAACGTTTGAACTTCAGTGGACACCTCTTCGTCTTCACGGGACAGGATACGGTCGGCCATTTCGACGACCGTGACGTCCGAGCCGAAGCGGCGGTACATCTGGGCAAACTCGAGCCCAACGTAGCCGCCTCCGATGATGATCAGGTGGGCGGGCAAGAAATCCACGTCCATCATGTCGGAGTTGGTCCAGTACGGGACACCGTTCGTGAAGTCGGGCACGCGCGCCCGAGCGCCCACATTGATGAAGGTGCGCTCGGCTTCGAGCACCTCGTCCCCGACTCGGATTCGTCGATTCCCCTCGAAGAGGGCGTGACCGCGGATGAAGTCGAGGCCCTCCATCGATTCCATCCAGTTGGTCACGCCCGCGCGGGAAGCGAGCGCGACCTCGTCCTTGCGCGCCTTGACAGCCTGCATGTCGACGTTGACGTCGCCGTCTATCACGATCCCAAAGTCTCGCGCGCGCCGCGCAACGTGGGCGGCCCGGGCGCTAGCGACCAAGGTCTTGGTAGGGATGCACCCGGTGTTCACGCAGGTACCACCAGGATGGTGACGCTCGACGAGAGCCACCTTCATGCCCGCGCCGGTCAAACGCTCTGCCAATGGCGGGCCGGCTTGTCCTGCGCCGAGGATGATCGCGTCGTACCGCTTGCTCATGGTGCCCTCCGGGAGAGATGCTCGCTATCATGTCATGTAGCGCAGTCGTTTGGCCTAGGGTAAGCCCGAGCGGGCGGTTATGGTGATGAGCTTGGCGCCTGTATCCCTAAGCGTGGACGCCTTTTTGAAATCAGGGTCGCTCTCAAACGCCTCGAGAGCTGCTGCGCTCGGGTAGGACGTCACCACGATGAGATCGGGCTTGTCGATTCCCTCGCCGACGATCTTGTCCGTCTCGAGCCAATGCTCCACCCGTACTTCGTGGCGAGCGAGTATCGGCTTGGCCATCTCTTGATACTTCTGCCAGATCTCATGGTCTCGCACCCAAAGCATTCTCACTGCGTAGTATCTGTCCTCACTCATCCTTCTCTCCTCGTACCATCAACGTCCAGTGCCAACCTCGGTAGAGCTGTCGTTGATCGTCTACGGGCCTCGTCTTGACTAGACGTGTGATGGTCCACCCCGCCGGAGCGCCTGTCAACAGGGGCCGATTGCCAGCTCACGGCAGGTAACTGCGGACTGGCGGCCGCTCGAGGCTTGCTGTTACCGGACCGCACGGACTACCGTCCCCATATGCATTTCCAATGGCGTTCGCACCGCAGGTGCTCGACTACTGCCTGACCGACCCGAACGATCCGGAGACGTGGGAGTGTACGAGCCCAACCCGACACGAACCCTTCATCGACGGCGGTGTGTTCGACAACAACCCCCTTCGTCTGGCAGCGCGACTCGCCAATTTCGGACTGCGCGTCGACGACAACGGCCTTGCACCAACGAACCCTCTAAGGGCTAGTCAAGGTGTTGTTCTTCTGTAGAGGAGCTGGAGTCCTTGCAGCGGCGCTGACTGGCCCTAAATGACTGGGACAACGTTTCCTGGTAATTTCCGCGCAAGCAATGCCGCTATTCTCCATTCGCCCTGAGGATCACCGAAACCTGGCAGTGGGGTTCGTCAGCTTGCTGGTGATCATGACGGCGTACGCCATTCTGAGGACGGCGCGCGACACGCTCTTTCTCGCCGGCCTTCCAGCGACGGACTTGCCCTGGGCCTATTTGGCGATCGCGGTGCTGGTCACCATCGAGCTGCAGCTGCACCAGCGCTTGCTTCCGATCTTTCGCGACCGACGCGTTCTCCTATCGATGTCTTTACTTGTCGGCGCGCTGGTGACGCTCGGGTTCTGGTTCTTCATGGACAGCATCGGCCCTTGGTCCCTGCTCGCGTTCTACGTTTGGACCGGGCTGATCATCACGGTCGTAATGATTCAGTTTTGGTTGCTAGTCGGCGATTCTGTCACCGTCACGCAAGCCAAACGGATCTTTGCGCCGATCACGGCCGGCGGCGGGGTCGGCGCGATCCTAGGAGCCTTCCTGTCCGACGTCTTGCTGCGGATGATCGACCCACAGGGGCTCTTGGTGGCAGGCGCGGCGGTGTTTGCGGGTGGCGCTGTGATGCCGTTCCTCTGGAAGGGGCAACACGGTGGCGCACATCCGGTCGACGCGCTCGACACCGAGGAGCACTTCTCGATCCGGTCACTTCTCCACGACAATTATCTTACAAAGCTCCTCCTGCTGGTCTGGATCGGGTCGGTTGTGCTTACCGGTGTCGACTACGTTTTCAAGAGCGCGGTCGCTGATCATATCGCCGCCGACGAGCTGGGCACCTTCTTTGCGCGCTTCTATCTCGCCGTAAACTCGATCGGCCTCGTCTTCCAGCTCGTCGGGGCGGGGTGGATGCTTCGAACATTTGGCGTCCATCGGAGCGCGGCGACCCTTCCCTTGCTGCTGTTCGGAGGCGTGCTTGGCCTGGTCGTCGGCCCTGTTCTGATCGGGGCGGTCGCGCTCAAGGCGATCGGGTCGCTTCAGCACTCGCTCCATGGCACCGCGCTCGAGGTGCTCTACCTGCCTCTCGGAAGCGCGC
>CAXMND010000034.1:0-6831 GCA_964194675.1 uncultured Coxiellaceae bacterium | reverse complement strand
CCGAATGGGCGATGCGATTGGCCATCGGGTGATGCGGCTTGCAAGGCAGTCGTTTGCGGGAATTACCATCGAAGGCCTGCGGCCGGGTGAGTACAGGGAGCTCAGTCGCGACGAGCTCAACCAGCTCAAGAAGAAGTATCTCAATCCGTATCGACGTGCCCGCGAAGCCTCCACAGAAGGGTGAAGGCGCTTGGCACGACAAACAGGGTGAGCACGGTCGACAGCAACAAGCCACCGAGCACGATGGCACCAACACCGCGGTAGAGCTCCGAGCCAGAGCCCGAGAAGATCACCATCGGTAGTAGCCCGGCCAGCGAGGTGGCGGTCGTCATGAAGATGGGGCGGACGCGCGCCTCGACGGCATCCGGAACCGCATCGCTGAGGGACTTGCCCTGACGCAAGCGAGCGAGCGAACCATCGACGACGAGGATGGCGTTGTTCACGACGATGCCGATGAGGATCAAGAATCCGAGTGCGGTCATCAAGTCGAGCGGCTGCTTCCCGAGCAGCGCGTTGACCAACCACAAGCCGCCCGCCCCGCCGGCAGCAGCAAGCGGGACACTCATCAGAACGGCAAGCGGTGAGACGAAATCCTCAAACAGTGCCGCGATCAACAAGAAGCAGATGATCAGCGCGAGCAGGAGGATATTCCCGAACTGCTTCTGCGCGAGCTCCAGCTTGCCTGCAGCGCCGCTCAGCCCGAACTCGACGCCAGGCGGAACCGCGCCGGACGCCTCGAGGCCACCGATCACGTCGTTTCGGATGATCCCAATGGCCTCTTCGAGCGCGAGATCCTCAGGTGGCGACACGGTGAGGGTGATCGAGCGACGACGTTCGAGGTGGCGAATGACCGACGGGCCAAGCTCTTCGTGAATCGAGGCGAGGGCGCCAAGTGGGACGGTCCTGCCGCTTGGGGTCGCCACCGGCGCCGAAAGCAAAGCCGGGGCGTCGGGCAGGAGCTCGCCGTCGACAGTTACTGCGCGGAGCACGACGTCGAGCTTGGGTTGCCCCTCGGGCGTGTACTCGCCGATGATCGCGCCGTCGATCAACGCATCGACCACAAGACCGAGCTCCGCGCCCGGCATTTGGAGCCGCGCGGCTTCCCTTCGCTTGGGGACGACGTGCAGCTCCGGCGCGCCGAGATCGAGGCTTGGGATCGGACGAATTTGGGCTCCTGGAAGCGCTTCCTGGAGTGCGCCGTAGAGGGCTCTCCCGACCGCAGTCATCGTAGGCAGGTCCGACCCCTTGATGTCGATTTCGACGACGCGGCCTCCGCCGATGGTCCGTCCGAAGAGCGATGCCTGGGTGGCGAACGAAATCATGCCGGGGATCTTCGCCTGCATGCGTCGAAGGAGGCTCAGCATGCGGCCGACGTCTTTGCCGTCCTCGGCGAGGGCGCCGGCAAACACCCGATCCGGACTTCCCACGAAGA
The DNA here is from genome assembly GCA_964194675.1 of uncultured Coxiellaceae bacterium. GTDB lineage: Bacteria > Myxococcota_A > Polyangia > Polyangiales > Houyiibacteriaceae > SG8-38. The sequence continues at coordinate 5,399 of CAXMND010000034.1, read as the reverse complement.
AACTGCGTTTGATGTTCGCCTCCCCATCGGTCTCGACGCCGGTGTACCGCGCCATCTCGTTTTGCAATCGCCAGCCCGTCTTTTCGAGCTCGTCGATCGAGTAGCCCGGTGGAGGCACCAGGATCCCGAACACCAGGTTGCGATTGCCCGTCGGCAAGTACTCCATCGGCGGGATCAACAGCCAGGTGATCAGGATGGAGCCGATGACGGCGGTTACCAATATCGTCAGGGATCGTCGGGTAGAGCTGCACAACCAGCGGACCTTCTCGGTCACGTTCTTCCGAAAACGAACGCCGAAGCTGGTGAGCCCACCGATGTCGAGCGTCTTGCCCCGGGCAAGTAAACGCGCTGCCAGGCTGGGAATCACCAAGGTCGAGACCACCAGTGAAATCGAGACGGCGAGGGCGATCGCCACCGCCACGTCGCGAAGCAGCTCGCCCACCTCGCCCTGCCACAGCACGATGGGGATGAACACGGCGACCGTGGTGGCCGTTGAGGCGATCAAGGCGCCCCACACCTCGCGGATGCCTCGATAGGCGGCGAGCTTCGTATCGGGCGTGCGGGTTCGCCACGTGTCGATGCTTTCGAGTGCGACGATCGAGTTGTCGACCACCATGCCGATCGCGAACGTGATCCCGGCGAGAGAGACGACGTTGATCGTGCGTCCGAAGGCTTGCATTCCCAACGCGGTCGCAAATGCGCAGACGGGAATGGCAATACTGACGACGGCCGACGCGCCGAAGGTCCGCAAGAACAGAAAGAGCACGATGACCGCCAGCAACGCGCCGAGCAGAAGGTTTCTTTGAACCAGGTCGAGCGCGCCTTCGATGTACTCGACCTGGTCGGCGAGAATCTCGATCTGCAGGCCCTCCCGATCGAAGTGCTCGTGTTGCAGGCGGTCGACGACGACGTGCACCTCTCGTGTGACCTCGAGGACATTCGTGCCCGCCTCGCGTGAGAGGAGCATCACCATGGCCGGGCGGTCTTGCACGATCGCGACCCCCGTCGGCTTGCGAAGCGCCATCTTCACGGTCGCGACGTCGCCGAGCAGGATCGGTGTGCCGTCAGCAGCGGCGCCGAGGACGATTTCTTCGAACGCGGTGGCGTTCTTAGGGGCGATGGCTGTCCGGACGAGATAGCGCCGCTTGCCGAGTGTGACGTCGCCGCCCGAAATGTCGCGGAGCTCGCTTCGCACGCGCTCGGCCATCCCCTGCACCGACAGACCGCGGGCGGCGAGGGCTTCGGCGTCGAAGAGGACGTGTACCTCGGTGTTCTGACCTCCGATGAAGAAGATGCCCGCGACGCCGGGGATGCGATCGATCTCCGGAAGGATGGTGTCCTCGACCCACGTTCGGTACGCCGCGACGCTGCCCTTCTGGAGGTCGCGGATCGCGATGACCGCGAGGGGAGGGCCAGCGCTGTTGGCGGTCTCGACGATCGGCTCACGCACCGCGGCGGGATAGCTCGCAACCTGGCTGAGCTTGTTGGTCACTCGGACGAGCACTTCTTCGATGTTCGTGTCGACCTCGAACTCGAGCGTGATGCTGCCTCTGTCCTTGCTTGCGCTCGATTCCATGAGCGTGAGCCCCTGGACGTTCTTGAGGACCTCCTCTTGGGGCTCGAGGATTTCGGTTTCGATTTCGACTGGTGCCGCGCCGGGCCAAGTCGTGTTCACGCTGATCGTCGGGGTCGCGATGTCGGGCGTGAGCTGGATCGGAAGGTCGACGACCGAGAGCGCGCCGAACAAGACCACCAACATGATCCCGACGATGACCGTGATCGGCCGTTGAATGGCGATCCACGTCAGGCCCTTCGGTTGCTCTTCGTTCGGGGGCGCGTCGTCCGACATGCGCGATCAGCCTTCCGGCACGATCGTGAGAGGCTGTCCGGGAAAGACACGTTCGTTTCCACGGGTAACCACCGTGTCTCCCGCTGCGAGCGACTCCGCCTTTACCAAGATCTCGTCGCGGCCTCGCGCCACGATTTCGACTGGGAGGGGTTCGGCGTGTCCGTCGGCAACCTTGACCACATGAATGTCAGCGATGCCGTAGACCAATGCGTCCCGTGGGATGACGACGGCGCCGGGCTCGCTACGCTCGATGGTGAGGAGCACGTCGACCGCCGCTCCCGGAAGGAGCCACACCGCGGTCTCGTCAGGTACCAGACGAATCCGGATGGTCCGTGACTCAACATCTAGCGCGCGAACGACACCGCGAATCGTGGCGGGGATCGCCGCTCCTTTATGCCGAAGGAGCGCCTTGTCGTCGGCCTCGAGGTACTGCGCGAGGCCGGGCGGCGTGGAGACCAACACCTCTACCCCCGCATCGTCGACGAGCTCGATCACATCGTCCCCCGGGTCGACCCAGTCGCCTGGATCAACCAACCGATTGGCGACGATACCGTCGAACGGCGCTCTGACACGATGCCGACCAAGCTGGGCGTGCGCCTCGGCCTCGGCTGCCTTGAGTCGCCCTCGTTCTGCCGTCGCGCGCTTGCGTTCGGAGGTCGCTCGCTCGATTTCTGCGAGGGCCGCGATATCGGGACCCGCCCCGCTCAACCGTTCGGCGTCACGCCGCGCTCGTTCGAGCTCGGCGGCCCCGGCCCGCTTGGAAGCCTTCGCGGCGCGAACGCGTGCTGTGGCCAAAGAGGGATCGATCTCGACGAGCAGATCCCCCTTCTTCACGCGATCGCCGACACGGACCAGCACCTCACGAACTTCACCCGGAGCGCCAGCTGCCAGTCGGGCTCGCTTGAGCGCGCGGACGTCGCCGAGGAACGACCACTCGGCCTCGATGCTGCCACCCCGGACCTCTCCGACCTGCACCCGAGCAGGCGGCGGCCCCTCGCTGGCATCGCTCTTCGCGGGAGCCTCCCCCTTGCAGCCCAAAACCACCAAGGAGACGCCCGCCAAAAGCAACTCAAGCCGCCGCGAGCCCAACGAAATCATCAAGAAAATTTAGTACATAGCCTCGTTTTGACAAGTCAAAGCCCCTGACTATAGTGGCGCCGCGGGGTGGAGCAGTCTGGTAGCTCGTCGGGCTCATAACCCGAAGGTCGTCAGTTCAAATCTGGCCCCCGCAACCAATGATGACGCGCACTTGGGAAAGTCCCTCGTGCGCGTTTGTTCTTTCTGGGGCCATTTTGGGGCCACACGACTCTTCCTGAAACCGATGGGCGGTTCGTTTCAGGGGTGCGCTGGCCTTGCTCGAGATAGGAGCAAGGAAGATGGCCCAGCCCACCAAGCATCGCGACAAGCCATACCGCACGAGCTCGGATTGTTCTGACCGTCCCTGTCTGCATTGGTAAATTCCCTAGTCACAACAGACCTCTCCACGCATCCCCTCTCGCCCTTCTTTGACCAACCAAGGAACCATGAGCAACGCAGCAACAGGGTCGGCCCACCACCAGCCAATCGTGGAGTTGGCCACCAATCCCAAAAGCAACGCGAAGGACAGGTAGGAGCAAGCCAGTGTCTCCTTGGCCTCTGCCCTCAATGCGGTGCTTCCGATCTCGCGAGCCGCCCGGAGTTTGCCCCAGGAAACGAGGGGCATGATCACGAGCGAGGCGATCGCCAGCACGATGCCGACGATGCTCTCGTCGGGCGCCTGCTGCACCCACATGGTCCACCCGGCCTGGCCCGTAACGTAGAGCGCGAGCAGGAGGAAAGTCACCCCGACGAACTGGTGCATTCTGTGCTCGGTTCGCTCGACCGTCTCTCGGTCTGCGCCGCGCGCTTCTACCGCGAGACGCCACAGAAGAACTCCGGCCGCGAGCGTTTCGATGACGCTGTCGAGCCCAAACCCGAGCAGCGCGATGCTGTGGGCTTCGGCGCCCGACCAGATCGCAACCACGGCCTCGATGATGTTGTATGCCAATGTAGCGATGACAAGCCAGAGACCGACGCGCATCCAGTCCCGCGAGGCTGTGTGCGCAGGGTCAGGGGATTCGCCTTCGGCCACTGCATTCATGCGGTTCATCTCGCCGTACCTAACCATTTCCCGCTCAGTCAAACTTCACACCCGTTTCCCTGCAGCCCATAGCGTGCGTGCGCCCTTGTGAAGTTGGCCTTGATGCGGGCTCTGTACTCGCACCCCACGACGCTTGCGCATGCGCGCGACCCGAAAGTGGGGTTGGCGTGTCGGCTGGCGTAGTTCGAACGATCTTGCGCCAGACCGTGGCGATCCACGGCTGCTGATCACGGGGCTTACCGGACGGGCGGTAGTAATAGCGCACCTCCTCAAAGCCAGCTTCCTCGCCGTGTCGGCGCCACTCTTCGAGGTCGTGGTAGCAGCCATAGCGTTCGCCGCTCCATCCTTCCCGGTTGTTGCCCCGCGGATTCGAAGAGAACAGGACCCCATCCGGTTTCAGTGAATCCGACAGCTCGCGAAGCACGCGTCCGAGCTCCTGTCGCGGCACATGGAAGAGCGCTGCGTTCGCGAAGACCCCGTCGAAATGATCGTCGGGCAGGTCCAGTGCAAGGAAATCTTGGTGCCACACCTCGCAGCGTGACTTCTCGCGCGCCATGTTCACAAAGGCGATCGCGCCGTCGAGCCCGACTGGGGCGTGCCCCAAGGCGGTCAATCGAATCAGGTCCCGGCCCGGCCCACAGCCAAGGTCCAAGATTCGGTAGGGCGGGGCACCCGCGATGCTATCGAGCAAAGCCTGGATGTTCTGCTCGACATCGTGATCCTTCGTGCCCTCCCAAAAGTACTCCGCGTTGTCCTCGTAATGCTGGAGGGTACGACCCGCGATCACCTCGAGGTCATCGGCCGAGAGGACGCGAGTCCGGTGCCGCTCATCACGCACCCGGAGTTCTTACTGGAATCACCACACCAACGCGAGTGCATGACCTTTTCGTCGGCGGGCGCAGACCCCCCTGTCGGCGGCGCAGAGGCTCCATGCTAAATGACTGAACCTCGTCCCCCCTCTGTAGCCCGTGTTGCGGCTGATCAAGGGTGGGAAAGGTTGATCGATCGCATGCCAGCCTCGCCGAATACGAGCTGCAGGCGCTCAAAAAACTGGCGCTCCTCGGTGCGCACGTGAGTGACGAGCAGAGTGCCGAAGAGGTCGAGATGATCGGAGAGGTCCTCCGAGCAGGCCAGCTCTCGGAGACGGGTATGCTGCCCACGGAGTTCGACGGCGAGGCGCTCGAGCTCGGGGTCCTGGCCTTGGACAAGAGGGAACAGGCGGTTTTCCTCCACGGTGAAGTGGGGCTCAATGGTCTCCTCGAACACGCTCTTTACGTGCCGGGCACATTCAGTCCGATCTTCCGGCAACAAGACTTTGAGGGTGGGGGGACCGTCGTCCCGTAGGCCCTGCGCCAAGATAAGTATCCGGAAGTGCTCGCGGGACAGCGGTATGAGGGTTGGGTGTCGTTTCATCGATGGGCACGCTTCGCT
>CAXMND010000033.1:0-4938 GCA_964194675.1 uncultured Coxiellaceae bacterium | reverse complement strand
TGCAAATCTCCGGTCTCGAGACCCAAGGCGATACCATCTTCATAGGCACGTCGGGCCTCGTCCTTACGGCCCAACTTCTCCAAGGATTTGCCCAACTGACGGTATGCCGCAGTGTAGTTGGGGTTGACGCGGATGGCCTCTTCAAAGCTCGCGACGGCATCCGCGAAGCGGCCGCTTTTCGAGAGCTCGTTTCCAAGCCCGTAATGAAGCATCGGATCCCGTGGGTCCTTGGCAAGGAACTCCTGGAACTTTTGAATTCGGCTGTCGTCGGCCATGCTTTTCTCCCGGAAGGCGATTCGGCGTCTCGCCCAAAGCGGACGGATCCATTATCCCTCATCATTACTAATCCGGATGGGTTCGAGGGCCAACGTCGACGGCGTAGGCGAGCGAAAGCCGTCACGTCGCGAGCGTAGCCGTCGAGAAAGAACGAGCCCGCGGCAACGGGCTCGGCCTCGTTCGACACCTCGATCATGACGAGGCCTTCCATATGGTCGATGAACACGACCTTGGTGTCGAAAATATCACCGATCTTCGTCTGACCGAGTGACTTGAAGGACCCGATGAGCGTTGGCGTTCGAGATGTCGAGGATGCCAAGGCCGAAGAAGTTGGCGCCGACATTGGTACGGGAGCCGGACAGGCGGAAGCCCCAGATCTCCTCGGGAAACGTTTAGTTGCCCTCTCGGTTCGAAACTCATGGTTTGGGCGGAGACACTGGCCGCGACGACGACGCTGAGTGTTATGCGCCGTCCTTCAGATCACGATACATGATGTACACGTCCGAAAACGCCCCATCATGCTTTCGATAACCCTCCGGTATCGTTCCTACTATAGAAAAACCGAGCTGCTGCCACAATCGAACGGAAGCTCGGTTCTCCACAACGACTCCATCAAACTGAATGGCTCGAAAACCGTGCCGCCGCACTTCCAGAAGCGAGTGTTCACCAAGCTTCCTGCCAATGCCTCGTCCTTGTTCACTACGAAGAACCACGTATGTAGCATTGGCAATGTGTGAGGCCCGACCATATGAGAATGGGGCAAACCAATATGCTCCTGCAACAAGCCCCCGAGTCTCGGCGATGAAGGCAGCCGTTTGGGCTTCGATTTTCTCACGGAAGTCGGAGAGAGAAACGGGTGCTTCGGTACGGAGAGCATCAAGATTCGCCACGATATCGTTGAAAAGTTGCAAAACGGGCAGAAGGTCAGCGTCTTCAAGCCGACGAATGGAGATCATAGACTAGCGAGATCTATGTTGAGGTAATTAGGTCTGTAGTTTTGGTGATCGGTCGGCAGTGGGTTTGAGTATTTTGGCCACACGGGCACTCCCGCGAACAGCCAGCCAGCGCTCGTAAGCCTTATCATCACCGAGACTCAGCCGTGCCCGCCGCGCCGCGACGACCCTGGGTGCGCGCCCCCTCAGCGCTCGAGCGTGCCGCGGCCACCTTCTCGAGCACCTGCCGTTCGTGCTGGGCATAGCCTTTCACGGCCTCCACGAGGCTTCCGACCAGATCGTGGCGGCGCTTGAGCTGCACGTCGATATCCGCCCAGGACCCGGCCGCACGATTGCGAAACTGGACGAGACGGTTGAAGACGATGAGCGCCCCCACCAAGACGACGACGACCCCGAGCGTTATCCACACCATATCGGGAGCTCCCGAGATCTCGAGGAGCCCCCGGTTATCACCGACAAAACGGCAGCCAAAACGAGAACCGCAATCACGTCCACTCGCCGACCCTACCCGGAAAACGCCCCTCACGGCAACGGCCGGTGCTTCCGTCATCAAGTGTTGGTGACATGAGGCTAAGACTCTATGGTGCAATCAATTACAGTCAGAGTAGCGTCGGCCACTTACGGTGTGCGTTAAATTGGACATAAGTGGCTTTCCCGCAAGGGGATGCGTACATATCACCAACAGTAGACAGCGGAAGCACCGCACGTTACAGTCGATCGCCGACAAAGAATCTGCAAATCGCTTCGCCAGCGGCGAGAGGTCGCCGATTCGGTGCGTCAATCCCTCGGCGCGGTGCTCCTGGACGCTGGACGCCTCGAGGATGCGGAGGCTGTTTATCGGGACGATTTGGGCGAGTGGCCCCGCAATGGATGGTCCCTCTTCGGGCTGCTCCAAACGCTTCCTGCCGCCGGGAGGACCCGTGAAGCCGATGAGATCGAAGCGATGTTCGTGAAACAGTGGGCGCGCGCGGACGTCACGTTGACCTCCTCGCGCTTCTAGAATCCTCTATGAGGGACAGCCGTTACCGGTTCAAGAACGGGTGTTGAACATCGGTATCGAAGAGCCGCACTGCCGCGAGCTCACGATGTTCTCGTAGACTTCTTTCGACACGGACGGGCCCGATCGCGAGCAGTGTTTTTCAAAAGCCTCGACCAGGTTTTGCGCCACCATCTCTTCGTTCATCATTTCGATGTGCCGCCGCTCGAGCATGTGGACGAGCTCGCCATCTTTGAACAGAGCGATCGCCGGGGATGATGGGGGCACGTCGACCATGTGTTGACGGGCACGCTCGGTCGCGTCCCTGTCGACGCCGGCGAAGACGGTTTTCAAGTGGTCGGGAATGACCGAGCTCTGGAGCGCTCGGGTAACGCCAGGCCGTGCCGAGCCGGCCGCGCACCCGCACACCGAATTGACGATCATCAGGGTCGTCCCGCTATCTTTGAGAGCCGCGTCGACGTCGTCGCTGGTTTTGAGGGGGTCCACGCCGCACTCAGCGAGCTCTTCCCACATCGGTCGTACGGCTTCCGGATCGTATAAAGGTTGCATATCTTGTTCCCTCCGTTCCTTCACTAAGTTAGCACAGGGTGCGACGGAGCCGTAATGGAATGCCGGGAAACTGCAGCTTCCAGACGCCCAGCTGCCTCCAGCTATCAGCCGAATGGGGGGAGCCTTGGTTCGCGCGCCTGATCACGATTCGCGAATTCTTTGTCAGCGATCGACTGTAAAGCGCTGCAATCACACACCGCTTTCGGGGTCCAAGCGCCTTTTTTTCGGCGCACAAACCCTACATAACCCGCTCGTATTGGGCCTAAAAAGGGCAGATAGGGCGAGGTTACCAGGGGTTTAGGGGCTATGTAGAGGGCAACTAAACCCCAGATACGAGTCGATTGCGGCCGGTTGCGCGTGCCTTTAGAGGTCGGGCCCCTGGGATGCTCGTTCTCCAGGCCGAAGGCAGCAGCGACGATCTACTCGGAGGAATCTAGGTTCTACGCGGGAGGAACATAGATTTGTGCGTGCTGTATCCGTTCCTATTGAACCCGGCTTCAAGGAGCTGCCACGGTTATCCTTCAACTACCGGTGGCGCATCTCCAAAGCGGTGCCGGCATATCGAATTGTCAACGTTGACCGAGCAGGGTAGGGTCTGTGGATGGGCTACTCTCACGTCTTTCGCGCGAACCAGCAAGTCGCAAGCGAGTTGAAAATTAGCATCGAGGAACGGGTGCCGGACGTCGCCCCCGCCGAGGTCCGAACGATTCTCGGGTTGAACGTGCTGCACTTCCTCGAGTTCTGCAAGAGTCGAGGCGCGGAGATCGAGGAACTTTCTTCCGGCGACGACCCCATCGGCCTGACTCTGGAAAAGCTCCGATTCAATCTCAGCCTCGGAGTGCAGGACCCGTCGCGGGTCCTCTCACAAGGAGGCGCCCCGCTCGACCCGGAGGGCGTCGTCAACGAAGATCCGACCCCCGTCACCCGCTACAACCGGGAAGGCACTTTCGTCGTTCGCATGAACGGTGAGACATTCGCTTTGCACGTGGCTTCGTTTCGCTTTCTCTCTCCGACGAATAGCAACATGGTCTTCGCCTTTTGTCCTGGGCCACGCTGGTCGCAGCTCGACGCGCACTTCGTGGATTTCGCCTCGGAGCGGCTCCGCCGAGAGCGCGAGAACGGAAGCATTCGCGTTTGGGGTAGCGGACAGATCCGTCCGACCTCCCCGCCCACGTGGGACGACATCTACCTTCCGGCCGACCAGAAGCAAGAGATTCGCATGCAGGTCGAGACATTTCTGGAGAGCGAGTCTCTATACCGTCGCCTCAACATCCCGTACCGAAGAGGATTTCTGCTCTTCGGCCCGCCCGGCAACGGCAAGACGATGCTCATCAAGATAATGGCGGCGAGCTATCCTCAATTGAAACCGGTGATGGTCCCGCTCACGAAGACCGTGGGCGAGCGAGAGCTCGGCGCTGCCATCCGCGAGGCCGAACGCTTGGCCCCCAGCCTTCTCATTCTCGAAGACATCGACGTCATGTTCGGCGGCACGAGCCCGCTCGCCTATAGCGAGTTTCTCAACCTGGTCGATGGGGTCTCGGAGCTCAGCCGAGGCGTCCTCATCGTCGCCACGACCAATCACCCGGCCAAGTTGGGCGCGGCGCTCACCGAGCGCCCCGGACGGCTAGACCGGCTGTGGAAGATCGGAAAGCCGAATCTCGACACGCGACGACTCTACATCTCCCGGCTCCTCGATAGCTCTGAACACGGCCTGTCCGATGCGGAGGCCATCGCGAGCGACCTCGCGAAGAAGACCGAGGGCTTCTCGATGGCGTATTTGCGCGAGCTCTACACGCTCGGCTCGTTCCACGCAATCAATGCCGGCAAGCCAGTGCAAGAGGAGCATCTGCAGGCGGCCTTCGAAGTGTTGAACGAGCAACGCCTCGAGGCCGAACGCTCGTTCCCGAACGAGAAAACGAGAGGGTTTGGATTCGGCCCAAGTCCTAGCGGCTAGCTACTAACGGCCGCTACAGCTTTCTCGTCCTCGTAGGGTCAAGATATTCATGCAGCTTCCCGATGGTAGAAACGGAGCAACCCGCCAAGGCGTTCACGGCACTGAATGGCGCCCTCTAGACCGTTAGTCTGAGCGATCGCGGGCTCGGGGAACAATAAGAGATTGTCCTTGCCTTGATGATTCCTCTCGTGGTGATGATGGGCGACGTA
>CAXMND010000032.1:0-6677 GCA_964194675.1 uncultured Coxiellaceae bacterium | reverse complement strand
ATCACCCGCCGATCGGCCGGCGGAAGCTCGTAGCGCCCGAGCTCCTTCGGATCGACCCATGCGTGGGCGGCGACCTGCAGGTGACGCACTTCACCGGAGATGAGTGAGCAACGATAGAAGAGCAGCAATACGTCTTTCTCGGGATAGCGGTGAAAGGTCACGTCGAGGATCTCGGCGACCTCGATCTCGATCCCGCACTCCTCGAGGCACTCGCGAACGAGTGCTTCCTCGGGCGACTCCCCACTTTCGAGCTTGCCGCCCGGAAACTCCCAGAGGCCCGCCAGGTGCTGTCCTTCGGCTCGCTGAGTGAGAAGCACTCGGCTGCTCTCGATGACGACCGCGGCTGCCACGATGGTTGGCACTACGGTCTCACCCCGATCGCCCGAAGAAGCTGCGCTTTCGCGATACGGAGGCCAACTGCTGAGTCGACCACGTCCACCTGGGCTCGAATGAGGTCGGTCTGCGACTGCAGCAGGTCGGTTGTGTTCACGATGCCGGCTTGAAGTTGCTCTCGTTTGACCCGGTACCCCTCCTCGGCAGCGCTTAGCCCGAGCCGCGCAGACTTCATCGCGGCGTCGGCCGCGAGTATGCCGTGATACCCCTGCGCTACTTCGACACGAATCATGTCGCCGAGCGAAATCACGTCCGCGTGTGCTCGTTGAAGCGCGGCTTGGAGTTGCTTCGAACGGCCATGGGCCTCGATGGTGTCGTTCGGCGCCCAGCGAATCACCGCGCTTACCTCCCAGGTTCCCTCGAACCGCTCTTGCTGGGGAACCACGCGAAGATTGGGATTCGAGTACTGCGCGCTTCCGCGGACGAGCAGGTCCGGAAGCCGGCCGCCGTTTGCCGATTTGAGCTGGTGTCGGGTCGCTTCGATGTAGGTATAGAGTGCTTGGAGGTCTGGTCGGTCGCGGAACGCCTGCTCCTTCAGTGCGTCTTCGGTCTCGGTCGGAATGCCGGTCACCGGTTCGGAGAGATCCTCTCCGAGGGTCGGAACGGCATCGGTGTGCATCAGTGTCTGAAGCGCGCGCTGCGAAACCTGAAACCCGAGCTTGGCGCGCTCCAACGCGACGTTGGCTGCTTCGCGCTGCGCCTCGATGCGCATCAGGTCAACCCTTGCCGCGGCCCCCGCACTCACCATCGCCGCGGTCTCCTTGCGCTGCGATTCCGCGGCTTCGACTGCACTCTCCGCCACGCCTACCCCCGCCTTGGCGCGCGCAAACTCGTAGTAGGCTTGCCGGGCGTCGAACGCGACGTTGTTGAGCTCGGCTTCGATCTGCTGCTCGGCGGCCTTCTTGTTCTCCTTCGCAGCGCGATACGCCGGGAGCGCCTCGGCGAGCGAACCCGTGAAGGAGTAGATCAGAGCGGCGTTGCTCGCGTACTGGGTGGTCAGGGAGGGAAACTGAAAGCTGGTGAGGCCACGCCAAAGTGTCTGGGCCGCGGGGTCCTGCACCATGTTGACGAGCTCGTCGATCTGGCCGCTGTCGCCCCCGGTGATCCCGGCCGTCTGCACGGGACTGAGCTTCGTGGCGCGAGCGGTGAGCTCGAGGCGTGGCACTAACCCCGACATCGCTTGCAGAGCCCCGCCCTTGGCCTCGAGCACCAACGCTCGGGTCCGCTGAACGTCAGGCGACGTTCGTAGGACCTGCTCCACAGCTTGTTCCGCGGTGAGCCCATCGGGGACATAGAGCGAACGCAACCCGCGCGCGGCAGCGTCCTCCTCGTCGCCCGCGGGTAGCCACGCCTCGCCATCGGGAGGCGCCTGTCCCCGCGCACCTGCGATACCGACAAAGAACAAGACACCCGCGAGCCCGACCAATCCGCTGCACCGTTGAATCCTCATGAATACTCCTTGCGTGCCGCATCATAACCGAGCGGCGGCCCAAGCCAGCTTGCCGCGCTCTCGGCACCGACCTATAGCCCCGGCCTAATGTCCGATGGCTTGAAAGTAGCGGTGGTGGGAGTCACCGGAATGGTGGGCGCAGAGATGCTACGAGTGCTCGAGCAGCGGACGTTCCCAGTGCGTGAGCTCGTCCCAGTTGCGTCTGCTCGGAGCGCTGGCAAGACGGTCACCTTTCGTGGCACCGAGCACACGGTCGTGGAAATCGCCCCGGAGGTCTTCGAGGGTGTCGACCTAGCCCTCTTCTCGGCTGGCGGTGGGACTTCGCGGCAGTGGGCCCCGATCGCTGCAAGCAAGGGGGCCCTCGTCGTCGACAACTCGTCGGCGTTTCGGGCAGACCCCGAGGTCCCGCTTATCGTTCCGGAGGTGAACCCGGAAGCGGCTGCTGACCGGCCGAAGGGCATCATCGCCAATCCCAACTGCTCGACCATCCAATTGGTCGTCGCCCTGAAGCCGCTCCACGATGCGGCACGCCTCAAGCGAGTGGTGGTCGCGACCTACCAAGCGATCAGCGGTGCGGGTGCTCAGGCCGTCGCGGCATTCGAAGCACAGGAGGCGGCTACCAGTCGCGGAGACAAAGTCGAAAAAAAGAAGCTTTCTGGGCAGTTGAGCCGCAATCTTCTCATGCATTGGAAGCCGGATCCCGAAACGGGCTACCAAGAGGAAGAGCTCAAGATCATCTCCGAGACTCGCAAAATTTTCGGGGACCCCTCCATCGCTGTCTCACCCACCGCGGTCCGTGTCCCGGTGGTGACCGGGCACAGCGAAGCCGTGACCGTAGAAACCCACGAGCCTTTGACGGCGGCACGCGCCCGGAAGCTCCTCGAAGACGCCGAGGGCGTAGTGGTCGTCGATGATTGGGCCGAAGGGCGCTACCCACAGCCTATCGATGCGGCCGGACAGGACCCGGTCTACGTGGGCCGGATCCGAGACGACGTAGGCAATCCAGGGGGGATCCAGATGTGGGTGGTCTCCGACAACCTGCGGAAGGGTGCAGCCCTCAACGCGGTCCAAATCGCGGAGAGAGTTCTGATAAAGTGACGAAATGTCAGCGCCTAGCGTAGAAGTAGGGCGGATGATGTCAGTTTGTCCTCCGGCCTCCCGAAAACACAAGGCTTTTGGGGTTTCGCGATTGGCCCAGGGATTGCACGGAAATCAGGCCATGATGAACCGTCTCTTATTTCTTTTCTCGCTTATGGCGGCGCTAGTGGCGTTTGCCCCGACCACGCTCGCTCAGCCGGTCACCGACCTGATCACCGCGATCAACGGTGACAGCGACTTCGCCTCGGATGCGCAAACTCGCTATTTCAATCGAGAAAACTGCGGGCTCGGCGGTGCCGGCGGTGACGGGGGCACGGGAGGCACTGGCGGAGGTGCGGGGACCGGGGGCACTGGCGGCGGCACTGGTGGCGCGGGCGGCACTGGTGGCGCGGGCGGCGCGGGCGGCGCGGGCGGCGCGGGCGGCATGGGCGGCGTAGCAGCGGCCGTTCAGAAGGCCGACCCCTCCGACACGACGTTTCAGATTCGCCTCGGGAGCATCGCCACGGTGGACGTCGTCTACCTCTGGGTGGGCGGAGAGAACGCTCAGTGCAATTTGGTTGCGAACCGAAACGAGACCATGGGCCTCTGCGCGGAGATCGCACTCAACCCGCGATCGGTGGGCAATGACTTCTTGGTCAGCGCAGTGATTTTGCAGGACCTGCTCGACGCCCGAGCGGGCGCCACCGAGATCGTCAGCTGCGAAACCTCCGGATTGAGGGGCACGCCGTACGAAATCTTTGCGTTCCGCGACCAAGCGCCCGGTGCCGGTGACGTCGACCCTTCCATGTACGGTATCACTCAGTTCTTCGTTGACGTGGAAGCTCCCAACGCCCCTCGCATCAACACGACTCCACAAGAGGCCTCGACCTTCGCGATTTCCTGGGGAGACCCGGATCCTCCCGATGATATTCAAGCCTGGAAGTTTTTCGTCTCAGACGTCAACGACCCATCAACCGCGACGGACCTGGGGATCACGGCGAGTCTGACTTCGCGGAGCCAGAGCATTTCCTCGGCACAATTGGGCCTCGAGACCGGCGAAACCGCCTACGTCTTCATGAACGCCTTCGACCAAGCGTTCGTCTCCGATGACCTGGGCGGAAACGAGGGTGAGCTCTCCGAGGGTGTCATGCTCACATCTGTGCAAGTCGTCGGCTTCTGCGAAGGCACAGGGGACTGCGGCGGCTGCTCGGTATCGCCGGTGAATCTTGCTGCTGGCCAAGGACCGAGCTCGATCGCATGGGCCCTCGGCCTCCTCGGCGCAATGGTGTGGGTCCGGAGGCTTCGTCGGTGAAACGGATCGCTTCGGCCCTCGTGCTGATCACCGTGGTGGGTCTACTGCCCGACCGCGTGAGCGCCGAAGCCATTGGCTACCCCGCCGAAGAGGGCTGGAGCCCGGAAGGCTATCTCTTGTCGTTCGGGGTCGGAGCGTATCGTCCCAATCCCGGCAACGAGGCCTTCGACATTGTCTACCCGGACGACAATGGCCCCCTTCTCCTGGTCGAGTTTGATTTCTACCTCTACCGGATACCGTTCCTCGGACCCATTGGCCTTGGTATCGCGGGAGGTTGGTCGGGCTACAAAGGGTTTGCCTGCATTGCGGACACCGTCACGCCGAGCGGCTGCACCCCCTCGACCGAAACCGCGAAGTTCAGCATTTTTCCGTTGAACATCATGGCAGTTCTCCGGGTCGATGCCCTTGCGCGAAAGACGGCCGTGCCATTTATTTTCACCGGCAAAGTGGGTTTCAACAGTGTCTTCTTCAACGAGAGCATCAGCGGCAGCAAATCGAGCGGCCGAAGCCACGGATTCGGATGGGCGGCGCAGATCGCCCTCGAGCTCAACTTCATCAACGAGCGGCGCGCCAACGCCCTCGACGAAGACTGGGGCATCAATAGCTCCTTCTTTTTCTTCGAGTTTGCGGGTTCCGATACGAACAGCCGTGCGCCCGTGGGCGATAACTTCTACTTTACCGGCGGTATCGGCCTGACCTTCTAGACGTCGCTGTTGCGTCGTGGCGGAACGCCTGGCGTCGGGCGATCAAAGGCATCCGCTGGCCCGTCGAAGCGTGCCAGCTCTATCTCGACGAGCGTCAGGGCGTGTGGGGGAGCGGTCAGCCCGGCGTCGGTGCGGTCGGCACATGCGTGCAGCATGCCCGGGACATCCTCAGGCGCGATTCTCCCCTGGCCGACTTCGACCAGCGTACCCGCCATGATGCGCACCATGTTCTTGAGAAACGAGTTTCCAATGACCTCGATCGCCAAGAGGTCGCGCCTTCCGTTCCAGCCGGGCAGCACGCGGATGGCGAACATCGTCCGCTCCAGGATCTCGCGTTGATCCGCGGCCTGACGGAACGCTCGGAAGTCGTGGGTCCCGAGGAAATGTTTCGCAGCCGTTCGGATCGCGTTGACGTCGAGATAGTCTTCGACGAAGTGCCCACCTGGAGGAACGTCCTTCCGCCCATCCTTGCGGCCAAGCTGCCAAGCCCTTTTTCGAAGGAGCGGGTCCCGCTGACGGCCGACGTGCACGAGATATCGATATCGCTTGTGGGCGGCATGAAATCTTGGATTGTAACGACGAAAGCAAGGCTGCGCGTCCTCGATGACGATGTCATCCGGCAATCTGGAGTTGAGGCCATGGACCCAGCCCTCCCGGGGCACGTCGTGCGTGCACCCAAAGCTCGCCAGCTGACCGAGCGCATGCACGCCCGCATCCGTGCGGCTACACCCCTTGACCGGCGAATGCTCAAGCCCCATCTCATCGATAGCCTCCTCGACCATCCCCTGGACGGTCCGAAGCCCGGGCTGCGCCTGCCAGCCGTGAAAATCGGTGCCGTCGTAGCCGAGGCACAAGCAGACGCCATACGGAAATTGCAGCTTCTCGATACCCATCTCAGCCCGGCCGGACGCTAGCGCGGAAGGCGCTCGTTGCCTATCGTTCGACCGTGCGCCTGATCCTGAGCCTAGCCGTAACCCTGGCCCTAAGTGCCGCGGACGCTGACGCGGGCGCTGACACGGGCGCTGGCACGGGCGCTGACGCTGGCGCTGGCGCTGTCGAGGTCACCACGACGGTCCCCTCCCTCCCCCCCAAGGTCGCCGTCGTCGTCGCTGGGGATCCTGACGCGTCCCTCCGCGCGACCGCTTCTGAAATCGAGGGCGAGTGCACCAGTGTGGGCCTTCGTACGCCGGTCGACCCGACTTTGCGCGCTGCTATGCGTGGCGAGCCGGGCGCTGAGGAAGACGGTCTCGGAGGGCTTCGGTCGATTCGGCGGAGCCTCGGCGTCGATCCTCGGAAGGACCTCGCGTCATACAAACGTCTTGGCGCCATTGCGGGAGCGGACGCACTGATCGTTCTTCGCCGCGAGGGGACCATCAAGCTCGAAGTCTTCGACGTGAGCGCGTCGCAGTTCTACGAGGGCCTGCTGGAGGTCGCTAAAACCACACCCGAGGAACGCATGCAGTACATCGAGCGACGCGCGAAGACCGCGCAGCAACGATGGAACCAAGACACGAGCGCGGCCGCAGCTGCCGCGGGAGGCCAAATCGATGCGAGCGGCATGCCAGCTGATGAGCCCGAGAAGAAACGCTGGATCAAGAAGGCTTGGCCCTACTTCGTGGTCGGGGCTCTTCTCGCTGCGGGTGTAACCTACCTCATAGTTGACAGTCGTCGCACTAACGACCCCGGACCACCCCTGCTAAGATTTAGGCCTGGTGACGAATAGACGAGAACGACCCGGTCT
>CAXMND010000031.1:0-7271 GCA_964194675.1 uncultured Coxiellaceae bacterium | reverse complement strand
TCGTTAGTGCTCAGCGGCCCCCGGGCGTCTTGAGTGCAGCCGGTGTAAACTACTCTCTCCTCTGATCTGTCGCATCGGAAAGGGAGGAATCTGATGAGAGTGCTGGTTGCAGGCTCGCGGGGCGGCGTCGGACGCATCCTGATCGACAGGCTCGTCGCGCGCGGTCACGAAGTCGCCGGCATGGTTCGCTCTGATCAACAACGGACCGAAGTTGAACAGGCGGGCGCGAAAGCCGTCCTTGCCGACCTGACGCAGGAAGACACGTTGGCCGCGGCGGCGGCAGGCCAAGACGCGCTGATATTCGCGGCCGGTTCTAAGGGCAAGGCGTTGGACGCTATCGATCGGGACGGCGCGATCAGGCTCTACGATGCTGCGAAGAAAGCCGGCGCCCGACGCTTCGTCCTCTTGAGTTCGTTCTACGCCGGTCATCCGGACGAGGGTCCGGGAAAAATCCGCGCGTACCTTCAGGCAAAGAAGCAAGCTGACGATTGCCTTGAGGCGAGCGGGCTTGATTACACGATCGTGCGGCCGGGCTATCTGACCAACGACGCCGAATCCGGCCACATCACCGTGTCCGAATATTTTGATGATTTAAACGCCTCGATCTCGCGCGCAGATGTAGCTGAAGTTCTCGCGACTGCGCTCGACGCGCCGGGGACGATCGGGCGAACGTTCGAGGTCAAGTCTGGCTCGACGCCGATTCGGGACGCGTTGGAAGATCTCGGTTAGATCCACAGCAAGGAAAGTGGGGACGTACGGGAGTAGGAACTTGGCAGACGCAATTCAAAGATTCGTTCAGTGCATCGGCAATACACCGCTGATTCGACTCAATCATTTGTCGGATAAGACCGGCTGCGAGATTCTCGGCAAAGGCGAATTTCTGAATCCTGGCGGATCGGTCAAGGATCGCACGGCGCTGGGCATTATTCTGGATGCGAAACAGTCCGGCGCGCTCCAGCCCGGCGGCGTCATTGTCGAAGGAACAGCCGGCAATACCGGCATCGGGCTGGCTATGGTCGGCAACGTGCTGGGGCACCGCACCATCATCGTCATGGCGGAAAACCAGAGCAGAGAAAAAATCGCAGCAATCAGAGCGTTCGGCGCCGACGTGCGGCTGATTCCGCCTGTGCCCTACCGAAACCCGGAGCATTTTGTACACACGTCGGGCCGACTCGTTGAAGAGATGAATGCCGAGAAACCCGGCAGCGCATTCTGGGCCAACCAGTTCGAAAACCTGGCGAACCGCCGCTTTCACGAACAGACTACCGGGCAGGAAATCTGGGATCAGACGGAGGGCAAGGTGGACGGCTTCGTGTGCTCGGTGGGAACCGGCGGAACGCTGGCCGGCGTTTCACGCGCGCTGAAAGCGAAGAACGAAAATGTCGCCATCGCATTGTCGGATCCCGGCGGGTCAGGACTGCACAATTACTACGCGCATGGTGAAGTCAAAATCGAAGGCACCTCGATTTCTGAAGGCATAGGCAATAGCCGTATCACAGCAAACCTGGCCGATACCGTGGTGGACATGAGTTGGCAGATCCCGGACGAAGAAGCATTGGACGTCATCTACAACCTGATTCGGGACGAAGGCATGGTACTGGGAGGATCAAGCGGCATAAACCTGGCCGGCGCAGTTCGATTGGCCAACGAACTCGGACCAGGACACACCATCGTGACTGCACTATGCGATTCCGGACTACGCTACCAGGAACGCCTGTACAACGCCGAATTCCTCAAAACCAAAGGCCTGGCCATGCCGGACTGGCTGCAAACAGCCTGGGGTCAGAGCCCAGGGCTCTGAGCTTTTTTTCGGCGGGCTACCCTCGCGCTACATGCGTCCCGTCAGCTCGAGCAATAGCGCACGCATTTCGTCTCGGTCCCGCCAAGGGCTCCACGGCCCATGGCCTGAGAAGAGTTGATTGAACCGGTATTCTGCCAGCGTGGTGAGCGACTTTTTCTGAGCAGACCACGAGTACCAACATGCGCCGCGGAACGCCCGCATTGCGCTCTGCTCGTAGTCCCAAGTGAGAGAGTCGCCGGTGAAGAGATAGCTGTCGTCGAGCAGATAGACGACGCTCCCCTTGGTGTGGCCCGGCATTGGGATCGCGGTGAGACCGTCGCCGAGGTCGGTCGACTCGCTCGCGGACTCACCATCGAGGACACGAGAAGCGAACGGCGCGGCGTCTTGGTCGTCGCGGTGAATACAGACTTCAGCATCGAAGTGCTTGGCCCACTTTTCGGCGTCTGCGACGTCATCGCGATGACTCAAGAGGATCTTCGAGATACCGCCCATCTCCTCGAAGGGCCCGACGAGCTTGCGCGTGAACTGTGGAGAGTCGAACAACAGGTTGCTGCCGGGTCGCAAAACGAAATACGAATGGGCCCCGAACGAGGAGCGATCGTTGTGGCCGCAGAGGTAGACACCCTCGGCCAGCAGGTGGGGATAGAGACCCGGTGGTGACCGCAGGTGGCTCTCCGTTCGGATCGACCGGGTAGGGCAAAGCTCTGCTGCCAGCCAGGCTTGGTGCACTTCACCCGGCGTGCCCGGCTGTCGCTCGAACACCGAGTAGTCGCCGTGGCGCACAATGAGGCCGGGCGCGACGTGCCGCGAGGCAGCGCAGTTGATGCACCGCTGGTCGATGAACCAATCGCCTTCTGCGTTTCGGGGGTTTCGCTCGGCGTCGCTCTTCATCGAACCGACCCTAAGGCGCGCGGTCTCATCAACAAGCGGCATAAGCGGCCAGGATCAGTTTCCGTCGCCCACTCGCCGCTGTTGACGACGACGTGCTGCATCAGCTTCTCCCCTCAATCCGTCGGATCACAGACGAAGACTGGGATGTCTCGGTCCGTGCGGGCCTGGTACCCGTCGTAGGGCGGGTAGGCGTCCACGATGACGGGCCACAGCTCAGCTTTTTCTTCCGGACCGACCTCACGAGCACGGTAGGCGCGGGTGACCCCTTCTGCGGTGATCGTGATGTCGGGGTTGGCCTTGAGGTTGTAGTACCAGACGGGGTTCTTGGAGATACCAGCGAGAGAGGCGACCAGGATCTTCTGCTCTCCGTGTGGGACGTGCATCAGCGGTATTTCCCGCTTCTTGCCGGTCTTGCGCCCCGTCATCGTAACCAAACAAATCGGCTTGCTGGCGGGGTCCTTGTTCATCAGTCGCCCGCCACTCATCTTGTAGACCGCGACATTCACCGTCGTGTACAGCTTCGCCCCGAGCCGGACGAACTTCTCGTACTTGACGGGAATTTCCGGAACGTCCTCGCGTCGGGTTTTCACGTACTCGAATCGACCCATCGCTCGACCCTAGCACCGATCGCAGCAGCGATGGCCTGAAGTGCTTCTTGGGTCGTCCAGACAGCACTCGCGAGGAAGCGGAAGTTCACGAGGGCCGCTTGGTAGCCGTCCCCTTCCTCGACGATAGCCGCGGCGGTGGCGTCCTTGGCAACGGCGACCTCGAACCCCTGCTCGAGCAGCTCGCGCAAGTGCGATTCGGTGCACAGGTTGGCCGACATCCCGGCGAGAATCACCTTGTCGATGCCGCGCTTGCGAAGCTGAAGAATGAGATCGTTGCTCTCGGGCCCGTACACCTTGTGCGGGCTGGTAATGATGGTTTCGCCATCTTCGATATACGGCTTGTATTGCGCGAGCCAATCGGCGCCAGAGCCTTCAAAGCCTTCGAGACTCAAGGCATTGGGGCGGTCGAACATGTTAATTTGGTGCATCAGCGTTTCGAGCGCACCCTCGAAATGCCAACGGTGGTCGGTCGCGTAGTAGTAGTGGGGGGAGACGAACACCGGCAGCTTGGTTTCTTTGGCTGCCTTGAACAGAGACTCGATGTTCTCTACCGTCTTGTTTTCCGTTACACTCTTGCCGACGACCCCCCAGGTCACGCCGCCGGGGCTGAGGAAATCGTTCTGTGGATCGGTGACGACGAGCGCGGTGCGTGTGGGGTCGATTGTCATTCCGGGGTCGGGCAGTGCCATGGTTACCTCCTGCAGAAAAAGCGGGATGCGGATCAGGTCACCCCGTGGGGTGTTTCGAACATGCGTGCCCGAAGGGCCCGCAGCGTTTGGCCGGCTGCGCGCTCGTTCTCTCGGCTGAAGATCGAGGAGGGCAACGGGATGTCGGGATCCACGTAGATCCTGAACTCCACTCGGGTTCGAGCGCCACCGTCTACGGGGGTGAGCTTCCACTGGGCGTTGAAGGCGTCGATGTTTCCATCGAGCAGGCTCGCCTCGACGATGCGCTCGTCGGAGGCTTCTGGATGCTCGGCGATGTTCAACTGGCCCCAAAGCGTGATGGCACCCTTGGCCACACTGACCTCCATGTACACCATCGCCCGTGTCCCGCGTTGCGCGATCACTTTCGACTTGGTGAAATGCGGCATGAATTGCGCGTAGTTCGCGTAGTCGACCACGATGGACAGCACCTCATCGATCGGCTTGTTGAGAACGACGACCGCCTGACCCCAGGCGATGTTCGAACCTTCTTCGGCGATCTGTGTCGTGAGGACCGGCTCTGCTTCCTCGGCGGTTGCGTGGCTCCAACCCGAGCCTGCGATCCATGCTGCTGCCAAAGCTCCAACGAAACGTGTGGGGTCGATCGTCATTCCGGGGTTGAGCAGCGCCATGGTTACCTCCTGCAGAAAAAGTCGGATGCCGATCGGAATTGCAAGAGGCGTGCCGGGACGTGCGGTACATTTGACAGTGGAGAAAAGGGGTCGATCCGCTAGCGAGAGCTCGAACGCCTACGGCATCTCGTGGACCCACGAAATCTCGAGGCAGCCGAGGCCGCAGGCCGTCTAGGCTGCGCCGGTCTTCTTCGTGATGCCCAACTTCTTCATACGAGATCGAAGCGTGTTGGGATGCAAGCCGAGGACGACGGCGGCACCCCGGTCGCCTTCCATACGCCACTCGGTCTGTTCTAGAACGCTTACGATGTGATCGCGTTCAACCTGATCGAGAGGACGTCGGTCCGGAGCCGTGCCTGGCAGCGATGGCCTTGCCTCGAACGCCTCATCCACACGAAGGGTCGCGTCCGTGGCGAGGATGACTGCTCGCTCGATGACATTTTCGAGCTCACGAATGTTTCCCGGCCAATCGTAGCGTTGAAGGGCATCCTGAACATGCTCCGGAATGTGGTCGATCCGCTTCCCGAGCTTCGCCGACAACTTCCCCACGAAGTGAGCCACCAACCGAGGGATGTCGTCCCTACGATCACGCAGGGGAGGCACTTTCACGGGAAAGACATTGAGCCGGTAGTACAGGTCGTCGCGAAAGTCTCCGGCCCACACGGCCTTTGTGAGATCACGATTGGTGGCGGCAACGATGCGAATATCCACCTTGATCGTGCGAGAGCCTCCAAGCCGCTCGAACTCTGCTTCCTGGATCACTCGGAGCAGTTTCGCCTGGAGCTCGAGAGGCAGCTCCCCGACTTCGTCGAGGAAAATCGTGCCGCCGTGTGCGAGCTCGAAACGACCGACCCTTTGGGCAGTCGCTCCCGTGAAAGCGCCCTTTTCGTGGCCGAAAAGCTCGCTTTCGATCAGCGTCGAGGGCAGCGACGCGCAGTTGACCTTGACGAGAGGCCGCTCGCTCCTTTTGCTCAGGTTGTGTATCGCTCTCGCAATGAGCTCCTTGCCCACGCCGGTCTCGCCCAACACCAGAACCGTCGCATCGGTCGCCGCAACCTGTTCGATTTGCCGCTTCGTTTTCGCGAGGGCATCGCTTTGCCCGATCATTTCCTCGAAGTTGTGGCTCCCTTGGATTTCCTCCCGCAGGTAGACGTTCTCGGCTTGGAGCCGTTCCTTGAGCTGCTGGACCTCGGCGAGGGCACCCTCTAGTGCCTCTTGTTGGCGTTTGCGTTCGGTGACGTCGTTGAAGGTGACGACCGCACCGGCCAACTCCCCGGACTCGTCACGGATGGGGGTGCTCACGTACTCCACCGGCATACTGGTTCCATCTTTGCGCCAGAACACCTCGTCATCGACGCGGTGAACCTTACCGTCCTTGAAGGCGCTGTAGATCGGACAGTCTTCGCGCATGTATGTCGACCCGTCCGGTTTGGTGTGATGAATGATATCGTGCTGCGGTTTGCCGAGGAGCTCGCCGGCTGTCCACCCGAGCATCTCCGCCGCCGCCGGGTTGACGAATGTGGTCAGGCCGTCTCGATCGAGGCCATAGATGCCTTCTCCCGCGCATCGCAGAATGAGCTCGTTCTGGCGCTCGAGTGCCTCGATCGTAGGGGATAGCTTCTCCTTCAGTGAATCAGCCACGGCATCTCGTAGAACCACGAAATGGTGTGGGGGGCAAGGGCAACGATGCCGCCGAAAGCCAAGGTCCAGGAAGTTGTGTTGCCTCGCTCGTTTTTTCTTGACAAGCAACAGGATTAGTTGCATATACAACTCATGACTACTAGTGGCGGTTGGAGCACGAATCTGGCGCGGTTGATCGTCGTCAAAGAATTCTCTTTTCTCTTGACAGGGTCGGGAATAGTTGTAGATACAAGTTATGCGTAGAAAGTCCGCAAAAAAGGGCCGCGCAGCCGGATTCGATCGGCAGGCCGTCGACCTGATAGCCTCCGAGTGCCTCGCACAACGCGTTCTGCTGGTGAATCGGACAATCAGTGGACTTTACAATGAGGCGCTGCGGCCATTGGGAATGACCGTCACGCAGCTGACCTTCCTCGTGATCGTCGCCAGGCGCGGGCCGGTTTCACCTGGTGAGGTGGCGAAGCGGCTGAACATGGATAAGTCGACGACGAGCCGCAACGTGCGCCTGATGGAAGATCATGGCTGGCTTTCGGTGTCGCCTGGCCAATCGGGTAGGGCGCAGGTGCTCACGATCGAGTCAAAAGCGCGCAAGCTCATCGAGAAGGCGCTGCCCCTGTGGCAAGGAGCGCAGGAGCGGGCCAGAGCGTTGTTGGGCGAACGCGGGGCACGTTCGATCTACGTCACCGCAGACACTCTAGGGAAACAGTTGGAACACGAATAGGAAGCGTGTTTTTTTGAGTATATAGTTGTAGATACAACTAATAAGGAAGGGAAGATGAAAATGTCGAAAACAGAAATACTCGTGACAGGAGCCGCCCTAAAGACCGGTGCGGCCGTAGGTGAACAACGACTCGAGCGAGACCAGCCGGCTATAACGCTCGCGCGTGTTGACGACGAGCCATTCGAACAGAAGCGTCTGCTGGCTACCAGGACCGTGTGGCTAGGAAAGGAAGAGCTCAACGTCCGCTATGCCGAGTTGGGCGACCCCGCGAAACCG
>CAXMND010000030.1:0-10401 GCA_964194675.1 uncultured Coxiellaceae bacterium | reverse complement strand
CACCCCGAGCATCGAGCGAGACTCTTGATGCTCGATCCCGACCGATTGACCGGTCCAGCGTTCGAGGCGACTGGTGATGTCGCGCTCCATGACCTCCGGCGGCATGCCGGGATAGAACGTGACGATCTGCACCGCCGGCGTTTCGAACGTGGGGAGCAAATCGGCCGGGAGGTCACGGTAAGAAACGACACCGAGAACCAAGACGATGAGTGCGCCCACGAGAACGATGTACGGGTATCGAATTGCGCCGCGAATCACGGAATCCTGCTCATGCGCATAAGGGGTCTAGGTTCTCGCGCTTCGGGTCATACTTCAAGGGGCGTGGCACTGAGGGCCCTAGAGCTCGGAGTCGCTGTACTTGTGGGCTAGGTGACACATGGCCCATATAGCCGAAGGAACGAGCGATGAGCAGCTTTGTCTGGATGAAGTTCCTCGGGGATGCTCGAGTATCACTGAAAGGCCCAGGTGCCATAGCCCACGACTTCGTCTCGCGGTCCCGCTGTGTCTCCGGAGTTGCGGAGGTCCAGTGTGCTTGCTGTGAGTGAATGGCGACGGGCGGCTTGAAGGAGGCCCTGGACCGCGATGCGTCCGCACGCGTCATCGTGTCGGATTAGCGGGGGGTCGAGTGCCTCGATCGCACGAGCGGTGGCGGCATCCATGCGTCTGGCTGTGTCGTAGTCGCAGTAGTGGCTGAGGTCGGAGCTGATTATGATCAACGTTTCGTCACCGCCCCAACACGAGTCCAACACCTCAGCGACTTGCTTTGAGGCGGATTGGCCCACGACGATTGGCAGGAGGGTGAAGCCGTGCAGCACCTCCTGAAGAAAGGGGAGCTGAACCTCGAGGGAGTGCTCCCAGTGATGGGCTTCGTTCAGCACATGAACATAGGGCAAGCGAAGGAGCTGCTCCCTCGATGCCGCGTCGATCGTAACGCTTCCCAGGGGCGTTTCGAAAGTCGCGTGACCCGCAACAGCGAGCCCACCGAACGGAACGTGGTGGCTCGGTCCAAAGAGAATCACCCGTTCGATCCTGTCGGCAGCGTCCTCTAGTAGAACGTAGCCACTGGCGGCGACGGGACCCGAATACACGAAACCTGCATGCGGGACGATCAGCGCTTTGGGCGGCGTTTCGGACGGCGCAGACGATGCGCGAGCCATCTCGAGGTACCGATGAATGGATGCACGAAGCACATCCGGTTCAGCCGGGTAAAACGTCCCCGCAACGGCTGGTGGCCTCGACGTCACCATAGGGTGACTGTGCCCGCGGCCATGCGCTTGTCAACGGCTGTCTGTAGCGGCCGTCCTAGGTTGCGTTGAAACTCGGGGGTGCACATGGTGCAATTGATGCTTCTGAGCAGCGACCGCTCGTCCAGCACGGTGGACACGGAGTACTGGCGCCTCCTCGAGGACGGACGCGTCCTCTGCGAGGTGTGTCCGAGAGCGTGCAAGCTGCACGAGGGACAGCGTGGGCTCTGTTTCGTGAGGGCGCGCGAAAACGATCGAATCGTGCTTACGACCTACGGCCGTTCGAGCGGCTTTTGCGTCGATCCAATCGAAAAGAAGCCGCTGAACCACTTCCTCCCCGGGACATCGGTGTTCTCGTTTGGCACGGCCGGCTGCAATCTCACCTGCAAGTTCTGCCAGAACTGGGACATCTCGAAATCGCGTGAGATCGATACGCTGACCGATGCGGCAAGCCCTGCGCAAATCGCGGAAACCGCGATGCGACTCGGCTGCCCGAGCGTCGCGTTTACCTATAACGACCCGATCATCTTTCTCGAATACGCCCGAGACATCGCGGCGGCATGCAAGGAGAGAGGCATACGCACCGTTGCGGTGACCGCAGGCTATATGAACCCGGAGCCGCGAGCCGAGTTCTTCTCGTTTATCGACGCTACGAACGTCGACCTCAAGGCCTTCGACGAAGGTTTCTATCGGCGCATCGCAGGGGGGAAGCTCGAGACCGTCCTCGAGACCCTTCGGTACCTCAAGAGCGAAGGCTCGACGTGGTTCGAGATCACCACTCTACTGATACCGGGGCACAACGACAGCAATGACGAGATCGGTCGGATGAGCGCTTGGATCGTCCAAGAGCTCGGCCCCGACGTCCCGCTTCATTTCTCGGCATTTCATCCGGACTACAAGATGCGAGATGTTCCGCCCACGTCGAAGGCGACACTCGAGCGGGCTCGCGGAATCGCTCGCGACGCGGGAATCCATCACGTCTACACCGGCAACGTCCATCACCGTGAGGGCGATACCACGTTCTGCGCCAACTGCGGCAAGGCGCTCATCGTCCGTGATTGGTACGAGCTCTTGGAATGGAACCTGCGGGACGACGCCTGTCCCGACTGTGACGCGGTCTGTGCGGGCGTCTTCGAAGGCCGCCCCGGAGGCTGGGGTGCGAAGCGGCTTCCCGTCTGGATGCGCTGAGCTCAGGCAGTTGCGTTTTCCGCCGCCGCCGGCCGCGTACTCTCAACGCAGAAGCCGACGCAGGCCTAAAAACGCCATCCCGCCACATGCGACTACACCGAAGCCAAACAGCAAATGACTGACCGAGTCGCTGACGGACGTGGGAATGAATGGGATGCCGCCCTCGATAATGCTCTCTGGTCCATAGAACGTCAGCCAGCCAGTCATGAAGGAGAAGGCCAAGAGCAGGATCGCGGCGATCACATCACTTCCGCGATGGTCGCGCGCCAAGAGCGCCAACCCGACGACGACGAGCAACCCGCCAGCAACACCGCCCACGTCACGAGGTGCGTCGAAAACGACGTAGTCGGCGGGCAAGACGCCGAGCGCAGCCGCGCACATGGCTACACCGAGAGCCAAACAGAGAAATGCGATGGCCTTGCTCACTCTCATCAGCATAGCGTGTGGTTGCGGCGGCCCACCACCCTTGGCGTCAAGCGCCCTCAAAAGCCTCTTTGAGGCGCCGGCTGATGCTCTTTTCTAAGCGAGCCGGGTCGATGCCGGCCGCCTTGGCAAGCATGCCGAGCTTGAGCTCGACTCGGACATCGCTGTCGCTCAGGTCGATCGAGCCTCTGACCCCTGTCCCCTTCAGGTCCGCGTGGCTCCCCGACCACTTCGAGCTCACGCCGTACTTCTTCATCATCTCTTCGAAGCCGGCCATCTTCTGCCTGGCGTCGTCCCGACTCAAACTGTGTGATTGTGTGACACGAACGTCCGCCATCTCGAGCTCCTCGGTTGTCTAGCCTTGGTGGGCCTCGTGCTGGCAGTGTATCATGAAGTTCGCTGTACAATGACGCGGGGCGGCGTAAGGTGCGGCCCGTGAATAGAGTCAGTGCGTTTTGCGACGACGCTCTCGGGGCTTGTGACGCGGTCGCGATCCGGCGCAGGATCCAGGAGCGCGAGATCAACGCCGCCGAAGCTGTAGAGGCTGCCGTGGCTCGTGCGCAAAGCGTCAATCCGGTTCTCAATGCGATCGCAACGCCGCTGTTCGACACGGCGCGCGCCGAAGCGACGGCCCCACGCACAGGCGCGTTCGCCGGTGTTCCATCGTTCATCAAAGACACCGACCCGATCAAGGGGGTCCCGCTCTTGTTCGGCTCACGTGGGATGCCGAATGTGCCATCGACGAAGACCTCGAAGTTCGTCACGCAGTTGCACGACTTGGGCTTCATCACCCTCGGGAAAACGACGACGCCAGAATTCGGGCTCACCGGGACGACCGAGGCGCTGCTCTACGGGCCGACACGCAACCCTTGGAATACCGAGCACTCTACCGGAGGATCATCCGGAGGCGCTGCGGCGCTCGTCGCGGCGGGCGTTGTTCCTATCGCACACGCCAACGATGGGGGAGGCTCGATTCGCATCCCGGCCTCTTGCTGTGGGATCGTCGGACTCAAGCCTACTCGTGGGCGTTTGCCCGAAGTCGAAGGGACTGCGCTCCTGCCGGTCAAGATCATTCACCAGGGCGTCGTCACCCGGACTGTCCGGGACACGGCCGCCCTCTATCACGCGGCCGAGCAAGACCGTCCCAATCGAAGCCTGCCGAAGATCGGCTTGGTCGAGGGGTTCGGGCCGCGACGACGGATCCGCTTTTTCTCCCGGTTGAACCATGGCCACGAGACCGACCCAGAGTGCGTGGCCAGCGTCGAACGGATCGCCCAACTCTGTGAAGCGCACGGGCATGCGGTCGAGGAGGTCGCGTCTCCCTTCGACCAGGCTCTCGCGGACGACTTCCTCGTCCTTTGGTCGACGATGGCGTTCAGTATCCTTCAATTCGGCCGACGACTCATCCACCCTGAGTTCGACAAGCGTCAGGTAGAAGATTTCACTCGTGGATTGGCGGGAATGTTTCGGGAACACGTCTTCGGCGTACCGGCCGCAATACGTCGCCTCCGACAATTCGGGAGCTTCTACGAATCGCTTTTCAACGACTGCGACGTCCTTCTCACGCCGACGGTGGCAACACCGGCGCCTCGCCTTGGACACCTCGGCCCCGAGGTCCCGTTCGACCTCGCCATCGAGCGCTTGAAAGCGTTTCTCCCGTTCACCGCAGTGCAGAACATCTCGGGAGCACCCGCGATCTCGCTACCCGCCGGCATGAGCAAGACGGGTTTGCCGATCGGAATCCAACTCGCCGCAGCTCTCGGCCACGAGCGAACCCTCCTCGAGCTCGCGTTCGAGCTCGAAGAGTCCGCCCCGTGGCCCCTGATCTGCGGGAGCTAGCCCTTTCCTATGAGCTGGCCCCACTCCGCCATCATCTGCGTGAGCTCGTCACCTGTGTAGGCGTCAATGACTCCAAACCCGTCGAGGCAGTAGATGCACTGCATCGTCATCGATCGGAACTCGTCCGACCGTCGTAGAGTGTCGATCTGTTCCTCGGTTCCACGGACGTGAATGAAACCGTCGACGTCGCCTCCGTGCGCCTGGAGGAGCACGGGCTCGAAGGTTTGAATATTGCCACGTTCACGCTGCTGCGTGTAGTAGCTCATCGTGGAGCCGAAAAGCTCGAGTGCCTGCGCCTCGCGCCCGGTCTTGACCTGCTTCCAAACCAATACCAATCCTGCGTTTGCCATGACCGTACCCTCCTGGGACACGACCGACGTGTCCCGCTTCGCGTTCGAGGCGGCGGACAGCATGGCGCGCGAGACGCGTCAACCGTCGAGTCGAACGCAAGTGGATCTTCCGAGTAACCCCACGCGCGAAAATGGTCAATGGCTCATGGGCGGTCTATCCCCAGAAATCGCGAAGGAGACCGTCGAGCTCTTGGAGAAGCACGTCTGGCCCCAGCTTCGCGAGTAACCTACGTGGCCCTCATTCGCGGCGACGAACCGGTGAGGCGCGCAGAAGGAACGGCTCGTATTCCCCTTTCAGGTGGAGAAGCCCGCTCTCATCGATCGAAAACCCGCGCGCCGCTTCGAAGGCGTTTAGAAGGCGTTGCTCTTGGTCCATCAGGGCGGGCGGGCAAAAGCTTCGCGTGGTGGCGAGTGGACCGAACTGGATCGAGTCTGCGCGGACCTGCGCGGAGCCAGTGAAGAGGTTGCACCCGGTACGTCCGGATATACGCCCATCCGCCTCGATGCGTAGCGTCGCAGGTGCTTCTTCGATCACCGCCCGGCCAACGATGTCCTCGATGCGCCATTCGGTATCGGCGAGTGCACCTGTGGTGTCTGGGATTGGTTGCTCGCTCATCGCCTGACCGACCGTGGCCAGCCCTATATGCTCTCTCGAGCAGCCCTGGCAATCAGGCGTCTTGGGCCTAACCCGATAGCCGCTGATCTGCCTGTAAACACAAGGGTTTCAGGAAATCGTTAATAAATACGTATGGACCTCGACCCTAATTTGATCCTTGATGGGTGTAGCATAGTGTGTGCCGTCACCGGCATGAACCCCAGCCAACGAGGGAGGACGGTTGGATCCCGCAGAAGGAGCGATCATCGACTTCACGGAGACGGCCTATAACCTCCGGCTCCGTAACTCGGAATGGTTGCCCAGGCTATTGCAAGACGGCAGCCGGTTCATCGGTGACGGTCTTGGAATCGCGGGCATCGCCTGCCACCGCAGCGCGGAGCGCGGGTCGTTCGTCATCGAGCAGATCCACGTGGAGTCGTGCCCCGACAACTTCGCGCAATGCGTGATGAAGGCCCAGTTACAAGTCTCACAGGAGTTTCTGTGGGAGGTCAGTCGCCCCACGCATCCGAAGACACTGAGCGAAGCCGCCGAGGGTCTTCCTGAAGAATTCCAAGACCTAATGCGCCACTTCGACTGCGCGGAGGATGGCCTAGGAATGTCCGCTTTCGACCCCGACGGGCACGGCGTGTACCTCGTGGCACCACTGACAAAGCCCACCTCTCTGAGCACGCGAGAGCGCGAGCGACTGCAAATGGTCGCGGCTCACTTCGGGGCTGGCAGTCGCCTGCGCCGGGCACTCGACCGAACGAGCTCCGATAGACTGCCGGACACGGCGCTTCCGCACGGAGCGGAGGCCGTATTGGACCCTAAGAACTTCCGGATGACCGATGCGGCTGGCGACGCGAAAGCACGCGATTCGATCCAGACGTTGCGGGAAGCCGCCAAGCGTGTCGACCGAGCGCGCGGTGGTTTGCGAAAGCTCGACCCGCAAGCGGCCCTCGAGCTCTGGACAGCATTGATCCGCGGCCGGTGGTCAATAGTCGATTGGTTCGACTCGGATGGCCGACGTTTCGTACTGGCGCTCCCCAACGCGCCAACGGTCGTCGACCCTCGTGGCCTCACCAAACAGGAGGCCCTAGTGGTTTCCTTGGTCGCGGCGGGCCACACCAATAAGCTCATCGCGTATCAGCTGGGGCTGTCCAAAACGCGGGTGTCGGTTTTGGCCAACTCCGCGATGCGAAAAATGCGGGTCCGCAGCCGCGCGCAGCTAGCGAAGAAGTGGTGTGACTTCGTGCGCCTAGCCTCCGCGTAGCTTTCGCGCCAAGACGCAGTAGACGCTGCCGTGACCCACCCGACTTGCAGGAGAACCGCCATGAAATCGATTCCCGAAACCCACGCCGATATCCTCGACAAGCCCGCGTTTGCGCACTTGTCGACGCTCATGTCCGACGGGAGCCCACATACCGCCCCTGTCTGGGTCGACACCGATAAAGGATACGTCGTCGTCAACACGGCTGAGGGGCGCCTCAAAGATCGCAACGTTCGTCGCGATCCCAGAGTTGCTATCTCGATGACCGATCCCGATAACCCGTATCGCTCGCTCGCAATCCGTGGCCGAGTCGTGAAGATCACCAACGAGGACGCTGATGAGCACATCGATCGGATGGCGAAGAAGTACATGGGCGTGGACGAGTACCCGTACCGAACCCCGACCGAAGTCCGGGTGCTCTACTACATCGAACCGGAAAAGGTCTCGGTCATGTGACAGAAGCAAAGCTCAGTTCCGGCTGAGCTCGGCCCATAAGACGCCACGAAAGTGTCCAGGTTCGAACCCCGTGGCTTGATCGGCGGGGTAGAGCTCGTCGATCCGTTCTTGGACGTCCGACGGGATGGCGGTGCCATGGCAGGTAACGCACATCGGTTGCAGGTAGATGGGCTCAACATAGCCCACCGTGTTCTCGTCGAGCACGACGACCCTCGGCTCCATTTGGTCCGGCGACGTCAGATACTCTTGCAACAGGGGCTGCATCCAAAGCTTGGGTGCATTGTTCGGGTTTCGGAGCTTGTGGCTGGTGCGACCGACCTTGGCGACTTGGGAGCCTGCCGCCTTGGTAACCGCCGGCGCGACCACCTGGCAGGCCGTGACGGCTTCGACGGGCCCCTCCTCGAGGCCTTTGACCAAAGCTCTCTTGAGGTTCTTCTTGAGGGGCATCACCGCCTCGGCGCCTTGCTCCCGCCAATAACTCTCGTCGATCCGGTCCTTCTTGCAAGCAGGTAGCACTAGAATCACGGACGCTAGAATCGCGGCTCGGCGCATGATGGGCGTGTTGCCTCAGCCTACGTCTCGAATCAAGCCGGTCGGCGCCCTGCAGGGCTCGCGGAGAAAATGTCACAAAGGTCGGCTTCCAAACCTCGGCTGGGCTAGGATCTGACATATGACGCGTTGGATCTCCTGGCTTGTGCTCTCCCTCCTTGTCGGCTTTCCGCCAACGGGCGCGCGCGCGCATCTGGACATGACCAACCCCGTCTCACGCTATGGCCCCGACATCCTGAAGCGGGGGCCCTGCGGAGCTCCAGGGGGAGAGCGGAGCGCAAACATCAATTACTTTGAGCCTGGGGAGACGATCGACGTCGAGTGGAACGAGTACGTCGATCACCCCTCGCACTACCGTATCGCTTTCGACCAAGACGGAGACGACGATTTCGTCGACCCGGCCTTCATCGACCCGGTCACGATGCAAGAGCTCTACTCGAATGACGCCGTTCTGCTCGATGGAATCGAAGACAAGCCGCCGAGCGACCCGCTCTACCGCGTGAGCGTGACGCTCCCCGACGTCGAATGCGACAACTGCACGCTCCAGGTGATCCAAGTGATGTATGACAAGGTTGAGGACGGCGTCGAAAACAACGACATCTACTACCAATGCGCGGATCTAGTGTTGAGAAAAGGCGGCGCCCCAGACGCTGGCGCTGGCACTGACGCTGGCACTGACGCTGGCACTGGCGCTGACGCTGGCACTGACGCCGGCACTGGCGCTCGCGCTGGCCCTGACACTGACGCTGGCGCTGGATGTGGCGCTGCACGTGGGGATACGACCGGGCTGGAGCTCGGACTCTGGCTTCTTTCGCTCGTCGGGATTCGCCGTCTTGCTCGCCGCCGCGGGTTGCTCGTATAGAGAGGCGCCTGATGCGGATCGCGGATTTGTACGCGGCTAGGCGGGAGCCGGTTTTCTCGCTCGAGTTCTTTACGCCCAAGAACGAAACGGGCCGGCGGGCCCTGTTTCGCGCGATCGAGCGGTTGCTGGCGATCGAGCCGGCCTTCGTGTCGATCACCTGCGGGGCTGCCGGAACGACCCGCGAGCGCACCGCGGACCTTGCGATCGAAGTCCAGCGACAGCTCGACGTCACGACGATGGCGCACCTAGTCTGCACTGGCACGACGCGAAGCGAGCTCGACGAGACCCTGCGGCACATGCACGAGCACGGCATTCACAACATCCTGGCTCTGCGAGGTGACCCGCCCCGGGGGGAGACCG
The DNA here is from genome assembly GCA_964194675.1 of uncultured Coxiellaceae bacterium. Lineage (GTDB taxonomy): Bacteria > Myxococcota_A > Polyangia > Polyangiales > Houyiibacteriaceae > SG8-38. The sequence continues at coordinate 1,265 of CAXMND010000030.1, read as the reverse complement.
ACTGGACCCCGGTCGAGGGAGGGTTTGCTCATGCAAACGAGCTGGCCGCGTTCATCCGGGAACGATTCGACCTTGGCATCGGCGGCGCCTGCTATCCCGAAAAACATCACGAGGCCCCGAGCCTCGAGGCGGATATCGACAACCTAGTACGGAAAGTCGAAGCGGGCACGGAGCTCCTCATCACACAGTTGTTCTTCGACAACGAGCGATATTGGTCCTTCGTCGAAGCCGTGCGCGAGCGCGGAGTCGACGTCCCCATCGTGCCGGGGATCATGCCGGTGCTCAATCTCGCAAACCTCCAACGAATCGCATCGCTATCCCCCGGAACTAGCGTCCCGTCAGCCCTCGAGGACGCGCTTCGAAGCGCGGGCGACGACGACGAAACCGCACTCGAAGCGGGCGTCGCCTTCGCAGCCGCGCAATGCCGCGAGCTCCTCGACGAGGGCGCCCCCGGCCTCCACTTCTACACACTGAACCGATCCAAAGCGACCCTCCGCACGGTCGCGTCCCTCTGACACTGGCGCTGACACTGGCGCTGGCGCTGGCACTGGCACTGGCACTGGCACTGGGGGATCGCTTTGTCCTTGGTTTGGGTTTCCGACCTGTTGACCACAGCGGGTGAGGCCAACAGGCCGGAAACCCAAACCAAGGAGTCGCTCATGGAATCACAGAACGTTTATGTAAGAGCCCGAAAGGTGGTGCGGGAGCTCGCTCCGCTCCTCCGGGTGGTTCGAGGGCAGGATAAGGCGCTTGCGGATCAGCTTAAGAGAGCTGCGCAAAGCGTGGTGTTGAACATCGCGGAAGCTCGAGGGAGTGACGCCGGGAACGCTCGATCGCGGTTTGCGACGGCCTGCGGGTCAGCCAAGGAAGTTCGAGCGGCTCTCCATATCGCGAGCGACTGGGGGTACATCGGGGCGCAGACGGCGACTCACCTCGACGCGAGGCTCGACGAGGTTTGTGCCATCACTTGGTGTTTGGCTCGAAGGGGCTAACGGCCGGAAAGCCTCCACGACATCGCGCAGACTTCATCGAGCGCGATGTCGAGCTTTGCCAACCGGGGTTGGCCGACGTAGCCGTATGCTGCTGCGAGCTGAAGTCCTGCACGGACTTCTTTGGCCGACCCGCAAGCCGTTGCGAACCGGGCCGTGGCCGTCCCCGAGTCATTCCCGTCGGCCTCCGCAATATTGAGAACCACGCTATTCATCGCCCTCCGAACCTGGTCGAAGAGGTCCCTATCCCTCTTCCTGATGCTGAGAAGCAAGGGT
>CAXMND010000029.1:0-13294 GCA_964194675.1 uncultured Coxiellaceae bacterium | reverse complement strand
CGGGAAAGGCGCTCAAGCGTCGCGGCGGCAGGCGCAGGGAGAGTCGCCACGGGGAGGTAGCGAGGGCCTCTACCGCTTCGCCTGGTTTCTGCACCAGGTGGACCAGGTCGATGAGCAAGCTTCCTTCGGTTTCGAGCAGATCGCCTTCGTCGTCCGCCAGGCGGATTTGGGCCAGCAGTACGCCGTATTCGTACCGGAAGTTCGACGCGAGCTCGACCGGTCCCCAGCCCTCGACGATGAGGCGCGGGACATCGATGGTGCCCTTGAAGGCCGGCGCGTCGATGGGCCCCGAGAACTGAATGCTCGCGTCTGCGTAGCCCTGGACGTCGGGCGTGTCTTCTTCGAGAAGGAGCTCAAGCAGTGTGAGGTCCATCGCGCCGGTGCTCAGCGTCGTCTCGTAGACGCCTTCGCGTAGGGCCTTGCGAATGCTTTCGGACGCGGGGTCGACGAGCCCGCTCGTGCTGAGCGTGAAGTTGCCACGGCCACCGAGGCTCACCTGGGCGTCGGCGTCGAGCCGGCTGTGGTCGTAGCGAATTAGATAGGCCGCGTTGACGGGAGAGATGTCCCACAAGTTCGCGTCGGTGAGGGTGCCTTCGGCGACGATGGTCGGTTGGCGATCGAGGTCCCCACGAAACTCGAAGTGAAGGTCGACACGGCCCGTGAAATCGGGCGCTTTCTCAGGATAGAGGATCTTCAACACCGCGAGGTCGAACTTCTGAAGGTCGGCCACGATGTCGTCTGGGCCGTTGAATTGCCATTCTCCCTTCGCTTCCAAGCGTTGGTCCCCCTTGCCTATGAGGACTCGGTCGAAGGTGATGCCGTTCACCGGATCGAGGACCAGATTGTTGACTGATCCTCGCCACGAGAGGTCGGCGACTGCCAACTCGATTGTGTCCACGTCGAGCCGGTAGATACCATCGTTAGCCTCGACCCGTGCTTGGAACTCTGCACGGCGCTCCCCGGGGGCGGCGAACGAGCCGTCGGCCGTGTACTGATCGGGGCCGCCGGTGATGATCGCCTCGCCCTGCCCAATCGGGTAGCCAGTCACGCGAATCGCCGACCCCTCGAGCTTCATGTCGATCTTGGGCCTCGTTGGGTCACCCCACACGCGACCCTCGAGCCGAAGCGATCGGGCGTCGAGCGCGCCGTAGTCGAAGTCGTCGAAGCTGACCCAACCTCTCGTGTCGAAATCACCGGCCATGCTGGTCCGAATCTCGAGGTCGAACTTGGCACCGCCTTTGATTCCGGGCGCCCATTCGACGAAGTTCGGATCCGCGCTGACATCGGGAATCGATCCGCGAGCGTGAATTTCGGATACTCCGGTGTACTCGACGTGACCGCTCAACGAGAGCTCGCCGCCCGCGTACTGCGTTTCGATTGATTCGATGTCGACGCCGTCCGGACGCGCCCGGGCTTTGGCGATGAAGGCCGGGATCTGGATATCCTCGTACCGAAATCCCTTGGTTTCGATCTCGACTCCGATGATGTCTTCGTGTCGGGGATCGGCGGAGAGCTCGATCACTCCGTTCGCGTCGACGTCGGGTGCGCCGTTGATCAGCTCGGCGAGCCGCACGCTGTTCGACGCGATCTCGATGCTCGTCGCGCCCTCGTCGGGCAGGTTCCCTTTGATGCGGGCCCGTCCGCCGGCGGTCATCAGATCGGCCTGCAGCCGGTAGTCGTTCTCTGAACCCCAGAGGCGCACCCAGCCGTTCGCGCTTCCCTTGAGGGATTCGGCCCACTCGAAGCCGACGTCTCGAAGGGTTTGCGCACTCACGGGTTCCACCCGGACATAGAGGTCCAGGTCGAAGGGGTCGTCGTACGTGCCGCCGGAGGGTGGGCGATACACGACCTCGGCTGTCATATGCTCCGTGCCCCGGCTGGTCTCCGCGAGCACTTGGGTGCCCCGGGGATCCGTGTACACGGTCCCAACGACGTTGTTGATCTGCCCCTCGAAGGGGAACGGGCTCACGATTCGTCCGTCGCCCGACCAAATCTCGATTTCGGTGATCTCATAGAACTCCATTCGGCCACGCGCGTGCATTTCGAGAATGCGGAGGTCCTTGAGGCCGAGGACCTCACCGAACACCTCGATGTTCTCGAGGTCCATGTCATCCACGATAGCGTGGAATGGCTCCCCCTCCGACGGGGTTGAGTCTGCTGGTTCGAAGGCGTCGAGGAAGGTCGGAGAGCCTTGGCCGTTGTCGATGAGGCGCACCCATCCGGTCGTGAGGTCTGCGTAGTAGAAGCGCAGCCTTCCGCGCAGTGCGGCGATCGGGTCGATGCCGAGCTCGATGGTCTCGCCATAGATGATGGGTGTGCCATCTATGTCGAACACGAAGGTATCCTTCACGATCGTTTTCCAAAGACGAAGCTGTGTGATGTAGCCCGCCTGGAGACGACCCCTCATCTGACCGGTAACGAACTCGTTCAGCATGTCGCGGCCCATCCGGTGGCCGAGATTGGTGTCCAGGTGAAAAAGGACGCTTGCGATCAACGAGAACAGCGCCAGCGCCGGCCACCCGAGGAACCAACTCACCAATCGGGAAACCCAGCGCATCAGAACGCCTCACCGATCGTGAACTGGATGGCTCCCGGGACGCCGCCGCGAATGAAGCGGAAGATGTTGAACGCGTTCGGCTGAGGCGGCTCGCCGACGATTTGCCACTTCGGGATGAGGAAGCCGAAGTCGAGCCGAACGGGTCCCACTGGGGTCTGATAACGGAAACCAAAGCCAGCGGCCGCGCGAATGTAGTTGAACCGGTACGACTTACCGCGATTGACGTCGCCGAAATCCATGAAGAGCGCGGTCGCGAAGCGTTGCGTAACGGGAACACGCCACTCGACGCTGGCTTCCCATCGGCGAAGGCCGCCGTCGTTCCGTGCATCGTTTCCTTCTCGAGTCAGAGAGTCGATGCTGGCCGGGTCGCCCAGGAATCCGCCGAAAAACCCTCGGTGGCTGGTCGGTCCGCCGGAACGCAGGCGGTAGCTCTGGGGTCCGAGTGCTTGGCCGATCAAGTCCAGGCGCCGGGTGTCTCTCGAGAAGAGAAACATCCCGCCGATGCCAAACTTGAAGGCAAGGGTTGACGACAACGGCAGCGGGACGTAGCCGCGGACCTCTGGCGTGACGCGCACGTACTGCCATGAGCGCTTGAGTTGCGCCGGCGACTGCTGACTTCCCACCTGGAAAAAGAACCCTGCTCGCGGGCTTCGGGAGTCGTCGCGTAGGTCGATCACCACGCGCTCGTCGAAGAATACGACCTGATAGCTCGTCGGGAAGCGGGGATCATTGTCGACCACCAGGTACGCGTCATAGTTCAGGCTCCCGGTCAGGAGAAGTCGGCCGTCTAGAAACGGACGGGACAGCTGCCCGGACAGCTGTATGTCATGCCGCCGAAAAAGCTCGTAGGGGTCCGGACCCCAGTCGTGGCGAAAGCGAATGGCGGCTGTGGTCCGGGGTTCGATGAAGGCTGGGCGCTGGTATCCGACCCGGACCTCGTTTCCGAGGATGAAGCCCCGTCCGAAGCGGAAGAACGGATCGGTAGCAACGATTTTCGGGCGGTCCTCGATGGTCAAGCGGCGGAAGCCATCGATGAAATTTCGGTGCTCAAACCGGCCGAGCAAGTGGACGTCGGAGATGCGGGTGTCCTGCTCGAGAGTGAGGGTCGAGATGGTGCCGCTTTGCACGCCGGCCCCAATACCCCAACGGATTCGCCTTCCTGGTTCGACGTCGATGTTGATGTCGACGATGCCGGTGCATTGGTTCTGCTCGTCCACTCTCGGGGTGTCGATGATGTTGACCGACGCTAGCGCGCCGAGGGCGTAGACCGCGCGTTGGGCATCGGCGAGCTTCAGCAGGCTATAGGCTGCGCCTCGCTTCAAGTTGGCGACGGCCAGGATTGTCTTCGCAGGAAGGTCCTGATTGCCCGTCACGACGACGTTACCGATGGTGCAGGGCGGGCCGGTCTCGACGTTCAATTGGACAAAAGCCTCCCGCGCTTCGCGGTCTATCTCGACGCGTCCCCACGCCCCGCCGCACGCATAGCTGGCTTCCCTCAGCTCGCGGCGAATCTCGCGTTTGCTTCGCTCATACACCGCTTCGTCGAAGGGTTTGCCAATCTTGAGTCCAATGGCCTCATCGACCTTGCTGCGATTGTCCGGACTCCACGTCTCGTAGCCGACGATGTCGATCGAACGGACCAGCACCGGCAGCCCCTCGTCGATCCCGATTCCGATCGCGAGCTCGCACCCCTCACCTTCGGCCTCCCGCTCGCACGGGGCTTGGCCCTCGGGGCCGACGATGATGCGGTCGGAGGTTGCTGCAGAAGGAGGGTCGAACTCTGTGCTGATGACCGCGGCGTCGTAGTAGCCGCGTGCTTGGTACCAGCGCTCGATCCTATCTAAGTCGCGCTCGAAAACCGCTGAATCGAGTGTGGGCCATCCCTTGCGAAGCTTCATCCATAGGTCGAATGACAGCCGCTTCCCGTCGAAAGGAGGGACCCCGCATTCCGGGTCCGCGTTCGTCCCAAGAGAGATGGTGACCCGACCGCGAGGATGGCTCGCAAGACAGGCCTGGAGAGCCTCCGGGTCGAGGTCCTCCATGCCGCTGAAACGAATCTTGTCGATCCCGTAGCTATCTTCTGGGATCGTCTTACATCCGCTCGCCAGAACGAGCAGTAGGCAGATGCATCGCCGGCGAACCATCTACCTAGGGCTTGTAGCGCGACGAGCCCCAATTCGGCCAGCGACCGGCGTCATTTCGGCGGTTTGGCGCTCCCCACCCCTGCTGCTAAAGCTCTCGCTGCTCACCCGATGAAGCAGTACTTCGTTCAGACCTTCGGCTGCCAGATGAACGTCCACGATTCCCGTCGGATCGAGGAGGTGCTGCGTGCCCATGGATACCGCAAGGCCAGCGAGCCGATGCTTGCCGATCTGCTGGTCGTCAACACGTGCAGCGTCCGCGAGAAGGCCGAGCATAAGCTGATGAGCCTGCTGGGGACTTTTCGACCTTTCAAGGAGGCTCGCCCTCAGATGGTGCTGGCGGTCGCGGGATGTGTCGCCCAGCAGGAGGGGGAGAAACTCCTGAAAAAGGCGCCGTTTGTCGATATCGTGGTCGGGCCGGACAACATTCCTGAGCTGCCTGCCCTCATCCGTCAGGTGGAGCAGGGCGCTCCTCCGATCACCCGTACGGTGTTCGACATGGACGACCCGCAATTCCTTCGCGCCACGCTCCATGACGATCGTCGAGAGGTCACCGCGTACGTGACGGTCATGAAAGGCTGCGACGAGCGATGCACATTTTGTATCGTTCCTTATACACGTGGGTCCGAGCGCTATCGCCCCGCGGACGAGATCGTTGGTGAGATCCGGGACCTGGTGGCCGGCGGGGTGCGGGAGATCACCTTGCTCGGGCAAACCGTGAATTCATGGCACGAGCCCGGCCCCGAAGCCGAGGCGAAGTCGCCCTCGAAGCTAGCGTCCTCGACCTCCCAGTTCGCTGCGCTGCTGCATCGGGTCGCCCGCGAAGTGCCGGACCTGGCCAGGCTTCGCTACACCTCACCACATCCCCGGCACATCACCCCGGAGCTCATTGCTGCCCATGCCGAGCTCGCGGTGCTTCCCGCCCACGTCCATTTACCGGTGCAGTCCGGCTCCGATCGGGTTCTCAAACGGATGGCGCGCCGCTACACGGTACAGGACTACATCGAGCGCACGTGCGCGCTGAGGGCGGCCAAGCCTGGGCTCACTTTGTCCGCTGATTTCATCGTCGGTTTCCCTGGTGAGACCGACGACGACTTCGAGCTCACACTCGACCTCGTGCGGGAGGTCGGCTTCGTCGCTGCGTTCGGATTCAAGTATTCGCCGCGCCCGTACACGCCCGCACTTCAACTCGGCAACGAGGTGCCGGAGAGCGTGAAGGACGAGCGGCTCGCACGGCTGTTTGCCGTCGTCGAGACGCAGCAACGCGTGCATCTAGAGTCTTTGGTCGGAACCGATCAACGCGTGCTGGTCGAAGGGCCGTCGCCGGGTGACTCGGGCCGCTTCGCCGGGCGAACCAATCGAAACGAGATCGTGCATGTGGTTGCTCCCGAGGGATACGATCCGACCGGTGAGCTCGTGACCGCCACCATCGATGAGGCGTTTCGGCACAGCCTATCCGGGTACATGATCGGGGCCGAGCATCTGCAACGGTCCGGACGGCGCGCGCGGCTTTCCGTGCTCGACGCGGGAGGCCCAGGCTGACCACCGATGCAGGATGGAGGAGCCTTCGTGCGTGGCGCTTCGCCATCTTGTACATGGCCCTCATCTTCGTAGTCTCTTCGATCGCTGTGCAGGTGCCGGAGATGCGGTACTTTCCGCTTCGAGACAAGGGGATTCACTTCCTCGAGTATGCGGTGCTCGGGTGGCTTTGCGCGGCTGCCTCGTCGCGCACGTGGCCCTCTGCTTCGGCCTGGCGCACGGCCTCGTTCGCGATGTTCGTCGCCGTTCTTTGGGGGCTGTCGGATGAGATCCACCAAGCGTTCGTGCCGGGTCGATCGTCCGAGCTCGGAGACGTTGTTGCGGATGCGATCGGAGCTTTCGCAGGCATCGTCGGGCGGCATCGATTTTCACACAGAACTGTGAGCTGATGCACCGGAAAGCTCACCTAAGAGGCGTACATACCATTGACGGTTCCGTTGTCAGCGTTTAGCTTTTAATCCATGAGGACGCAGACGTTCTCATGACCTCAAAACTCCAGATTGTCCGGTGGACCCCCCTTAAAATCCACCGGTTGCCCTCGCCCGGTCGTACGTCTCCCCCCTCCAACGACCGGGCGACCCTTTTAATTCAGTGACAGTGCCAGTGACAGCGTCAGGGTCAGCGCCAGCTCATTGACTCCCCCGAACCCCACTCCTACATTCCGCGCCATGAGAGTGGTCCGAAGCCGTTTTACGGTCCTTGGCGTCGTAGTTTTGGTGACGTTTCTTGGGAGCTGCGCGGGATCACAGACTCCGCCGTCAGCCGAGCCCGTTGCCACGCCTGCGCCGCCGCCCGACCCACTGCCCTCGTGGAATGACTCAGCAACCAAGAGGCAAATCATCGAGTTCGTGCAAACCGTCACCGATCCTGAGATCGCCTCTTTCGTGGAGAAAGAGAACCGGATCGCGACGTTCGACAACGACGGCACGCTTTGGGTTGAGCAGCCGCTGTATACCGAGCTCACGTTCGCCGTGGCGCGCGTCACGGAGCTCGCCCCAACGCATCCCGAATGGAAGCGGCAAGAGCCCTTCAAATCGTTGTTGGCGGGCAACACCGAGGGTGTCCTTGCGACCGGTCAGCGAGGCCTCGTGGAGATCCTGTTGGCGTCCCACACCGGGATGAGCGCCCGACAGTTCGGCACGATCGTGGTCGATTGGATGAACAAGGCGCGCCACCCACGCTTCGGCCGCCTTTACACCGAGCTCGCGTACCAGCCGCAGCTCGAGCTCCTCCAGTATCTGAGGGACAACGGCTTCAGGACGTACATCGTGTCCGGCGGCAGCGTCGAGTTCATGCGGCCTTGGACCGAGCATGTGTACGGCATCCCTCCGGAGCACGTGGTCGGGTCTGTAGTCGCCACCCGCTTCGAGATACAGGGCGGCAAACCGTCGCTTCTGCGACTCCCCGAGGTTGCCTTCGTCGACGACAAAGGTGGAAAGCCCGTGGGCATTCACCATTTCATTGGGCGCCAGCCGATCCTTGCGTTTGGCAACTCCGACGGCGACTTCGAAATGCTGCAATGGACGACCGTTGGCAGTGGCGGGGCGAGGCTTGGCCTCCTCCTGCACCACGACGACGCCGAACGGGAGTATGCCTATGACCGCGATTCCACGGTCGGCAGGCTCGACGGGGCGCTTGACGCCGCGCCGAAAGCGGGCTGGATCGTGGTTTCGATGAAAGACGACTGGAATACCGTTTTCACGAATTAAGGGGTCTCATGAGTAAGCAAACACCAGGGCGCTGGGTAGTACTGTGTTGCGCGCTGGTCGTCATCGCCGGGTGCAAGAAGGACGCTGCGCCCGAGACTGCAGCCGATGCCAAGGCGGCCGATCCGGTCGTCGTCTTGGACGCGGGCCAAGAGCCGAGGTTGCGGCTTCGGTACCGGATTCCGGAAGGGACGACGACCACGTCTACCGCCACGTTCCGAGTCGCCACGCTTGCCAAATCAAAAGATGCCGAAGCGTTGACGGTGCTGCCTGGTCTTCGATTGGATATCGTCTCGGGACCCGCTGCCACCACCGAGAACGGAGTCCGTTTCAACGTAGAAATCGTGAGATCAGAAGCTCTTGTGCCCGAGGGCTTCGACGAAGCCCTGGCAGCCGACCTACAGACTGGAGCCGCGATCCTCGACGAAGTCGGCGCGTGGGTCGAGATCGACGACCGCGGTATTTTTCTTGCTGGCGAGTTCAACGAGGTCGCGAAGCGGGCCGACATCCCGACGCGGCTGCTTCGCATGATCGTCAACACCCGAACCACGGTGACTCGCGTTCTGCTTCCGGCGGAGCCCGTCGGCATCGGCGCACGCTGGGAGATCAAGCGTGAGATCGAGATCTATGGGTTCAAGGTCATGCAGATCGATACCTATCAGCTGGTCGACCAAGCTGGCGACGAGCTCATGCTGAACCTCAGCGTGCAGCAGATGGGCTTGCCCCAAAAGGTCGAGTTCCCCGAAGAGGGGATCGAGATCACGGTCGAGTCGATGAGCGCTACAGCCACCGGCCAGATCATCCTCAACCTGGACGCGCTCGAATCCGACGCATCGGCGAACGGTCATTCCCTCGACAAGATCGCGGTCACGACCGTCAGCGGCAGCGAGAACATCGAGGTCGCCGAGGTGTTTGACATTCAGATCGCCAACACCACCAATCTCATGCCGAACCAGCCCGTCGAAACCACCAGCAAGGCGAAGAGAAAGCGCCGCTAGACCGGATCAGGTCAACTCCGAGCCGGTCTAGTCGTCGACCTTGAGGATCGCGTGGAAGGCGTCTTGGGGGATCTCGACGCTGCCAACGGCCTTCATGCGCTTCTTGCCTTCTTTTTGTTTCTCGAGGAGCTTGCGCTTCCGCGTGATGTCGCCGCCATAGCACTTGGCGGTGACGTCCTTGCGAAGCGCACGTATGGTCTCCCGGGAAATGATCTTCGAGCCGATGGCCGCTTGAATGATCACTTCGTATTGCTGACGCGGCACGATCTTCTTGAGTTTCTCGGCGAGCGCCCGGCCTAGGTAGTAGGCCTTGTCTTTGTGGACGACGGCACTGAGCGCATCGATCTTTTGCGTGTTGAGCAGCATGTCGAGGCGGACCAACGGGTTCTCGCGATATCCGGAAAGCTCGTAGTCCATCGATGCGTACCCGCGCGTGGCGCTCTTCAGCTTGTCGAAGAAGTCGAACAGCACCTCGGCGAGCGGCATTTGGTAGGTGATGATGACCCGGTCCGACGAGGCATATTGAATGCCTTCTTGCTCGCCGCGCCGGTCTTGGCAGAGCTTGATGACGGCCCCTACAAACTCCGCAGGCACGTGAATCGACACCTTGAAGTAGGGCTCTTCGATGCGAGTGCGGCCGTCTGGGATTCGGGAAGGGTTGTCGATATCGATCGTCTCTTCCTCGGTGTGCACCCGATAGACCACGCTTGGGGCGGTGGTGATCAAGCCGATGTCGTATTCGCGCTCGAGCCGCTCCTGAATGATCTCCATGTGCAGCAGTCCGAGAAAGCCACATCGAAACCCGAACCCGAGCGCATCCGAGGTCTCTGGCTCGAACATGAACGCCGCGTCGTTGAGGTTGAGCTTCTCGAGTGCATCGCGGAGCTCGGTGTACTGATCGGCCTCCGTGGGGAAGATCCCACAGAACACCATCGGCTTCACTTCTTTGAAGCCAGCCAGGGGCTCCTCGGCGCGGTTGTGCACGAGGGTGATCGTGTCGCCGACCTTCGCGTCGTGGATCGACTTGATGCTGGCCGCGAGGTAGCCGACCTCGCCAGCGCTCAGTTGGTCGAGCTCCTGTTGAAACGGTGTGTAGACGCCGAGCTCGGTCACCTCGTATTCGGCCCCAGTAGCCATCAGCCGAATCTTGTCGCCCTTGGAAACGGTGCCGTCCTTCATGCGGACCATGCATACGGCGCCGCGATAACTGTCGTACCAGGTGTCGAAAATCAATGCCCGCAGTGGGCCGTCTTCGATGGCTTCGGGTGGCGGGATACGCTTAACGACGGCCTCCAGGATCTCTTTGACGCCTTCGCCGGTCTTGGCGCTGCACGCCAGCAGGTGTGAGCAGTCGAGGCCGACCACATCCTCGACCTCTTGACGAACCCGCTCGACGTCGGCACTCGGAAGGTCGACCTTGTTGAAGATGGGGATGATCTCGAGGTCGTTCTCGACGGCGAGGTAGACGTTGGCGAGGGTCTGCGCCTCGACTCCCTGGGTCGCATCCACGACCAGAAGGGCGCCGTCACATGCCGCCAGCGAACGGGACACCTCGTAGCTGAAGTCCACGTGTCCGGGGGTGTCGATGAGGTTCAATTGATACGTTTGCCCGTCCGCCGCCGTGAAGGGCAGCCGAACACCTTGCGCCTTGATGGTGATTCCGCGCTCCTGCTCGAGCTCCATGCGGTCGAGCAGCTGCTCTTTCTGCTCACGGGCAGAAACCGCCCCCGTCACATCGAGAAACCGGTCGGCGAGCGTGCTCTTGCCGTGGTCGATGTGAGCTATGATGCAGAAGTTACGAATAAGCTGGAGATCGCTGCTCAAAGTGCGACGTCTCTAACCTCCGGACATCGCCACAGCAACGCGGCGGTGTCGGTTTGTCCTGCAGCTATTTCTCGGAGCTCGCATCCAGCGACATTTGGCCGGGTAGCTGTTCTTGATGGTGATCGAGGACAAGATCGATACCTTCGCGGATGTAGACCGCAACCGGTACTTTCGTGCGCTCGTGCAGAAGCTTGAGACGCTCGTTCTGCTCGGGCGTGATGTAGACGGTGGTCGAGATCTTTTTACGCGCCATCTGTGACCCTCAAAAACGTGGCATGAAACTACATGGCACCATATATATTGTCAAATAGCCCTGACGGGGTACTTGCGCAAGGATACCAGTCGACCCTATCCTTATAGAGATTGGGGTTTCTGGGGGAAGCCAAATGTCTGTAAACATGAGCATTTTTGCGTGTGCCGTGTTTGGGCTTGTCGTTGCGGCATGCCTGCCTGCGCTGGGCTGCGCGAAAGGCTCGTCCCGTTCGCTCCCGAGTGGTTCGAAGATGGAAGCGTTCGAGTGCAACGGGAAAGAGGTGACCAGCACCGATGTCAATCAGGATGGTCGGGCCGATATTGAACATATCGGACGTAACGGGCGTCGCTTCTGCTCGACAGCAGATATGAACTTCGATGGCAAGATAGACATGGAACGGTTCTACGAAGCAGACGGAGAGCAAGTTGCCCACGAGCGGCACGACTTCGACTTCGATGGCCGCATCGATCAGCTGTCCTTCTACGAGGACGGCCGACTGACCCGCAAAGAGCTCGACACCAACTTCGACAGCGCGATCGATACATGGCTCTGGTGCGGCGATGGCTGGGTGTCCCGATCGGAGCGCGACCGGCAATCCAACGGGCGCGTTGACGTGTGGGAGGTCTACGACAACGGCCTCGTCATTGAGGCAAGCTACGACGACAACAACGATGGCCGTCCCGAGAAGTGGGACGTGTTTCAGGGCGGCAAGCTCGTCCTGACTAAATATGACGAAGACGGAGACGGCGTACCTGATCGTACGGATGAAATGCCTCTCCTGAGTATGGGCCCCGCCGATGACGCGTTTCGATGTGAGCGAGTCGCAGCCCAAGGGTCTCAAGGGGTGTCGCAGGGGGAACCGTGATGAGATACGTATTGATTGGATTGTTGGGCCTCGCTGTGCTGGGTTGTGGCTCGAAGAGCGCTGAGCCCGTGACGAGCCCCGGCTCAGCGGGTGCCGAGGCGAGCACCGGCGGCGAGGTTTCGGATGCAGGTCGCTGCATGCCGCCTGGCGCCGGATATGAGCTCACCGAATACGACACATCGGGCGACGAGGTCCCGGATGTGCGCAAGCTCTTCAAGACCATGGGCGAGGGAAGCCTTTCGCGCCTGGTTTTGGTGTGCCGAGAGGCCGACCTAAACGGCGATGGCCGCAAAGACATCGTCCGGCTCTACAGCGATGAAGGGCGGCCCAAGCGGGAGGAAGCCGACCGCGATTTCGACGGCCAGATCGACGAGATCACACACTTCACCGAGGGCCACGTAAGCCTCCAAGAGCTCGACACCACCGGCAACGGTCTCATCGACACCAAGATTTTCTACGAGAATGGGCAGCCCACGCGAGCCGAGAGGGATATGGGGAGCCGGAGCACGCCCTCCGAGTGGAAGCCCGATCGCTGGGAGTATTTCGTAGACGGTCGCATGGTCCGCATTGGAACCGACGTGAACGGCGACGGTAAGGTCGACCGATGGGACCGCGACGAAGAGAGGCTTCGCAGCTCAGCACTGGCCGAGCAAAAAGCCGCCGAAGCCTCCGCCAGCCAGTAGGCGCTGGCGCTGACGCGGTAACAGGTTAGCCTCCCCGCGGTGGAGCGCCTGCAGAAAGTCTTGGCCCGTGCCGGCATTGCGTCTCGTCGTGCGTCCGAGGGTCTCATCGAAGCCGGCCGCGTGCGCGTCAATGGCCGCGTCGTCACCGAGCTCGGAACCAAGGTCGACCCACACAAGGACCGCGTGGAAGTCGATGGGAGGCGGGTGGTCGCGGAGAAGCCCGTCTACTACTTCCTACACAAGCCGCGCGAAATGGTGACCACGCTCGATGATCCCGAGGGGAGGGCGACGATCGGCGACATCTTGCGTAAGATTCCCGAGAGGGTCGTTCCTGTGGGGCGACTCGACTATCACACCAGCGGCGCGTTGCTCGTCACCAATGACGGCGACATGGTGGACGCGCTTCTGCGGCCCCGGTCGGCAGTGCCCAAGGTCTACGCAGTGAAGTTTCAGGGGCACCTCGATGTCGAAGAGCTCGACGCCCTTCGCAATGGGGTCACCCTCGACGATGGCTATCGCACCCAAACGGCGGAGCTCTTCGTGCTCCGCGACGAACGAAACACCAGCTGGGTTCAAATCACCCTCACCGAAGGGAAGAACCGTCAGATTCACCGAATGGGCGATGCGATTGGCCATCGGGTGATGCGGCTTGCAAGGCAGTCGTTTGCGGGAATTACCATCGAAGGCCTGCGGCCGGGTGAGTACAGGGAGCTCAGTCGCGACGAGCT
>CAXMND010000028.1:0-18582 GCA_964194675.1 uncultured Coxiellaceae bacterium | reverse complement strand
ATCGGCGCTGGGACGGTATTCCGAAGTGTGCGGATCGAGCAGTTCAGCGGAAGTCAGAACGGCGGCGTACGGGTCGACAACCCGGACGTTCCAGGCGCCCGCCACGCGATCGTCGAAAATTGCCTCATCCAAAGCAGCGATCCTGGTTCAGTCGGGGCCTATCTCGGCACCAACACGGGGATGAGCTCGTTCGAGAACAACGTGCTCGACGTCGTCACGCTGTCGGTCAACGCGGCGTTGCTGGGCTTCAACGACGTGCTCCGGGCCTCGAACACATACGAAGCCCCGCTTCAGGTTCGAACGGGCACTGCGACCGGAGTCGATCTCGTCTGGGTCGAGCCGGTAGCGAGCGACACTTCGACACAGCCGATCCGACCCACTGGCAACCTCACGGTCACCAGCGGCTCGCTCACGATCCGGGCGGGGACGCAGGTCCAGATGCCGCTGAACGCGCAGCTGCAGATGATCGACAGCCAGTTCGTGGTCGAGGGAAACGTGGCGGATCCAGTCGTCTTCGCGCCGGCTCCCGGTGCGGCGTACTGGCATCGCATTCGGCTGCGCGGCGCGGCAACGGCGGGCATATCCCGGGTCAGCCATGCCGTGCTCGACACAGCTGGCTCCGATCCGGCCCTCGGGGTCAATCAGGCTCGAGCCGCGCTCGTCGTCGAGACGAACGGTGGCGTGCCGGCAACGCCCATGGTCTCCAACACCATGGTCACCAACAGCAATGGCTACGGCATGGTGTTCTACGACCAGACCCATTGCGGCGGCGCGTGTGACGACAACACGATCAGCGGCTCGCGGTTCTCTGGGCTCCGGATGTTCGCGAACTTCATCGGTCGCTTCGGCACGGGCAATGCGCTCGCGGGCAACAACACCTCCTCCACGCTCGGACACGAGGGCGTCTGGGTCGTCGGCGACACCGTCGACGTGGGCGCATCGTGGCCCGCGAACGACGTGTCGTACGTCGTTCAAGGCAACATCGAGCTTCGTCAGTCGACGCCGTTTGACCCAGTGCCGACGATGACCATCGAACCGGGAGCCACGCTTCGGTTCGCCGAAGATCGGCGTCTTCGGGTCGGGGAGGACGGTGACGGCCTGCTCGACGCCCAAGGCACAGCGGCCAACGAGATCACGTTCACCGCTATCGACACCGGGATGCCGGCGTACTGGCGCGGGATCGAGTTCAGTCAGGGCTCCGATGGGTCGGTGCTCGATTGGGTGACGGTCTCGTACGGCGGACGCAACAACAACACAGGCAACCTCAACTTCCTCGCGGGGTCGGTCGTGACGGTTGGCTCGGTTACCTTCACGCGCAGCAACAACTACGCGGGTGTCATCTATTCCGGCTCTGCTCCGATGTTCACCGGTCCGCCGTCCGACCGCGTGTACACCTTCAACGGCTTCGATTGCATTCGCGACGTAGCCGCCGGCACCTGCGAGCAGTTTTAGAGCACCGCAGGGTTGCACCCGTAGATCGGCTCACCTACGCTCGCGTCCCATGTCGGATAAGGACGACATTTCGCAGAAAACGCTGGCGGTTCATGGTGGTGAGCCGAGGACGTATCCGTACGACGCCCTGGCGGCCCCGATCACCCAGACGGCGACGTATTCGTTTGCCGACACGGCTGAGCTGATCGCGTACTTCGAGGGTCGCAAAGAGCGCGAGGAGTACGGGCGCTACGGCAACCCTTCGGTCCGCCTAGTCGAGGAAAAGGTTGCGGCTCTCGAGGGCACCGAGGACGCGGTCGCGTTTGCAAGCGGCATGGCTGCGGTGACGTCGAGCATCTTGGCCCTCGTAAAGTCAGGGTCTCATGTGATCTTGTTCGCGGACTGCTACCGCCGGACGCGGCAGTTCGTGACGACATTCCTCGGCCGATTCGGTGTTTCGCACACCCTGATTCCCCCAGCCGATGTCGGCGCGCTAAAGAAAGCGATTCGGCCCGAGACCCGACTGGTGATCGCCGAGGCGCCGACCAACCCCTATCAAACGATTCCGGACATCGAGCAGCTGGTCGCGATTTGTAAAGAACGCAAAATCAAGACGCTCATCGACAGTACATTCGCGACGCCAATCAATTTCAAGCCCGCGAGCCACGGTATCGACTTGGTAGTCCACAGCGCGACCAAGTATCTCGCCGGCCACAACGATGTCCTCGGCGGAGTCTTGGCCGGGAGCTCCGGCATGGTTTCGCTCGTGAGAGACCTGCGGAGCGTGTTCGGCGCGACTCTCGATCCCCACGCCGCGTACCTCATCCATCGTGGGCTCAAGACCCTCGCGCTTCGTGTCGACCAACAGAACGGGACCGCCCAGGCATTGGCCGAAAGGCTCGAACACCATCCCCGCGTGCGACAGGTGTGGTATCCTGGGCTGGCGTCCCACCCGAACCACGAGACCGCGCGACGTCTGATGAGTGGCTTTGGTGGCGTCGTGACCTTCGAGGTCGATGCCGATCTGGAGGGTACGAGCCGATTCGTCGACGCCTGTCGCATTCCGCGGATTGCGCCCAGCTTTGGCGGTGTGGAGTCGCTGATCGAGCAACCCGCCCTGATGAGCTACTTCGAGCTGAGCACGGAAGAGCTGGAGGCGATCGGCATCAAGAACAACCTCGTGCGCCTTGCCGTGGGTATTGAAAGTACCGACGAGCTCATCGCCGACGTGGTGGCGGCCCTCGATGCGACAGGCTGAGTATCGCCTCCGACACTGAATTTCGGCTCACAAAGCACAGCTGGAACTCTCGCCTCCCACTGAGATAGGGCTGGTCGCGCCCTGGCGGCCCGGTGTGCAAGTGCGCGTAATCGCTATTGACTTGCCGGGGGCCAACGATATACTTTGCGCCCAATGGGGAAAGAATCGCTGACGAAGTCGGAGCTGATCGACGCTGTGGCGCAGCGGACGAAGATCACCAAGAGTCGAGCTGAACAGGTTGTAAACTGCGTGTTCAACGCCATGACGGCGGCGCTCGAGAATGGAGAGGGGATCGAAATCCGCGGTTTTGGCAGCTTCACGGTTCGTCATTACAAATCATACAACGGCCGCAACCCTCGGACTGGAAAGCCCGTTCCCGTTCCTGAAAAACGTCTTCCGTTTTTCAAGGTCGGAAAAGAGCTCAAAGAGCTCGTCAACGGTGGCGTTTCCGAGCCCGGCGAGTAAGGGCGATCGATGAAACCCGAAGCGCAGCTCGCCGAGCTCAAGCGCGGCGTGGTCGACCTGCATGTCGAGGCCGACCTGCTTGAGCGTTTGAACGAGGGGAGGCCACTCAAGATCAAAGCTGGCTTCGACCCAACGCGACCGGATCTTCACCTGGGTCACACTGTGCTCCTCAACAAGATGCGGCAGTTCCAAGACATGGGCCATGAGGTAGTGTTCATCGTTGGTGATTTCACTGCGCAGATCGGTGACCCGTCGGGACGGAGCAGCACTCGTTCGGTGCCGACGCGCGACGAGATCGAGGAAGGCGCGCGGACGTATGCCGAGCAGGCCTTCAAGATCCTCGACCCTGAGCGCACGCAAATCCTCTATAACGGCGAGTGGCTCGGGAAGATGGCGTTCGACGACGTCATCCGCCTAGCCGGCAAATACACCTTGGCCCGAATGATGGAGCGCGACGACTTCAAGCGTCGATGGGCAGAGCACGCGAGTATTTCACTGCATGAACTGTTGTATCCGCTGGCCCAGGCGTACGACTCGGTCGTGCTCGAATGCGACGTGGAGCTCGGCGGCACCGACCAGCTCTTCAACCTTCTGGTGGGTCGGGAGATCATGCGGGAGATGGGGCAGCGTCCGCAGATCGTCATGACCACGCCGATCCTCGAGGGGATCAACGCTCGCGTCGAGAACGGCGCGATCGTCGGCGCAAAGATGAGCAAGTCACTCGACAACTACGTCGGAGTGGACGAGGCGCCCAAGGAACAGTTCGGAAAACTGATGAGCGTTTCGGACGATTTGATGTGGCGCTACTACGAGCTCCTATCGAGCGAGCCCACAGCGGAAGTCGACCGCCTCAAACGTGGCTGCGCGGCCGGCGAGCTCAACCCCCGCGATGTCAAAATCGCCCTCGGAAAAGAGATCGTCGCCCGATATCACGGCGCGAACGCGGCTGACACTGCCGAGGTTTCGTGGCTGGCGCAGTTTTCCAAGCGCCAGGTCCCCGACGACATGCCCGAGCACGAAGTTGCGCTCGACGAGGACGCGGTCTGGATCCCCAAACTTCTGAGCGACCTAGGGCTCGTAAAAAGCTCGAGCGACGGCCGCCGCCGCATCCAGCAAGGGGGCGTCGAGATCAACGGAGACCGCGTCAGCGACCCGCAAGCCAAGCTCCAGAAGGGCGGCCCCTACATCATCAAAGCCGGCAAACGAGCCTGGGCCTCCGTCACCCTGAAATAGGGGACACGCTCGCCCCCCTCAACCCCATGGAATCAAAGGCGTTCTCAGGCACACCGCG
Source organism: uncultured Coxiellaceae bacterium (assembly GCA_964194675.1). GTDB lineage: Bacteria > Myxococcota_A > Polyangia > Polyangiales > Houyiibacteriaceae > SG8-38. The sequence goes on along the minus strand of CAXMND010000028.1, from coordinate 14,137 downwards.
CAAACCCGCGGAGGTGGGCCCAGGGGAACGGTTGACGATGTAAAATTTACAATGTATATCCATCGTATGCCTCGGGCTAATCTTACGCGTGAGCAGGTGGAAGCGTTTCGGGAGCGGGCTGTCGATGCGGCGACCGGGCTTTTTGCCGAGCACGGGTATCGCGGGGTGACGCTCCGCTCGGTGGCGGCGGAGCTCGGGGTGAGCCCGATGACGCCGTATCGGTACTTCCAGAACAAAGAGGAATTGTTTGCGATGGTGCGCACCGAGGCCTTTCGCAGGTTTGCCGATGCGCAGCGCGATGCGGCCGGGCGCGACCAAGATGCGGCGGCGGCGCTGCAGGCTTTGGGAATGGCTTACGTGCGGTTCGCGCTCGAGGAGCCCGCGGCCTACCACATCATGTTCGAGCTTCACCAAGCGCCGGCGGGCACGTACCCCGAGCTCGAAAAGGAGCAGGCGAGGGCGTTTTCTTATCTTCACTCGGCCGTGGAGGGCGCCACTGCGGCGGGTCTGATCAGCGGTGAGGCACTTCATCACGCTCACCTCCTATGGGCGCAGGTGCACGGACTCGTTTCGCTTCACCTCGCGGGCAAGCTCGAGATGGGGTGTTCATTGGAGGACCTTCTGCCCGAGGTTCTCGAGAACCGACGCGCGGCCGAGTAGGCCCGCAAAGGAGAGCCACATGCGTATTGGAACCTCGTACAAACAGCACCGTGATCTCGCCCAGCAATGGGACGCGATCGTCATCGGCTCCGGGATCGGCGGCCTGTCTACCGCGGCCGTGTTTTCTAAGCTCGCGAAGAAGCGCGTGCTCGTGCTGGAACGACACTATACGGCAGGGGGCTTCACACACACGTTTCGGCGCCCGGGCTACGAATGGGACGTTGGTGTCCACTACATCGGTGAAGTCTCCGATCCGGGCTCGATGATGAGGCGCGTTTTCGACTTCGTGACGGACGGCGAGCTCGAGTGGGCCGACATGGGCGACGTGTATGACCGCATCATCATCGGAGATCGTTCGTACGATTTCGTCAAAGGTCGTGAGCGCTTTCGCGAGAAGCTCCACGGCTACTTCCCGAAGGAAACCCGGGCGATCGATCGGTACCTAGAGAAGATCGACGCCACGGCGAAGAAGAGCCAACTCTTTTTCGCCGAAAAGGCCGTGCCGAGCATGATCTCCTCGTTGTTGGGCGGCTTGATGCGGAGGCCGCTCCTCAAAGAAGCACGCGTTACGACCCGTCAAGTGCTCGAAAGCCTCACGCAAGACCAAGAGCTGATCGGCGTCCTGACGGGGCAGTGGGGCGACTACGGATTGGTGCCGGCAGAAAGCAGCTTCTTCATGCATGCCATGGTGGTCCGTCACTATCTGGGTGGCGCCGCATATCCCGTCGGCGGCTCATCCCGGATTGCAGCCACGATCCTTCCCGTCATCGAAGCCGCTGGAGGCGAGTTGGTCACCAATGCCAACGTCGAAGAGATTTTGATCGAGAAGGGACGGGCGGTTGGCGTGAGGCTCGAAGATGGTCATGAGCTCCGTGCGCCATTGGTTCTGAGCGACGCGGGGATCGCCAACACCTACGGCCGCCTTCTGCCGAACGACGTCGCCGAGGACCACGGGCTCCGACGCAAAGTCGAGCTGATCGAGCCTTCCGTCGGGCACCTGTCGGCCTACATCGGACTCCAAGGCACGACGGAGGAGCTTCAACTCGAAAAGACGAATCTGTGGGTCTACCCGACGCCGCATCACGAGGAGAACGTGCGGAGGTTCGTCGACGACAGGAGCGCTTCACCGCCGGTCGTGTACCTGTCCTTTCCATCCGCGAAAGACCCGGACTTCCAGCGCCGCTACCCCGGCCGCTCGACGATCGAGGTGATCACTCTTGCGCCATACGAGTGGTTCAAGGATTGGGAAAACACCAAGTGGAAGAAAAGGGGCGCGGACTACGACGCCTTCAAGGGCGCGCTCGAGACGCGACTGCTCGAGACGCTCTACGAGCAGGCTCCCGCAACGCGCGGCAAAGTTGAGATTTGCGAGCTCTCCACGCCTCTGACTACCCGCAACTTCGCCAATCATCCGCGCGGCGAAATCTACGGGTTGGCGCACACCCCGGACCGTTTTGAACAACGCTGGCTGCAGCCGCGGACGCCGATCAAGGGGCTCTACCTCACCGGCGCCGACATCTGCTCGGCGGGGATCGGCGGAGCACTCATGGGCGGGATGCTTTGCAGCTCGGCGGCGCTCGGTCGCAACGTTCTCAGCACGGTAATGCAGCGAAAGCCGCGCGCGGCGCACGATGCTAGGCCACAGGAAGCATCGGTGGGCGCCTAGCTAGTTGTCTTGTCGCAGCGTGCTTACGGCGATGATGTCGGCCCGCGCCGGGACGTCGTCCGGAACTTCCTCTAGCAAGGGGTCTGCTGGGCAGTGCGCGCCCTCCAACAGGCTCCGAAGGGGGGCGAGCAGGATAGTCTCGTCTTCACCTGCGTCGTCTCGATCATCGATGTGTTTCAAGCCCGTCTCCGCGATCTCGAAGATCTCGCCAGCCCAGTCGGCGACTTCCCGCCCCAAGAAGCGCGTGCGAACACCATGTCGGGCGAACGATTCGCGATGCCGCTCAACTTCTCGGTACGACCATGAATCGACCAGCGCCTCGAGCCGACCGAAACTCTGATCATCATAGAGGAGTCCCTTCCACAGCGCGGGAAGCGCGAACGACATCTCTCGGCTCTGACCGTCGACCCCCCGGTATTCGAGCGTGCTCTTCAGGCGTACTTCGGGAAACAAGGTGCTCAGGTGGACTACCCAATCGTTGTAGTTGGCCTTCACGCCCCGAAAGCCGTCTTTCATGAACGAACGAAAAGTTTGGCCGGTGTTGTGATAGACCTCGCTGCCCCGCTTCACGAGGAACATCGGGGCTTCGAGGGCCCATTCGACGTAGTCGAGGTACGCGGGATGGTCTTTCCACGCAAAGGGGAGCAACCCCGAGCGATCGGGGTCCATGTGGAGCCACGCGAGCGCGCGGTACGAACGAAAGCCCGAGCGATGGCCTCTCTGCCAGGGGCTGTTCGCAAACATGGCAGTGACGAACGGCTGTGCGCGAAGGCCGACCCGAAGCTTGCGCATGGCATCTTCCTCAGACGCATAGTCTAGATTGGCCTGGACGGTGGTCGTCTTCGTCATCATCTCGGCAGCCATCGATCCGCGCGTGGGCAGGTACTCTCGCATGACGTCGTATCGAAGCTTGGGAACCCAGCCGAGCTCCTCGACGGTGGCAAACGGATGGTATCCGAGACCGAGCCACACGAGCCCGAGCTCCTCGATGATGGGCGCGAGCTGTTGCCAGTGGGCGTCGGCCTCGGCTTTGCCTTCGTGCACCGTCCGGTAAGGCGCGCCGGAGAGCTCGATCTGGGAGCCCGGCTCGAGGGTCACGGACGCGTCCCCACGACGAAGCGCAACGATGGGACCATCCTTCAGCTCACGTTCGGGCTCCCACCCATGCTCGCGAATCAGGTGGTCGAAGATCGCCACCACACTTACCGGGCCGTCATACGGCAGCGGTGACCCGTCTGCCTGTCCGACGGCGAACCGCTCCGCTTCGGTCCCGATCAACCAGCGTTCGCGAGGCGTCTCGGCCTCGTGAAAAAACACAAGCAAGTCGTCCAACTCGCGAACAGGGGCATCGGGTGTGGGCAAGTGTCCTCGGATCGGCCCGTTGGGCGCCGGACCCTACCACGAAGCCCAGGGACGCGCCGCCTTCGCGGTTGCACCGGCGCCCCGGACGTGGTGGAACTCACCCGTGGATCAGCTTCTCGAGCTTCTCCGGGAACGGGGCTTCCGTCGTGGCCGCTTCGTCTTGAGCTCGGGAAAGGAAAGCGACTTCTTCATCGACTGCAAGCCGGCGGTGTTGCTTGCACGAGGTCACGTCCTGGTCGGGGAGGCCTTGCTCACGCGGATTCGGGTCCTCCCAGGTTCCGTTGCCGCGGTCGCCGGCGTCGAGCTCGGTGGATGCACGCTTGCCTCCGCGGTCGCCTACGCTTCTGCGGGGGGCGACCATGCGCTCGACGCGGTCTACATTCGCAAGAAAGCGAAAGCGCATGGCACCCGAAAGATGCTCGAAGGCGCCGACGGGCTCTCTCCCGGTGCACGACTTGCCATCGTGGAAGACACCGTGACCACCGGCGGTTCGACACTCCGGGCCGTCAAGGCTGTACGGGAGGCCGGCTTCGAAGTCGCCGGGGTCGTTGCGGTGGTGGACCGACTCGAGGGCGGCGCTGCGGCGATCGCGGATGCCGGGGTCAGCTTCGACGCGCTCTACGATCGAACCGACTTCATGGGGGCGCCATGACCCGAATCGGCGCGTGCTTGATGCTGGTTGCGGCGCTGCTTGGTTCGGGTTGCAAGCAATACGACCTCACGCTGCAACCGGGTCCTCGCGTGTTCACACCGGATTCGTATCCGCTCGTCTGGGAGGCTTGGACGCGGGGCGAGGAGTCGTTCTCGTGGAAGGACCTGGCCCATGAGCTTCACGTCACCGCCACTTTCGAGTCCTGGGAGTTTCGCTGGGCCTATGTCGTCCGCTATGCCCGCGATTACAGCCTCCTGCCGACCGCCCGAGACGAGATGCTACAGGCCAGCCTAGCCAGCTCCCGTCAGGAGCACCGCTTCTTCGTCTCCCTGGTGGGCTTCGATTTCCGAGAGTCCAACCTGGTGAGCAAGCAGTCGGCCTGGCGTGTTCTACTGGTCGACCCGTCGGGCAATCAGACCGTCCCGGTCGTGATGGAGCGGGTGCGGCGCCCGAGCGCCGTCGATCGGGTGTATTTTCCACAGGTCGATCCGCTGCGGGAGACATTTCGTGTGACCTTTCCAGCGGTTGACTCGGATGGCCGGGCGACCATTCCCGAAGGCGCCTCCTTCGTTATATTGCGATTTACCGGTGCCCGCGGCCGGGTCGACCTGCGCTGGGATTTGCAGCCTCAGCAAGGCGGTTGACGAAGGTTTGACAGTCACGATCCTGGCTCGCTATCATGCTCTGGTCGCGTAAGCCTTCGTAACGAATGGGGAAACGGGGCCACGCGGGGAGGTTGAGCATGAAAATGCGCCACATGGGGTGTGCGGTTGCAGTTGTTGTTGCAGCGCTAAGTCTTGGTTGTCACGCGGCTGACGATGATCCGGAAGGACAAGCTCGGGAGCTTGCCGATCCCGTCAGACGAGAAAACGCGATTTTTCGTCTCAGGGAGATCTACACTCGAACGCTTGCCGCCAACGGCGGTGATCGAAGCAATCCCGAGGTCGGAGCCGTCGCCGACGTGATCGTCGCGCCGTTGACGGACACATACCTCGGGTTTCCCGAGGACCGGATCAACGGGATGGCCATCCTGGATCTGCTCCACGAGATGCAGGACCCGAGAAGTCTTCCGGCGCTGCTCGACGCGCTCAACTGGCGCACCGAAGTGTCCGAAGATCATGCGATTCGGTCCGCGCAGACCATCCAAGTGATCGAAATGCCCGAAGCGGAGCAACAACACACGATCGAGGCGCTGGCTCGCTCGCTCGAGCGCATCACCGGATCGCGATCCGAAGACAACAAGATGCGGATTGCGATGATCCGCGCGCTTGGCTCCCTCGAGGACCGTGGGGCGACCGAGATTCTGACCGTCATCGCCACCAAACAAGACGAGAATCAGAACTTCCTGATCAACCGCCTGGCGGCCCAGCAGCTCGGCGAGCTCCGCGATCCGGCCGCGATCCCCGCATTGATTCGATGCCTGTTTCTTTTCGCCCCAAACCGGCCTGATCTGCGCATGAACGATGTCGCGGCCGAGGCGTTGATCCTGGTCGGCCGCCCGTCGCTCAAGCCACTTCTCAAGATGATGCAAGGCAAGGACGAGACCGCGAACGCGATTGCCAAGAGCTACATCGACTCGATCAAGGCACGTCGTCCGGATCTTGCCAACAAGATGACCGTTCGGCAGGTGACGGGCGCCGAAGCATCCTTCGCGCTCGGGGCGCTCGGATTTTCCGAGGCGTTGGAGCCGCTCCTCGCGGAAGCCAAATCGTCGGATACCGCACGTAAGCTCAATGCAGCAATCGCGTTGGTCCGGCTCAGAGTGCCGCCCGCTCAGAGTGAGCGCGTTCGTTCGACGCTCAAGCAGGCGTACGGCAGCTTACCAAAGGGCTACGCGGGCGTGCGCATGCGAGGGCAACTGCTCGCGGCCATGGCACACACCTATGACGCCGAGCTCATGCCCTTCATCCTCGAGCAACTCAACGACAAGAAAGCCAACCCGGAGGTCCGCTTGATCGCCGCGCAGAACTACGCACTTCTAGCGAACAAGGCAGACGCCGCCAAGCTCGCTGCCACGATCGCAAGCGAGAGGCCGTCGGAGGCGGGCGGGTACCGCGAGAAGTTCGCTGAGCACAAGCCCTTGATGACGCTTGCCGAGGAGTGCGACACCGCAGTGGCGTGCTGGGTGGGGAAGGTCGGCGCTGCTGACCCGAACACGGCACGTAAGGCCGCCTACATGTTGGGTCGTTACGGGGTGAGCAGCAGCGAGGCGATCGCCGCTTTGGTGGGTCAGCTCGGGAGCGAAGACCTCGGTGTTCGGCTGGCGTCTCTCATGGCGCTCGACCGGATCGCCGAAGACGGCGCTCCGGATGCGGTCGTTAAGATCGACGAGCTTCGCATTCGCGAGGAAGGGCAATCGGTGTGGACGATGTTCCGCGCCGAAGCACTTCCCGTCCAAGCCCGGCTTCGGAGCCGAGGGGAAAACGGCTAGACCCGCGGCAGGTGGGCCGTGCGTCACGCTTTCATAGTCACCTGCGCGTGTACGGTATGGGGCTTAGCCGTCGGGTGTGAACGCCTGGCGACCGAGGGTGCTTCTGCGCCGACGCAGACCGTCGTGGTGGTCCAAGTCGTGGCCAAGGTGGGGGGGCGCGCCATCGGTGCGGCCGATGTGCGAAAACGGATGACGCTCGACGGGATCAACGCCGAGGCCGCCGTCGAGGCCATCGTCGAAGAGGAACTGCTGTTGCGGGAAGCGCAGAGGGCGGGTTTGTCAGAGGATCCCGAGGCGGCGCGCCGGGTCGACCGCACGATGGTCCGGGCGTTGCTCCACGACCTCGAGAAAGAGAACACGCCCGGAGGACTTCCGGACGAGCAGGTGCGCGAGGACTTCGAACAAAATCGGGAGCGGTTTCAGGTCCTCGAACGCCGTGGGTCCTGGCATGTCTTGGTGAAAGCGGACACGGAGGAGGCCCGCGAAGTCGCGGCTTCGATTCTCGCCGAAGCACGCAGCGCGGACGACCCGAGAGAGGTCTTCGACCGCTACGCCGACGGCGCAGCCGATCCCCTAGACCTGCCGATCGTCGTCGAAGAGCTCCCGGCCATGACCATGAAAGCGCAGATCGAAAAACCTTATAAAGACGCGCTGTTCAAGGCAAAAACTCTGGGACCCTTAAAAGAACCAGTCTCGACCTCTTACGGTTGGCACGCCATCGTCGTCACTGGGATTCAGCCGGGCGAAGTCCGTACTTTAGCCGACGTTGAAGATGAGATTCGCGAACGACTCAGCCGCAAGCAGCGCTTCGAGAGGCTGGCCGAGGTCGTGCAGCGCCTCGAGGCCGAAGGACTGGTCGAATACCACGAAGCGCTGGTCGAGCGCCTCATGACCGCGCCGGAGCTTCCAAAACGTGCAGAGTGAGCCGCCTTTTGTGAGGTCACTCCTGTCACTCTTGGAGCTCGAGGACGGTCCCGCGCACCTCGTAGACTCGGGGCGCACGTGAAGGAGTCCGGTCCGGGGAGAACGCGTCCATCGACGTTACCGCGGTGACCCCTGTGCCGGCACGCAGCGCCTCAGAAAGCGCCTCGCGAGTCTGGTATCCCTGACGAAGCGTAGCCGAAATCATTCGGTAGGCATCGTAGCCATAGGCGGCGAAAGTCTGGGGCGTGCGTCCGTAACGTTCTTCGTAGGCTTCTCGAAAATGAAGGTTCGTGGGAGCTTCCGACGCGTCATAGAAGGGCACGACGACGAGCGTGCCTTGAAGGTAACGGGATGCCCGCGCTAGGAGCTTCGACGACCAACTCGGGCTCGGCAGCAAGAAGTGGACCTCGCGCTCAGCGTGCTCGGGGAGGCGCCCCTCGCGTGCGCTCCAAGCGCCCTCCGCCGCGAACGTCGGAGCGATCGATGCAATCTGATCCGCGACATCGGCGAGCAGCACTACGTCGCAGCCCGTCTCGAGGAGCGCCTTCACGTAGTCGACGAACGACCGAGTGCCGGGTGGATAGGCGATACCCTCGCACGAGTATCCGCCAACGGTTGCGACCTCTTCATCGAAGATCCGACGAAGCGTTCGGCCGTAGCCATGGTCTGGATACAAAGTCACGTATCGGGAGGCGCCGCGCGCGCGGGCATTGCGGATCAGCGCACGAAGCTCGTCCCGTGGGCTGTAGAGGAATCGGAAGACTTGATCGCCCTCTCCGGTCGTGCCTTCGGCAACCGAGAAGGTAAGCAGTGGTACGCCGGCGTGCCGGGTCGACTCGGCGGCTGCGGAGATCGTTCGTGTACTGACGGGTCCCAAGATGGCCGCCACTCGTTGGTCGCCCATCAGTGACTCCGCCGCCGCAGTCGTCTTCGAGGGGTCGCTGCCGGTATCCTCGACGATGAGCTCGGGGCCGCCCTCGTGGAGCGCAGCGAGTTGCATTCCCTGAAGCAACTGGCGACCGACCTCACGGCCGCGGCCGCTCAGCGGCAAGAGTGCTCCGAGCACATGGGGGTTGCCGTGCAGGAACTCGTCGCCCCGGGCCACGAGCATGCGCACCTCCGGGTCTTCGATCGCGGCACTTTGTCGGAGCGTTTCGGTCGCTCTGGCAACCAGTTCGGCGTCTTGGGTTTCTAGGCCGTGCTCGAGCATTCGACGAGCGACCGCGAGTTGCGGCGCCGCGCCGGGGCGAAGCTCGTCGAACAGGATTGCGGCCTGCTCGATCGTGAGCTTCATGGCCAGCACGTCGATCACCGCGCTCGTGCGCTCGGGATCTGGCGACGCACCTCCCTTCTCGAGTAACGCTTCCATCACGTGAAGCGCGAGCGGGGCATCGAGCGTCTGTTCGGATGCGCCCAACGCGGTCTTCCAGAGCAACGCCTGCTCCGTATCTGCGAACCGCTCGCTCGCCAAGGGCTCGAGCGTCTCCAAGGCCTGGTCTGGCTGCTTCGAATCGAGTTGGCACGCAGCGTATCGAAGCGAAGCTCGCAGTGCGATCGCCTCGTCCGGGCTATCCTGGGCTTGCTGGAAGTGCGAAATCGCCCGCCCGCAACCGGAGCTCGCCGCCTCCAAGATTCCGAGCTCGAGTCGGGCGAGGTCGGCTTCCACGGTCCCGGGATGCGAGATCATGAAGCTTTCGTAGGCGTTGCGGGCCCCCACCACGTCTCCATTCGACACCAGCACCCGGGCGCGTTCGATCTCGGCCGGCGGCGCCTTCTCCACAGGGCTCTGCACGCCCTTTGGAGCGCAACTGATCAGAACGATCAGCGCCCCGCAGGCACCGATATTTCGAAGTATCAACGATCCCCCCGACAGCTTTCCTCGAGTAGCGACGCAAACGTCAGAACCGGGTCATCGCCGTTCTCTATCAATTGGTGTGCCGACCCGGGGCATGCGGTCACGATGCTCCCGCCCCCAACCCAAGCGTGCTGTGCGAGACGGTCTTTCGCGATTGCAACAGCCGTTTCTGGATCGGTGCGTGGCAACTGGCCGCCCCCGCCACTGCAAATGCTGTTGTCGCGATGTTGATGGAACTCTTCGACCTCATTTCCGAGAATCTTGGCGAGCACCCGTCGTGGGGCCTCGTACACACCGAGCCCACGACCGAGCCGGCATGGGTCGTGATAGCGCGCGATGCTCGGTTTCGGGAGCGGCTCGATTCGGTCGATGTGACGCACCGCGAGCTCACTCAGATGGATCATGCGGTCGGCGGGAGGCGTGAGACCGTGGCGCACGCTTTCGACTTTGAGCGCATGAAGACAGCCCGGATCGAGGAACACTACCAAGCTCGCTTCCAAGATCGCGGAGAGGACCTCGGATGCTGAGCTCCGAAAGCCATCGGGATCGCCGGCTTCGAGCAGCGGAAGGCCGCAACATCGGTCGGCGACGACCCGGACCGGCGCGTCGGCCAACGCTCGCGTTGCTCGCCAGCCTGCGATCGCATCGTCGGCACGCAGGACGTTGGCCGTGCAACCGGGAAAGTACATCACGTCCGGGCCCGCTTCGGTTGTCGACTCTGCGAACAGCCGGGACCCGGCCCGCGCGGCCTTCTGTGATCGGCGTTCGTGCTCTTCTAGGACGGCGACCGCTCGTTTCGGTGCTTGGCCCTGCTGAACCGCTTCTGCCCGCGCGGCGTAGAGGGTCGCCGCCACTTCGTTTCGATGCGTACAGTGGGTCCGACAGCGGAGGCACCCGGAGCACCCATACCAGCTCGCGGCTACGGTCTCGCTCATGTCGAGGTTTCCGTCGTTCACATGGTGGGCCGAGGTCATTTTCGCCCAAGGTGTCGTGGTCTCACTCGACTGCGCCACCGAGACGGGGCAGGAGAAGCGGCACATCTTGGGGCAATAGGCGCAATAGGTGTGCTGCTTGGTGAAGGGCTCGAGTAAGGGCAGGTTGTCGGCCATGCGGTCCGCACGATACATGGCCTTTCCGTGCGTCGCCAAGCCCGCCCGGTCAGTCCGCCGACGCCCATTGCTGGGCAAGACGCGCGAACTCCGCAATCGAGAGGGTTTCTCCACGCCTGGTGGGGTCGATCTCGGCTGATTGGAGCGCGCGCGCAGCCCGATCCGGGTCGCCCAGGTTGCGCAGCGCGTTCCGGAGCGTTTTTCGGCGGGTCTGGAACGCGGCTCGGACGACGGCTCGGAAGTCATCATTTTCGTCGGCCAGGGGCGTTTCTCTCGGAAGTAGGCGCACGACCGCACTCCCGACTTTAGGGGCAGGGTAGAAGGAGCCGGGTCGAAGGCGGCACACGGTTTCGATCTCGAACGCAGCCTGCGTGAAGACCGTCAAGGCGCCGTATTCCCTGTGACCTGGTTCCGCGATCAAGCGGTCACGGACCTCCTTTTGCACCATCAGCACCGCACCGAGGACGGCATCCCGATCGTCGACGACTCGGCGCAAGATCGCGCCAGTGGCTTGGTAGGGGAGGTTTCCGGTGACGATCAACTTCGAACCCTGGGTCAAGGCATGGCCGCGCAGGTCAAACTCGGCAGCATCGGCTTCGACCACACGCAACCTTTCCTCGACGCCGTATTCGCGGGTCAACACATGGACCATATCGCGGTCGAGCTCCACGGCGGAGACGAAGCATCCTCTGGCAAGAAGTGCGTGCGTGAGCGCACCGAGTCCCGGCCCAAGCTCGACGACCTCCTGCCCCAGCTCCGCCACGGCATCGGCGATCTGCGCCACGACACCTGCTTGGATCAAGAAATTCTGGGAGAAGGCGCGTTTGGGGCGGAGGTCGTATTTCCGCAGGAGATCCCTTGCGTCCGGCGGTGCGCCCTTGGGGTTATTCATCGGGTCAACTCGCGAAGATCATAGAGGTTTTGATACAAAAAAGGGCGCCTCGGCCTTGTTTGTCTCACACCCGTTGCCAGAGGAGAAGGCGTTATTATATTGGTTGAGCCCCTAGATTGACCTAGGTTAAGAATAAGAGGAATCCAATGCTTCCAGGCTTCATCATCGACCAAATCCGTCAGCGTGAAGAAGAAGAGCAAGCCAAGCACCGGATTGCTCAGCTCGAGCTTCCGATCCCGGGTCGAGAGGGCTCGCCTGTGCCCGACTCGGATGAAGAGTCCGACCGAGGCATCGTGATTATCGACCTCCTCACCGACTGAGTATCCGCTACTATGTGAGTGTGTCAGATCGTGCCGAACCGGGCCTGAGTGAGCTTGTCGACTTACTCGTGGATGCCCTGCAGCAGGGCGACGCAGCCGCGCGGGCAGAGGCAGAGGCAGCGCTCGTCTGGTGCCGGGTGGAGCAGGGCGCTCTCGGAGACGCCTTTCAACTGATGTGGGAGTGTGATCAGGTCCCCACCGAGGCGGACCAACGCCAGCTCGTACGCGCTGAGCTCCAAGCCTTTTGCGGCAACGAGGCAGCGGCTCTGAGCCTCCTTGCCGGGGCGGCGAAAGGCCCTGCCGTCTCGATGGTGCGCGCCAGAGTTGCCGCGTCACGGGGAGACTGGGAAGCGGTCGTGCGCTGGTCATTGGAGGCCCGCGCCGACGGTGGGCTGCGATCCCGCGCGACCCTTCTAGCCGTTCGCGCGCAAGTTGAGTTGGGTCGGCCCGAAGACGCTCTGGGCCTGCTCGAACAGCTGACTGATGACACGCTGACCGATGACACGGGGACGGCAAAGTTGGAGGGCGCATTGCTCCGAGCTCGGCTCTCGGAGAACGCCCTCGGAGAGGCATCGTCCGTCGCCGACCGGGCGCGGACGCAGGGCGCCGTACGCTTGTTGGCCGATGCTTGGGCCGATATCAGCATGCTTCATGCATCGCGCGGCGACGAGGAGGAGGCGCGCAGCGCAGCAGTGCGCGCTGTCGAGCTTTGGGACGATATGGCGACCTCCCTACCATCGCCGCTGCGGGCGGGATTCTGGTGTGATTCGAGGCGGGGGGTGATTAGAAAGGCCTCGAAACGAAAGAAGACCAAGGCAGCCATTTCCTCTGGGTCGGGTCTTTCCCCTTTGCTTGCCAATCTTCGCGAGTTGGCCAGCGAGCGAGACCTCGCGAAGCTGCTCGCGCTCATCACCGACGGGGCGGTGTCGTTGAGCGGAGCCGAGCGCGGATTCGTGTTGCTCACCGACGATACGGGTGCGCTCGAAGCGGCTACGATCCGAAGCGCGGAAACTCAGCTGGGTCCGCAGACCGCAGCGTTCAGTCGCTCGATCGCGGAGACGGTCCTCATCGATGGTGACCCGGTCGTCACCGTGGACGCGGTGCACGACACGCGCGTTCAAGACTACCTGTCGGTGCACCAACTCATGTTGAAGTCCGTGGCATGTCTGCCGATCCGGTCCCGTGGCGGCACCTGGGGCGTGCTCTACCTCGAGCATCGGAGCATGAGTGGTCGCTTCTCGGGCACCGACCTCTCGCTCCTGCGGGCATACGCGGACCAAGCAGCGATCGCGATCGAGACGTCGCGGCTTTTCGAGCAGGTGGAGCTCCACAAGCGGGACCTCGAACAAACCAACGAGGCGCTGCGTCAGGCCAATGAACACCTAGAGCAGCGCGTCCAAGGTCAGGCGGAGGCTCTGCAGCAAACACGGCGGGAAATCGCGCGTCTCCAGGCGTCGAAGTCGATGGGCAAGCGCTGGGGCCTGATCGGGGCGAGTGACGGTATGCGTCGGGTCTACGACGTGCTCGATCGTGTGGCGACGAGCGACGTGCCGGTCGTCATCACCGGCGAGAGCGGAACGGGCAAGGAGCTCGTCGCACGGGCGATTTGTAAGAGCAGCGCGCGCGCCGATCAGCCGTACGTGACCATCAACTGCGGCGCGATTCCCGATGACCTGCTCGAAAGTGAGCTGTTTGGGCACGTCGCCGGAGCGTTTACGGGGGCTATCCGAGCCCGCGAAGGCGTCTTCGTGCAGGCGCATGGCGGGACTCTCTTCATGGACGAGATCGCGGACATGCCGCCGCGGATGCAACTCGACCTGCTGCGCGTTCTGCAGGACCAACGCGTACGGCCGGTGGGGGCTTCCGAAGAAAAGCCGATCGATGTGAGGCTCGTAACGGCCTGCAAGAGACCCCTTTCCGAGCTGATCGCCGAAGGCACGATACGCGAGGACCTCTACTACCGACTCGCGGTCGTCGAGCTCCGCCTACCGGCACTTCGCGACCGTCGAGAAGACATCCCGTTGCTTTGTGAGCACTTTCTGAGCCGCATCGCCGACGAGCGCGGCGAGCCTAAGAAGATCCTCAGCCGTGCGGCCTTGGAACGGTTGTGTGCGCACGATTTCCCCGGAAACGTGCGGGAGCTCGAGCACCTCCTCGTGAACGCTGCGGTCTTCACCACCGGAGACACGATCGAGGTCGAGGAGCTAGCGATCGAGACGGGGCCGAGGGCCTCCGAGCCGAAACCCATGCTGGACAACTATCGTGG
>CAXMND010000027.1:0-4393 GCA_964194675.1 uncultured Coxiellaceae bacterium | reverse complement strand
CCAGGAGGCCTTGCGGCTACAGAACGTCGTAGACCGCGAGAGGGCCAAGCTGCGGGCGCTCCAGGACATCAGTGCAGCACTGGGCTCGACGCTCGACCTTGGAGAGCTCCTCGAGATGATCTTGGACCGGATTTCCGAGGTGATGGAGGCCGATCGGTCGACGCTCTACCTCCTGGACGAGGACACCGACGAGCTGTGGTCGAAGGTCATCCAGGGCCAAGACGTGGTCGAGATTCGCCTAAAGCCCGGAGAAGGCCTCGCGGGGGCCGTAGCCAAGACAGGCAAGCCCCTCAATATCAAGGATGCCTACCAAGACGTCAGATTCGACGCCGAGTGGGATCGGCAGACGGGGTACCGCACGCGTTCCACTCTCTGCGTGCCGATGAAAAACCAGCACGGACGGACGATCGGCGTCGTACAAGTCCTCAACAAGCATCACGGACACTTCACCGTAGCCGATGAGGCCCTACTGGCGGCGCTCGCAAGTCACGCAGCGGTGTCGATCGAGAACTCCAAACTGTTCCTGTCGGTCGTAGGGAAGAACATCGAGCTCCTCGATGCCAAGGACCAACTCGAAAGGAAGATTCGTGAGCTCGACGTTTTGTTCGAGATCACTCAAGTCGCGGCCAGTGCGCTAGAGCTCGACGACCTGTTGGCTGGAGTGCTGGCTCGAACCATGCGCGCCACCGATGCCGAGGCGGCCTCGATCCTGCTCGCCGACGAGGATACCGGTGACCTTACCTTTCGGGCCGCCGTCGGAGGTGAGCCAGACCGTGTCAAGCGGATGAAGATCAAAGCCGGGCAGGGCATCTCCGGCTGGGTAGCTGAGCATGGACGGCCCCAAATCGTGAACGAGGTCGACAGCGACGCGCGGCACTCCAAGCATATCTCGGACGAGGTCGGATATCACCCGAAGTCGGTGTTGTGCGTACCGCTCCGGTGGGACGACGGAAGGGGGGCGCTGCAATTGTTGAACAAGGCCGGGGGACGAGCGCCCTTCCTCGACGACGACCTCAAGATGGCCACCGTGATCGCCGGGCATCTGTCGACGGCCATTTCGCAGGCCCAGTCACGTGCACAGCGCGCTCGCCAGGAACGCTTGAGCACTCTGGGGCGATTCCTTTCAAGCATGCTTCACGACCTGAGGACGCCATTGACGGTCATCTCCGGCTACACGGGACTCCTCGTGCAGGAAGAGGACGAGGAGAAGCGGCGAGAGCTCTCTGCCTCGGTCAAGCGGCAGGTACAACTGCTCACTACGATGATGGGCGAGACCTTGGCCTTCGCAAAGGGCGAGCGCCGGATCCTGATCCGCCGCGTGTACCTTCACAAGTTCTTCGAAGAGGTTGCCGATCAGTTGAAACTCGAGCTCGCACAGCGGAACGTCCGGCTGGAGCTGGTTCTGCGGGACCGCGGCGTGGCCCACTTCGATGAAGAGAAGATGCAGCGCGTCTTCCACAACCTCGCGCGGAACGCTGCGGAAGCCATCGGTGAAGAAGGCGGCGTTTGCCGACTGGAAGTCGACCGCTCCGACGAGGGCAATCTCGTTCTGACGTTCTCCGACGACGGCCCCGGGGTTTCGGAGGAGATGCGCGGGCGACTCTTCGAGTCGTTCACCACCCACGGCAAGCAGGGCGGGACCGGCCTCGGTCTCGCCATCGTTCAAAGCATCGTCGAAGACCACGGCGGCAGCGTCTCGATGAACAGCGAACCCGGGCGTACGTCCTTCATGATCGTGCTCCCGCAACCCCAACCGAGGACGAATATCCGCCCCGCCGCCGCCGAGTAGAGTCCCACCCCACCGCCCCCACACGAGCGCCCGGACGGCCTTCGGCCTCAGTGTGTCCCACCCCACCGCCCCCACACGAGCGCCTAAATCCCGAGGTTGGCGAGGCTCTCCGACACGTTGCGCAGGATGTCTGCGAACTTCGGATGCGAGCTCTCCAAGTCTTCGATCAGCGCGTAGATGCGTCCGCTGACCGCGCCTTCGGCGGGGGGCGCAGAGTCGCCGGGCGAAAGCGCGTTCCGGATGTCGTTCATCGCTCCCACCAGTGCCTCGCGGTCCTCAGCAGCGAGCTCTTCGGTCGACTCGAGTTGCTCGTGAAGGGCGTCGAGGGCCTCCTGCAGCTGCTTCCGTGGCATACCCTCAATTCTACTACTCCTCCTAGGCGAAGTCGCGCTCCGTCCGCTCCTCGTCTTCTTTGCAGCGGATGCAGAGCTCGGTTTCGGGGCGGGCCTCGAGGCGCTTGAGGCTGATCGGTTCTTCGCAGTCTTCGCAGACGCCGAAAACGTCATCGTCGAGCTTTTTCAGGGCTTTTTCGATCTTCTGGAGGAAGACCCGCTCGCGGCCGCGGAGTCGGAAAGTAAAGGACTGCATGTACTCGCTCGACGCGAGGTCCATCTCGTCCGGAAGCTCGGACTCATCGAGGGTCATGTCCTGGTCCATGGTCTCACGCGCTCGCCGAACGACGGCGTCCCGCTTCTCTTCCAGGATGGCGCGAAACCTCTTCAGCTCGCTCTTCTTCATGGTCGTGGCCCCCTTTTTGGGAGCCGGATAATAATGATCGCGCCTCAGGTGTCAATAAGCCAACACCCAAGAGTTCGAAATTGTTGTGGAAGTGGGCTCGCTTAGGGGTCGAAAAACGACTCCGCCCCCCGTAGACCCGCTCCCCAGAGGATCATGTCGACCCGCTCTCCGGCCTCCAAGTCGCCCCGTTCGCTCGGTAGGATCACCAGCGCGTTGACCCCCACGAAGGAGGGCAATGACCCCGAGCCCTGGAGCTTGTGGAGAGACACCCGGAGCTCGTCTCCGTGCCGGGTGGCTACCCCCCGAGCGATTTCGACCCGGCCCGGGCGCCGACGGTAGGCGTGCTGGAGCCGGGCGACGACTGGTTGCGGGTGGGGTTCTCGATCCCCGAGCATCTGGCGCAGGCAGGGGGCGACCAGGACCTCGAAGGTCACCATAGCGCTGATCGGGTTGCCCGGAAGACCGATGACAGGCTTCCCCTGGTACTGGCCGAAGGTGAGGGGCTTTCCAGGCTTGATGCGAACTTTCCAAAACTCGGGATGGATACCAACCCGCTGAAACGCCTCCTGAACGAAGTCGTAAGCGCCGACCGACACCCCTCCGCTCGTGATGATGACATCGGCCTCGAGCGCCTTTCGGAGCGCGGCTTCGATCGAGGGCAGGTCATCCGCCGCCGCGGGAAGGGGGCAGGGAATCGCGCCGATGAGATTCAACATCTCGGTGAGCACGTAGACGTTCGAGTTGACGATCGTACCGGGTGCCAACTCCTCCCCCAGTGCCTTGAGCTCGTCACCGGTCGAGAGTAGAGCGACCCGGGGCTGGCGGTATACGCACACGCGGGCAACGTTCTGGCTCGCCAGCAACCCGATCTCTCCAGGCCACAGTCGGTCGCCCCGACGTAGAATCGTCTCCCCGCTTCGGACGTCGCTTCCCTGTGTACGGACGTGCCGCCCCACGGTCGGCGGTTCGAAGATGTCGACCTCCTCCCCGCTTCGTTTGGTGTCTTCTTGGATGACGACGGCGTCTGAGCCCGGGGGCATCGTGGAGCCCGTGAAGATCCGGCAAGCGGTCCCGCGCTCGAGCTCCGAGGGAATGCCTCCGCCCGCACGCGATTCGCCGCTGACTCGCAACCGCACCGGGGTCTCGGTCGAAGCCGAAGCGACCTCCGCGGCGCGCACCGCATATCCGTCCATGGCGCTGTTGTCGAAGGATGGGGAATCGAGTTCCGCGACCACATCCGATCCGAGGTAGCGCCCCGCGGCCTCGGTCAATGGGATCTCCTCTTCGCCCAGAGTCGGGAAGGCGGGAAGCATCGACTTCAGAGCGTCGGCGATCGATCGCATCGACGCGGAGCCTAGCACGTGCGGTCGATCATCCGTCAGGCGGGGCAGACGCGATTTCGCCCGGACCCTTTCGCTTCGTAGAGCCTTCGGTCAGCGTCCCGCAAGAAGTCGTTACACCGCCAATCCGCCTCCAGCTCGGACACGCCACAAGAAACCGTGACTTGAATCTCTTCGCCCTCGAACACGAACGCTTCGTCCTCGATCATCTGCCGAAGCTGTTCCGCGATCAAGATCCCGCCCCTGAGCTTGGTCTCGGGGAGCACGATGGCGAACTCCTCACCGCCATACCGGGCGATGACGTCGTCGGGCCGCAGGCGGCTTTTCGCGAGCTGGGCAACGTCCTTCAGCACCTGGTCTCCAGCCAAATGGCCCAAGGTGTCGTTGACGTCTTTGAAGTGGTCGATGTCGATCATGACCAGGGCGAGCGGGCGAGCATGACGAGTCGCTCGTGAGATCTCGCGTTCGAGTTGCTCGATGAGATAGCGCTTGTTGTGGATGCTCGTGAGTCCATCGATGATGGTCA
>CAXMND010000026.1:0-5274 GCA_964194675.1 uncultured Coxiellaceae bacterium | reverse complement strand
GGAAGAACCTTGGTTTCCGGGCCACGGCAACCTCAGAGTCAAGTCACTCCATTCTATGGGCGACGAAGGGACGGCCCTTGTCCATTGGCCCGCTGGTGAGCGCTTCATTCCACACCAACACTGGGGTGGAGAAGAGATCCTGGTGCTTTCCGGGACCTTCCGAGACGAGCATGGCACGTACCCCAAGGGTACATGGATACAGAGTCCTCACTTGAGCGCGCATCATCCTTTCGTCGAGGAGGAGACCGTGATCTTCGTCAAGACTGGTCACTTGCCCACTCCCGTTAACGAGCGGTGTTTCAATTCTTATCGTCTTCGAACTTAATATGCCAATGCGTGCCATCACAAAAGGGTTTGTTCTTAGAGCCGCCGCAACGGCACATGGTAAAATGTTCTTTTGAGGCACCTTCTGCGCGTGTGGTATCGACAAGGTCCGGTCCGCCGGACACCACATAGGGGCCGTTTGGTGCGACGAAGATGGTCGGCTCGCCTTCCCGGTCGCGGTGTTCGACATCATCGACCGAGTAACTCAGGGCTCCTGACGGGCACTTTTGAATCGTCGCGATGACCTCGTCAGCATTCGCAGCATCCGGATGAATCCACGGCTCTTCTTTCAAACGGAAAACCGAAGTGAGGCCATCGGTGCAGCGGCCGGCATGAGCGCAAATACCCCGGTTGTCGTGAATCGTAATTTTCTTACCCTTGTAGTTGTCCCTCTTATCTTCAACACGTCCTTCAAGTTTCGCGGATGAAAATCCAATTCTTGCGTGTGTCCCATCGCAAAACGGCTTGTTAGCCGACCCGCCGCATCGACAGAGAGCCATCGTCTTCTTGGTTTCGATCGGCCCCTTTTGATTGGCGAAATTCTCGATACCTTTCACCAGATAAGGCCCATCAGGAGTTGGGGTGATGTTCGGCCTTGGTTTGTCTTGCTCGCTCATGCGAATCTCCTTTCGTTGAAAGAGAAGGATTTACACCTGCCACAGAAACCGGACCCAGCAAGACCATTGCACCCCTCGGAAGGAGGACATCAAATGGATTGTTCTACGGGGAAACGCGCGGACTCTGTAGTAGGATTCGCGCTCTCTCCACTCAACTCCGCAAGACCCGATGGAGGAACAATGACCAAGCGCGCCACTCTTATTTTGTTGATAGGACTCGTCGTCTCCTGCCGTAGCGAATCGACGGTATCGGCGCCCGCCGAGCCGGAGGCATCGAAGCACGACTCAGCCGAACCTGCGTCGTCGCCACAAGAGCTCGACCGGCGGGTTCTTCCGATCGCTCAGGCCTTGCCCAAGGCGGTATTCGCTACAACCAGTTCCACACCACGGCGTTGTGCTCGCCCACACGCATGGCGCTGCTGACTGGACGCAACCACCACTCGGCCAACACGGGCTCGGTCCAGGAGGTGGCTACCGGGTTCCCCGGCAACAACGGCATGCGCCCTCAGAGCGTTGCGCCGCTCGCCGAGATGCTACGGCTCAACGGATACAGCACCGCCGCCTTCGGGAAGTACCACGAGACGCCCCCGTGGGAGGTGAGCGTGTCGGGCCCATTCGATCGCTGGCCAACCCATTCGGGATTCGACAAGTTCTACGGCTTCATCGGCGGCGAGGCCAACCAGTGGGCGCCACTCATCTATGACGGAACCACCAAGATTGAGCCGCCCCGCGACCCCGACTACCACTTCACCACTGACATGACCGATCAGGCGATCAACTGGATCCGGTACCAGCAATCGCTCACGCCCGACAGGCCGTTCTTCGCGTACTTTGCGACTGGCGCGACGCATGCACCTCACCACGTCCCCCAAGAATGGATCGCGAAGTACAAAGGCAAGTTCGACGGCGGTTGGGACAAGTACCGCGAGGAAACGCTAGCCCGGCAGATCGAGCTGGGTGTGGTGCCGGCCGGGACCAAGCTCGCGCCCAAGCCCTCCGACATTCCCGACTGGGACACGTTGTCGCCGGATGAAAAAAGACTCTATGCCCACCAGAAGGAGGTTTTCGCGGCTTTCGCCGAGCACACAGACCACGAGGTTGGCCGGCTCTTCGAGGCGATCGCTGACTTGGGTGAGTCGGACAACACCCTCTTCATCTATGTGTTCGGAGACAACGGCTCGAGCGCCGAAGGAGGCCTGGCCGGGACGTTCAACGAAATGGTCGTGCTGAATGGGTTGCCGGACAGCGTGGAAGACCAGCTCGCTCGCCTCGACGAGTTCGGCGGCCCGATGGCCTACAACCACTTTCATGCAGGCTGGGCTGTGGCTGGTAACACGCCCTTCCAGTGGACGAAGCAAGTGGCCTCTCACTATGGCGGGACCCGCAACCCCATGGTGATTCACTGGCCTGCCGGCATGAAGGCAAAAGGCGAGCTACGCGCCCAGTGGCATCACGTGACGGACATCGCGCCGACTGTAATGGAGGCCGCGGGGCTTCCGTTTCCCGAGTCGGTCAACGGCGCGACCCAGAAGCCCTTCGAAGGCGTGAGCTTGGTGTACTCGTTCGACGAGCCGCAGGCCAAGAGCCGTCACACGACTCAGTACTTCGAGATGTTCGGCAACCGCGCCATCTATCATGACGGCTGGGTGGCCGCCGCCAAGCACAAGACGCCGTGGGCTTTGAAGCCCGATGGGCCGCTCGACCTGGACAAGTGGGAGCTGTATTACGTGGAAGAAGACTTCAGTCAGGCGAACGACCTGGCTGCGTCGAATCCCGACAAGCTCGCGGAGATGCAGGACCTCTTCATGAAAGAAGCGGTCAAGTACAACGTCCTGCCCCTGGACGATCGCGTCTACGAGCGGTTCAATGCAGCGATCGCTGGTAGGCCGGACTTAATGGGCGATCGAAAGTCGCTCACGTTGTACGAGGGCATGACAGGCATCATGGAGAATGCCTTCATCAACGTTAAGAACCGCTCCCACTCGATTACCGCCGAGGTTGAAATCCCCAAGGCAGGCGGCGAAGGGGTGATCCTGTGCCAGGGGGGACGCTTTGCCGGTTGGAGCCTCTACATGAAGGGCGGCAAAGTATCCTACGTTCACAACTGGGTCGGCAAGGAACGGTACACGATCACCACCCCGCAACGGGTGCCCTCTGGTAAGGCGACGATCCGCTACGAGTTTGCCTACGACGGCGGCGAACCCGGATCCGGGGGCGCGGGGACGATCTTCGTCAACGGCGCGAATGTTGCCGAGGGGCGAATCGAGAAAACCACGCCGTTCCTCTTCTCCGCGGACGAGACGGCCGACGTGGGTGTCGATGAGGCCACCCCGGTCACCGAGGAGTACGCGGAGCGCGACAACGAGTTCAACGGCAAAATCGACAAGGTGACGGTCGAGTTGGGGACACGCTAGCCCCACAAAACATACATGATTCCAGCCAGTTACGACCCACACCGCGATACTTCGCGCGCGGGCCCATCAGCCGAGTCATTGATCGTCGGTGAGCCCTAGCGACCTACGCTGCGAGCCACTCGTATGCGTCGCGGATTGATTCTTGTGCGTTGGCGAGGATCGGCTTGCCGTGAGCGAGCGTGATGCGCTCAGGGTTCCACTCGATCACCCGGTCGACTGCACGGCGCGCTTTGGCCTTGTCGCGGAACGTTATCCGAATCACCCGACTGAGGCCGATTTGGCCGTGGATGCCTGCGGCCTTGAGGTACCATCGCGTCGCCCAATGGTCCGATGTGTCGAAGTTCTGGATCAAGTCTGAGGAGATGAGGGTGCGGCTTGGGTGGTGGAAAAAGACGGTTTCGCCAAGGGCACAACCTTCGATCTTCAGTGCGCTGAGATCATCGCGCCACGATGGCTCCGCCTCTTCGTCAAGGGTCGCATGAAATGTGAGGTCGCTGCGTTTTTTTTCGAGCCCGAGTGCCCCATGCGTTTTTGCTTCGGGGTAGGTGGCGGTGAAGTCGCCTACGAACAGATGGTGAAACAGGCTCGGAGCCACGATGTGACCGACCGGTCCAAGTGAGTTGATCTCTTTCTTGAGGTCGTCGTCGAGCGTGATCGGCGAGTGCACGAAAAGCGAGCCGTCTGAAAGGCGTACGACCGTCATACGCGTTCCCATGTGCAATCCGCCAAGGGTGTGCGGCATCGGGGCCGCCCAGATGTCTTTCGCGATCGACTCTAATGCCATGACGCCCTTATAGGCGTAGTCTCAGCGGATGAAAACCTCCCCGTCCTACGTGCTGCTGGTTACGACTCTCGTCATCGGGCTGTTGGTGGCCTCCTGCAATCCTAGAAAAATCATCATGAAGACCGCGGTGGGCGATCTGCATAGCTACTTCGGACCTGAAGAGTACGACGGAAGTGAGCTCGTGAAGCTCACCGATCGTGTCTATACGTATCGGTGGACTTGGTACCGGAGCATCGTCATCGACACCGAAGAGGGTTTGTTCATCACCGACCCGTTCAATTCAGACGCCGCGGTCGCGTTGAAGAAGCACCTAAAAGAGGCCGGGCTGACTCGACCGGTGCACACGCTTTTCTACTCCCACTATCACCTCGACCACACTGAGGGTGGGGCGGCGTTGGAACCGCAAGAGGTTGTGGCTCACCAGGAATGTCCCACGTACTGGGCCGATCTAGACGCGTCGCGCGTGCTTCCGCCAACCAAGCTCATCGAAGGGGATCAAACGCTCACGATCGGCGGGGTCGAGATCCAACTACTCGACCTCGGCAAGACGCACACCGACACGCTCTACGCGGTCTACCTCCCGAAGGAACGCTTGTTGTGGACGGCCGACTTTGCGCTCGTGCGCACCATATTGCCGATTGGCGGCCCGGACTATTACTTCCCCGGTGCGATCAAGGCGATGGAGCGACTGGCGGAGCTCGACTTCGACACCTTCGTGCCAAGCCACTTCGGCTATGGGAAGAAACAAGACTTGGTCGACTACGTCGAGTTTCTGAAGTACCTGCAGGAGCTCGGTCGCCGCTCGATGGAAAAATTCGGGCGGGAGGTTCCGCGTGACAGGGCAACGCTCGAGAACGCGTTCTCTTTTTACTATGACGCGCTCGAAGAGCGTTATGGAGACTGGCACGGGTTCGACCAGAACGTGCTTTTCGTCGTTGCCCGCACGTCGACTGGCGTCCGCCTCGGCTACTGACAAGGGGAGCGCGCCTCGAGCGCCAACAAGAAGCGCTTCGTCTCGAGTCCCCCTGCAAAGCCCGTAAGCGAACCGTCGGCACCAATGACGCGATGACAGGGCACGAAAATGCTGAGTGGATTTCGTCCGTTTGCTGCGCCTACCGCGCGCGAGGCCGTAGGC
>CAXMND010000025.1:0-4642 GCA_964194675.1 uncultured Coxiellaceae bacterium | reverse complement strand
CGGAAGACCTCTTTCACGTACGGCCGAAGTAGGGGCATCACCATCTGCGCCATACGGCGGGGGAACAAACGGCCCTTGGTGAATGGGATCTGCGCGGGCTTCCACTGCTGAAGGGAGAACACCTTCGTATGGGTGTCGTCGATCGGCAGCATGAAGTTGTTCGAGCGCACCCGATCGTTGCTCACCGCGCTCTGGTACGGGTAATCGTAGGTCATGAAGGTGTCGCTTTCGGAGCCACCGTTCTTCCCGAAGACCCGCCGAGTGAGCGGATACTGGTAGTCGCGCCGGAGCTGGTGCCTCCAGGTGAGCGTGATCTTGTCGCCCTCGAGCGTGTGATCGGCCAGGAACGTGTCGGCGTACACGATCCACCTCCCATGCACCCAAAGGTGGGTGAGGTTACAAAGGTTGTCGATCACCATCGAATGGTGGGCCGCCCACGTGTAGGCGAAGGTCATGGACGCCCAGGCATCGGGGCCTTCGAAGTTCGGGATCTCGACGAGCGGTGTGATCTTGGCGAGCGCGGGGTCTCCCGGAAAGAACCAGATGATTCCGTATCGCTCGCGGGTCGGGTAGCTGCGGACCCGGGCGGAGGGGAGCTTCTTGCCGAAGTCGTCGTGCTTGGTGCCGACGAGCTCGCCGGATCGGTCGTAGGTCCAACCGTGATAAAGGCATACGAGGTTGCAGTTCTCGACGCTTCCGTGGCTCAACTTGATGTGCCGATGGGCGCAACGGTTCTCGAGGACCTGGACCAGGCCGTCTTCTCCGCGGAAGACTGCAATGTCTTCCCCCGAGAAGCGCGTCTCGATCACCTGCTTGCGCTTCACCTCGTCGCTGAACGCCGCGGGGTACCAATGGTTGGGGTTCATCCCGACTTGGCGCGCCTTGTGTGCGAGGCCCGGGCGCGCGGTCTTCTCGTTGGTCCGCAGCCGGACCAGGGTACTGCCTTGCATGGGTCGACCTTTACTGGCTCCGATCGCGCGATGCAAAGTATCGAAAGGCTCCTCGGCGCTGACGATTATCACCCACATGGACGGCCGAGCTTCCTATCGACCACTCAGCCAGATCTCGCGACGATTCAACCTCCACCATCCACCGCTCAGCGACAGGGCCCGATCTGGGACGCAAAATTGGCGCAGCGCTCTTTTCGGTCTTTTTTTTTGAAAGCGGCCGATCCGAATGGCCGGCAGCTCTGAGTCCGCGCAACGCGAAGTGCTGAGTAGGCCTGATTCCACCGGGGTGGCGTCGATAGTGTCTCTGCCCTATGTCTGCGCCATGGCTACCCCCCGTGTCCGCAATCGTTCCCGCGACTTTGATATCGTCCTTTGGGGCGCAACCGGTTTCACCGGACGGCTCGTAGCCGAGTACCTCGTGCGCAACTACTTGCACAAGGACGGGAACCAAACCGGGCTTCGACTCGCGCTTGCCGGTCGCAACAGGGAAAAGGTCGAAGCGACAGCCCAGGAGATCGGCGCACACGACCTGTCTATTTTGACAGGCGACAGCTTCGACGCCGAGTCGCTCGACGCGATCGCTTCGCGTGCAGAGGTGGTGATCACCACGGTGGGTCCCTACGCAAAATACGGGCATGAGCTCGTCGCTGCATGTGTGCGAAACGCGACGGACTATTGCGACTTGACCGGCGAGCCCAACTTCGTTCGAGAGGTGATCGACGCGCACCACGAAACAGCCAAGGAGAATGGCGCGCGCATCGTCCATTGTTGCGGCTTTGATTCGATTCCGTCAGACCTCGGCACCTTGATGGTGCAAGAGGCCATGAAGGAGCGGCACGGCACCTACGCGCCCGAGGTCAAGATGGGCGCTGGGGAGATGAGCGGCGGGCCGAGCGGTGGAACACTCGCGACCATGATCAATATGGTCGACGACTTGAAAGCGGATCCGAACCTGCGGAAGGTCCTCGGGAACCCGTATGCCCTGAACCCTAAGGGGATTCGCGGATCCGACAAGGGGGACCAAAACGGGATCCGTTTTGATAAGGACTTCGATAAGTGGACCGCGCCTTTCGTCATGGCGGGGATCAATACACGCATCGTGCGACGGAGCCACGCCTTGATGGGGCTTCCCTGGGGTGAGGGCTTTCGCTACTCGGAAGTCATGACCACGGGGAAAGGCGCCAAGGGCTTCACGCGGGCCGCGACAATCGTCGGCGGCGTGGCGGGGTTCTTCGGTCTGGTCGCCTTCCCTGTCACTCGGCCCATGGTCGAGAAGCGACTACCCGCGCCGGGAGAGGGGCCCGACAAGGAAGCCCGCGAGAACGGTTTCTTCAAGACTAGGCTCATCGCGCTCGGCGACCGCCACGAGGTTCGCGGGCTCGTCGAGGGCTTTCAGGACCCGGGCTACGGGGCAACGGCGATCATGCTCAGCGAGGCGGCGCTGTGCCTTGCGCTCGAAGGCGCCGAGCTACGAAGCGAGGGCGGCGTGACTACGCCGGCCGTCGCAATGGGGATGCGCTTGGTCGAACGTCTTCGTGATGCCGGCATGAAGTTCGAAATCCAAGCATGACGGGCATGTACGACGTGGCAATCGTGGGGGCGGGACCGGCGGGTGCGACCTGTGCTTGGTATCTCGCCAAAGGTGGCACTCGAGTTCTTCTTCTCGACAAGGCGAAATTTCCTCGCGACAAGTTCTGTGGAGACGCCGTGATTCCGCGCGCCCAAGAACACCTGAAGCGTATGGGTGTCCTCGGCCAAATGATTGAGGCTGGCGAGTGTGTATTCACGACGGCCGGGGGCTTCGTGAGCCCTTCGGGGATTCCGTGCCTGAGTGATTCGACGGAGAATCCCAGGGGAACACCGCTAGCAGCCAAGCGAACCATCATGGATGAGCGCATCGTCCGCGCCGCCCAGTTCGTGGGTGCAAAGCTCGTCGAGGAGACGCCCGTCGACAAGCTCGACTTCGACGACCGCGCCGGGTTTTGGACGGTGTCCTCAGGGAGCAAGCATTTCAAAGCGCGGGTCGTGGTGCTGGCCGATGGCGCACATTCGAAGCTCGCCCGCTCGCTCGGCATCGTCAAAGACAGCCCGCAAGCGATTTGCAGCCGTTCGTTCATCGAGGGCGGCACCCATGACTTCGATACCGACGGGATCTGCTACATGGAGCGCGACCTGCTTCCCGGCTACGCGGCGATTTTTCGGCACCCGAACGACGAGCTCAACTTCTGTACGTACATCATCCCAGGTGGCAAAGCGAAACCTGGGGACTTGAAAGCGTTTCACCACGACCTCCTCGACCACAACGCGATCATTCGTCGACACTTGGGCTCCAACTACAAGATCGAGCCAATGAAGGGCGCGTGGCTACGGCTTGGCGGGATTCCACAGAGTTACGCAAGCCATCTTCTCATCATCGGAGATGCGGCCGGCCACATCGATCCCCTCACCGGCGAGGGCATCCAGTTTGCGATGGAGGGTGGCGAAATCGCTTCGAAGACTCTCAACGAGGCGTTCCGCATCGGTCGTTTCGATACCCAAACGCTGTCGGTCTACCAAGATCGATGGATGAACGAGTTCGGCAGCAAGTTCCGCATGGCCGAAACCGCCTCGAAACTGATGGCGCGATATCCGGAGCTGGTCGACTCGATGGCAAAGGTCGCCAACCAGCGCGGCGACGACTTCTTTTTCGCCTGGGCTGACATCATGATGGGCGAGGCACCATGGAGTAACTTCCTCAGGCCAAAGATAGCGCTTCCCCTGGCGTTGGGCGCATTCCGTGAGCTGTGGGCTCAAAGGTGGTCGCCCTCGGCAGGCGCGAGGAGTCGTCAGCGCGCTTCGGCTTGAGTTACTCGCCATGCGTACCTATCTATTCGATCTCGACGGCACCCTGCTCGATTCGATCGATCTGATTCTGACGACGTTCCATCACACATCTCGAGTGCACCTCGGCCGAGAGTTTCCGGACTCTCACTGGCTCGCGGGTCTGGGGACCCCGCTGCGGGATCAACTCGGTCGCGTGGCGCGGTCCAAAGAAGAGCTCGCCGCCATGCTCGACACCTATGTGGCGTACAATCTCACCCACCACGACGACAAGGCAAAGCCCTACCCCGGCGTCGTCGAAGCGGTCCGAAGGCTTCATCGAATGGGTGCCGCGCTTGGCTTGGTGACGAGCAAGCTGCGCGCGGGCACGGAGCGAGGGCTTCGCCTTCTCGGGCTGGAGGAGGAATTCGCGGTGCGCGTTTGCGCGGATGACGTGGTGAACGGAAAGCCTCACCCGGAGCCCGTACTGATGGCGCTAGAAGCACTCGGGACTTCGCCGAAAGAGGCGTTGTTCATCGGTGATTCCCCGCACGACATCGAAGCCGGCAAGCGGGCTGGGGTAACCACGGTGGCGGTCGCTTGGGGCCCTTTTCCACGCGAGACACTAGGGGCCGAGGAGCCTGACTATTGGCTCGAAGAACCGGCTGACATCTTCGACTTGTGAGTTCCGACCTTATTCGTTTGCAACCAGCCCCGAGATAGCCGTATGACTCGGGGCCTATGAAGAGCTCGATGAGGAAGTTGGGCGTGGCCGTAGCGGTATTGATCGCCGCGTTGTTCGCGTCAACTCTCTACTACTACATGCCCCGCGCCACCAAAGTGACCATCACGGGCACGGACGTGAAGCGCATGGACCGCAAGGGCGCCAAGCC
>CAXMND010000024.1:0-3293 GCA_964194675.1 uncultured Coxiellaceae bacterium | reverse complement strand
ACAAACTCCATGTCCTTCAACGCCACGCCGGCCCTGTAGGCCATGGCCATGCCGTCGCCCGTTTTGATGGCCCCGTTTGTCGTGAAGGGAAAGATGCGGCCGGCTCCCCCGGTGCAAAGGACGACTGCCCGAGCGGAGACCACCTCGACCCGCCCGGTCTGCAACTCGAGGGCAGCCACGCCCTGGCAACGTCCGTCTTCAATCAGCAAACGCGTTGCAAACCACTCGTCGTAGGGAGTGACATTGTCGTACTTCAGCGACGTTTGAAAGAGGGTGTGGAGCATATGGAATCCGGTTTTGTCGGCGGCAAACCAGGTCCGTTCGATTTTCATGCCACCAAAGGGCCGCACGGCTACTTTGCCGCTTGGCTCCCGGCTCCAGGGGCACCCCCAATGCTCCAATTGCGTCATCTCCAGAGGAGCCTCCCTCACGAAGAGCTCCACGGCGTCCTGGTCGACGAGCCAATCCCCTCCGGAGATGGTATCGAGAGCATGATCGTCTAAGCTATCGCTCTCCTTCAGCACGGCAGCGGCTCCCCCTTCGGCCGCGACGGTGTGGCTGCGCATGGGATAGACCTTGCTTACCAGGGCGACATCGAGCGACGGGTCGACTTCCGCAACCGCAATGGCAGCGCGCAGTCCTGCGCCACCGCCCCCTATGATCACGACATCATGTTCCGGCATGGCGCCCGTTGCGGTAGCGGTAACGGGTGGCGGCCGGACCCGTCGGGTGGCCGCCGATTACAGTCAACTGTCTGGTCGGCATGAGTTCGGCGGACTATACCGGAAGCGCAGAGCCGCAAACAAGAGTTTCCACTGAAATTATACGGGGCGACAGTGAAATCATGAACACGCTCGTTCTGACGCGAAAAGACGTCGAGGAGGCCGTGAGCATGGAGCTCGCGGTGGACGCGGTCGAGCGCGCCTTTGCCGCATTCGGACATGGTGAAGCCTCGATGCCGCCGAAGGTCTACTTGTCCGTCGCCGACCACCACGGTGACTTCCGAGCAATGCCGTCGCGGCTCGGCGACTCGGTGGGGATCAAATGGGTCAATGTGCATCCCGAGAATCGCCGGGCTTTCGGCCTCCCCACGGTCATGGGGGTGTTCGTGTTGAACGACCCGGCCAACGCGTTTCCGCTCGCCATCATGGATGGCACACGGCTCACCGCGCTCCGTACGGGCGCCGCCGGCGCGGTCGCATCGAAGTATCTCGCATCGAGAGGGCCGGTCACAATTGGCTTCATCGGCTCAGGAGTGCAGGCGCGAACATTGCACGATGCACATCGCGTGATCTACGAATCGTTTGAGCCGCTCGTGCACGATCGAAATCAAAGCGCTGCAAGGAAGCTCGCCGACGAAATCGGTGGTCGAGTCGTGAGCTTGGAAGAGGCTGCTGGCGCAGACATCGTGTGCACCGCCACTCCCTCTCGATCGCCATTCGTCGAGCCTCAGTGGGTGCGGCCTGGAGCACACATCAACGCGATGGGAGCCGACGCCCCAGGCAAGCAAGAGCTCTTCACCGAAGTCTTGAAACATGCGGCCGTGTATATCGACGACATTCACCAAGCGACTCGGAGCGGTGAGATCAACGTACCGTTGAGCCAAGGGGATTTCACGGTGGACGAGATTGCCGGCACGCTCGGTGAAGTGGTCGTAGGTGGGGCTCCGAGGCCATCGCCTGGCACGACGACCGTGTTCGACTCGACCGGCCTCGCCATTCAAGATGTCGCCCTCGCCCGCGCGATCTACGACGCGGCTAGGGATCGAGGCACGGGGCTCGAGATCGATCTCGTGGGCGAAACCATGTAGTGTGCCCGCACCGCATGGCCCTCCACGAGCAACTCACCCAAGAGATTCGAACCGGGCCGTCAGGCCCGAACGTGGGGGCATTCTTCGATCTGGATCAGACTCTCTTTGCGGGTTTTTCGGCGACGGCCTTCACACGCGACCAAATCGCTTCCGGTCGGATGTCGCCAAGGGACCTCGCCGACTCCTTCCGCGCGACGCTCTCCTTTGCGCTCGGACGAACGGGATTCTCAGCGTTTATCTCTGCGACATCGGCGGTGTACCGCGGCATGGACGAATCCGTTCTCGAGGAGGCTGGTCAGCATGCCTTCGACAAGCACCTAGCGACCCAGATCTATCCGGAGTCCCGCGCCCTGGTGAAGGCGCATCAGGAGCGGGGACACACAGTCGCAATCATCACCTCGGCTACCCGCTACCAGGCGGACCCGGTTGCTCGAGAGCTCGGTATCGAGCGTGTTCTGTACACGAAGCTCGGCGTCAAAGACGGGATCCTGACCGGCGAGGTCGTGCGGCCGACCTGCCACGGTGAAGGCAAAGCGACCGCCGCGCGGAGCCTCACTGCGGAGTACGACCTCGATCTCGAGGAGAGCTATTTCTACTCCGATAGCCACGACGACCTTCCTCTTTTCGAGCTCGTAGGCCGTCCGCGTCCCCTCAATCCCACGCGACAGCTCGCGCAGGTCGCCAAGGAAAGACGCTGGCCGGTTCGTCGCTTCACGAGCCGCGGAATCCCGACCCTAGGTGACGTCGTTCGTACTGGTCTGATCTACGGCGCCCTTGCGCCTTCGGTGGCGTTTGGCGTGGCTGCAGGTCTGCTGAACCGTTCGAAGCGCGAGGCGGTCAACGTCATGGGCTCCGTCTGGGGGGATCTCGCGGCCTCGGCCGCAGGGATCGACCTTCGCGTCGATGGGGAGGAGCATTTGTGGTCGCATCGTCCAGCAGTGTTCACCTTCAACCATCAAAGCGGGCTAGAGCTCGTACTGATGCTCAAGCTTCTCCGCAAAGATTTCACGGGAATAAGTAAGCAGGAGCTCCGTCACAACCCGATTTTCGGTCCCCTCTTCGGGGCAGCCGGGGTCGTGTTCGTCGATCGATCGAACACCGCCAAGGCCGTGGAGGCCCTGGCTCCCGCAGTGGAAGCCCTTCGTCACGGCCGCTCCTTGATCATCGCCCCCGAAGGTACGCGTTCAACGACGCCGACGCTCGGACGGTTCAAGAAGGGGGCCTTTCGATTGGCCATGCAGGCTCACGTGCCCATCGTCCCGGTCGTGTTTCGTAACGTGCTCGACGCCCTGCCGAAGGGCGCTTTCATCGTGCGCCCTGCCGTCATCGAGTCGGTGGTTCTTCCCCCGGTTGATACGTCAAGCTGGACCCTCGACACCCTCGATGAGGAGATCCGCAAGTTCCGTGACCGATACATCGAGGTTCTCGAGGAATCGGGGTGACCATCGTTGGGGCTCGACTAGGACGTCGTGCACGCGTCGTC
>CAXMND010000023.1:0-16087 GCA_964194675.1 uncultured Coxiellaceae bacterium | reverse complement strand
AATGGCGCCTACCTCGTCGATGGGAACGATCATGTCGACCACCACACCCTAGTGGAGCACCAGGCCCCGCGTTGCCGGAGCGACCAGACCTACCGGGGCATCGCATCGGGCCACGGCACGGCGGTGTTCGACGGCATCGTCGTCGTTCACCGGGGCGCCCAAAAGACCGAGGCACACCAGGAGAATCGAAACCTGTTGCTGTCGGAGACGGCGACGGTTCATACCAAGCCGCACCTCGAGATCGATGCCGACGATGTCGTTTGCAGCCATGGCGCCACCGTCGGGTCTCTCGACAAGAATCAGCTGTTCTACCTTCGCGCCCGTGCCATTCCCAAAGAGCTTGCGCGGGCGATGCTCACCTATGCATTCATCGAGCGCGTGGTCGACGAGGTTGGCCACGAGCCGACTCGAGACCGACTGCAGGAGGCCGTTTTGGACCGGATTCCCGAAGGCCAGACCATCCGGGAGGTCACATGACCCAGCCTTCGACCATCGCGATCCCGAGCGGCGTCGGCTTCGACGTTCGACGCGTCCAGGATGACTTTCCGGCCCTTCATCAGGAGGTGCACGGAAAGCCTTTGGTTTACCTCGACAGCGCGGCGACGACGCTCAAGCCGCAGACCGTGATCGACACCGTTTCTGACGTCTACGCGCGGGATTGCTCCAACATCCATCGGGCGGTCCACTTGTTGTCACAGCGTGCCACCGCGCGTTACGAAGACGCACGCGAGAAGGTGCGGAGCTTTCTCAACGCCAAGAGCAGCACCGAGGTGATCTTCACCCGAGGCACGACTGAGTCGATCAACTTGGTGGCGCAGAGTTGGGCGCGCACCTTCCTTCAGGAGGGTGACGAAGTCCTCGTCACCGAGCTCGAGCATCACTCGAATATCGTGCCGTGGCAGATCGTGTGTCAGCAGGTTGGCGCCGAGCTGATCGTCGTGCCGATGACGGACCGAGGGGAAATCCTTCGCGAGGCCTTCGAAGAGCGGCTCAGCTCGCGGACTCGGCTCGTCGCGATGGCGCACGTGTCCAATGCGCTCGGCACAGTGCTTCCGGTCGAAGAGCTGATCGAGCTTGCGCACGAGAAGCGGGCCTTGGTGTTGCTCGATGGGGCGCAGGCCGTCTCCCACATCTCGGTCGATGTGCAGGCGCTCGACTGCGACTTCTACGCGTTCAGCGGCCACAAGCTTTACGGGCCGACGGGCGTCGGCGTGCTCTATGGGCGCGAGCGACTGCTCGAGGGGATGCCTCCGTACCAGGGCGGCGGCGACATGATTCGTTCGGTCACCTTCGCAGAAACAATCTACAACGATCTGCCGTACAAGTTCGAAGCGGGGACCCCCAACGTCGCCGGGGCGATCGGGCTGGGCGCGGCGATCGACTATTTCAGGTCGCTCGATCTCGATGCTGTGCGCGCCCACGAAAGCGCCGTGCTGCAGTATGCGACCGAGGCGCTCGAGTCGGTTTCCGGCTTGCGGCTCATCGGCACTGCGCCCGGCAAAGTGGCCTCCGCTTCGTTCCTGATGGATGCGGTGCATCCGCACGACATCGGCACCATCGTCGACTCCGAGGGGGTCGCGATCCGAACCGGACATCACTGCGCGCAACCCGTGATGGAGCATTTTGGAATCGCCGCCACCGCGCGTGCGTCGCTCGGCATGTACAACACCACCGAGGACATCGACGCCCTGGTGCGGGCGCTTCACAAAGTACAGGAGCTGTTCGGCTAATGGATCTTCGCGAGCTCTACCAAGAAGTCATCCTCGATCACGGCAAAAACCCGAGGAACCATCGCTTCCCGGAGCACCACAACAGGGAAGGACGGGGCTACAATCCCCTCTGCGGCGATAAGATCGCCCTGCGTTTGCAGCTCGACGGCGACACGATTCGCGACGTCGGTTTCGTGGGGCACGGCTGCGCTATCTCTCAGGCGTCGTGCTCGACCATGACCGAGGCGGTCAAAGGCAAGACCGTCGAAGAGGCCGAAGCGCTCTTCTCGAAGTTCCACGCGATGGTGATGGGCGAGGACGGGGCCGATGACGACTCCGACTCTCTCGGCAAGCTCGTGGTGTTTGCAGGGGTTCGGGAGTTCCCGATGCGGGTTAAGTGCGCCACGTTGGGATGGCACACACTCAATCATGCCCTTCGCGATGAGGGCGGCGAAGCAACGACGGAGTAAGACGGTGGGCGACGACATCGAGCATCTGAAGGTTCACAAGATCCCGCCGAGGTCGACCGCGGACCACGTCTTCTTGCCCCAAGCCAACGGGCACCCCGCGACGGAAGAGCCGGCCAGTGAGGCCTACGCTGGGACAGGCGAAAAGCCCTCGGCCCCAATCGACCGAGAGACTGTCAAAGCGGCCATCCTCGAGGCGATCCAAACGATCTTCGATCCCGAGATTCCCGTGAACATCTATGACCTCGGCTTGATTTACGGCGTCGAAGTCGCTGAAGACGGTCGCGCCGAAGTGCGGATGACCCTGACCGCGCCGGCATGTCCTGTCGCAGGTGCTCTCGTCGAAGAGGTCGCCGAGAAGACCGGTCGAGTCGAGGGCGTCTCGACGTCCCACGTGGTGCTCGTCTGGGATCCCCCATGGAGTCCGGACCGCATGACCGAAGCCGCCAAGCTCGAGCTCGGCCTGATCTAAAACGGAACCGGGTGTGGCGCTGACGCTGATCCTGCCACCGACCCTGCTACACTCCCGCCGTGCTCTACTTCGCCTACGGCTCCAACCTCGATGCAGAAAACTGGGCCCGCTGGTGCGAGGCCAAGGGGTACGACCCCGCGTCGGTCGAGCCCCTCAGCCGCGCGTGGCTCCCCGACTACGAGCCGGTCTTTCGCTACCAATCGCGCCTTCGGAAAGGTGGGGCGCTCGATGTTCGGCCGCGTAAAGGGACGGCCACCCCGGGAGCACTCTTTCGCGTGCACGATTGGGCTGGGCTCGACGCGAAGGAAGGGCTTTCGGGCGGGTACTATCGACGCGTCGAGGTCTTGGCTCTCACCGATGATGGGCACGCGCACCCCGCCGTCACGTATTGCGTCTGCGACGAACGCCTCGGGAGCTTTGTGCCGCCGGGGCCCGAGTATCGGGAGGTCGTGATGCGCGGGCTCTCGCGGCTTGAGCACCGACATGACCAGTTTTTGGCTGCGGCGCGCGGGGCATCTTCTCCATCGGTTGCGAATTCGGTCTTTGCCTATGGCACGCTGATGCGGGGGGAACGCAATCACGACCTCGTCGCGCTGCGCCTGCGGAGCACTAACGATCCTGCTCGCGTCGGCGGCGCATCCCTGGTTCGAATCGACTGGTACCCGGGGTTGGTGCTGAGCGCGGAAGGCGTCGTGCACGGGGAGCTCTTCGAGCTCGACGATATCGGTGCGGCTCTCGACGAGCTCGACCCCTACGAGGACTTCGGCGGCTACAGAGACGCCGACTCTCTGTACCGACGCTCCCTTGTGAGGGCGCACACCAATGGTGGCGCGGTGTTAGCCTGGACCTATGTTTTCCTTGGAGACGCCGATGGCCTTCCGGTGATCGCATCGGGGCGGTGGTCCGGCGCTTGACCTCATGGCCGGGGAGCCTTAGTCTCGGAAATTGATGAGTAACCACCGCGACATGCTGCGTAACTACTTTTTTTGGTTCACCGACTGAGGTGGCCTGCGCGCACTGTCGCTCGAAGGCCGCCTCCCATGGCGGCCTCTTCAGTTAATGGATCGGGTCGTCGAGGGAGGGGCAGGGAGCCCGACCGATGGCCCACAACAACCGAAATCAAGCCCAACATCGACTACTCAACTCTCCCACTGCGGGCCGCCGAAAGGCTACCGTGGTGCACGACGGCTCTGGATTCGAGCTCGCCGCCGACTTGAGGGACTTCGGCTTCGAGGTGACCGAGGGGCCGCTACTATCGTTTTCGGCTGTCCGCGCGGAGCCTGGGCAGCTCGCGGTCATCGCGACGCGGACTGGTGCAACGAGGCGTGAGAGACTGCATGCGTGGACCCGTGAGGTTTGCGAGCGGGGAGCGACCTTGCTGGCCGTCGGGTCGTCGGTGGGCCCGGTGGCCGAGTTCTTTGGTTCTTCGGCCCGAAAGTCGACCGACTCCCGACCGACCGGGCGGCTTGCCAACGTGACGGCCGCCCGCGGTGGGCTCTTTTACGGCTTGCCTGAGGAGTTTCGGCTCGCCCTTCCAGCCGGGGACCGAATCGAATGCGAGGACTTGAACGCGGAGTTCGGCGTGACAGCCTGGAGCAAAGACGGCGAGCTCGTCGGCGCGTCTCACGTGTTCAGGCCCGTCCACCTACTCCACGCCGGCGCTCTCGAAAGCAGCGAGC
Organism: uncultured Coxiellaceae bacterium; assembly: GCA_964194675.1. GTDB lineage: Bacteria > Myxococcota_A > Polyangia > Polyangiales > Houyiibacteriaceae > SG8-38. The sequence continues at coordinate 11,760 of CAXMND010000023.1, read as the reverse complement.
TCCGTCCGGTCATCCTTAGCAATCTGTTGCGCTTGCTCCGTGAGCGCGGTGGCCGCGCCTTCTAAGCCGCCCCCCAACTTAGGCCCGGTACCCTTTTCTTGGGGGTTGAGTGGGGGTTTGGCTACCCTTGTGGGTCGGGAGGATAGCTTGGCGAAACCGGTTCCTTGGCGCCGTTGGGGGGCGATTGTTTTTGCGTTGGCCGTGTCGGTCGGGCTCTTGGTTCTGCTCTTCAGGGATGTCGATCCGAAGCAGGTTCTCGCGGAGGCAAAGAAGGTCGACCTGCGCGTTTTTGCATGGATCTACGCGCTTCGGGCGGTCGCTTTCTTTGCGCTGACCTGGAGGACGCGAGCGATAGCAGCGCCGCTCCACACTTATCGCTGGCCGCAGGCGACCCGCGCCGTGTTCGCCGGCTACTTTGGTAATGCTGTGCTTCCGGCCCGTATCGGCGAGCTGATGAAGGCGGGGTATCTGTCGCGAGTCGGTTCTCCCACGCCCACGGCGTGCCTCGCGTTCATTGCGGTCGAACGCGTTCTGGACCTCGTCGTGATCGCCATCGTGGCCCTTTGGGTTTCGTTCGTCGTCCTCAACGAGCAGGCCGGGGATAGCGTCGTGTTGTTCTCGCTGGCAGCGGGGTCCGGTGCGGTTCTCCTGTTCGTCTTGGCACGCAGCCCGCAACGCGTGGTCGACGTTGCGAGGGCGGGGGTTCGTCTTCTAGGGCCACGTGCCGACGCTCTCATCAGCCCACGCATCGAGACCTTCGTCGAGGGCCTCTCTGCTCTCGACACCGCGCGTCAGCTCCTACCCGTCATGCTTTCGACGCTCCTTTACTGGGGTGCGAATGTCGCGACCATCGCGATCTGGCCGCTCGCGTTCGGTCTCAGCCTGCCCTGGTACACGCCGCTCGTCGTCATGGTGTTTCTGGCGCTCGGGACGGCGCTCCCATCGACTGCGGCGTTCGTCGGCACCTATCACTACGCCGCGGCCGCAGCCCTCAACCTGATGGGCGTCTCTCGTGAGACCGCGGTTGCAATGGCCGTCTTCGTGCACGCCGCGACCTTCATTCCGTGGACGATCGCAGCTGGCCTCATCATCGTGATGCCGCTCCTCAAGGGGCAATTCGCCACGAAGCACGCCTCATTGCGACCCTCGGCCGCGCCCGAGCCCATGACGTAGAGCTTTTCTTGGTCTGGCTCGGGCCCCGGAATACAACGGTTCCATGGGACAGCTGCTCAACATCGTGACCCCACTTCACACGGCCACGAAGCGCGACTTCCTCGGTCGCATGCAGGACGAGAAAATCGCGTGCATGCAGGTCGCCCGTCAGTACGGCAAGGATTTTTGGGACGGAGACCGTCGGTACGGATACGGCGGCTATCGCTATGACGGACGGTGGGCGCCCGTGGCGGAGCACCTCATCGAGCACTACGGGCTCCAGTCGAACTCCTCGATCCTCGATGTTGGGTGTGGAAAGGGCTACCTCCTGTACGAGATCAAGAAGCTTCTCCCCGACGCGCGTATCGCCGGTTTCGACATCTCCGCGTACGCCATCGACAACGCCAAGAAAGAGCTGCGCGGGGACCTATTCGTACACCAGGCGCAGGATCCCTATCCATTCGAGGACGACGAGTTCGATCTCGTCATCTCGCTCGCGACGCTGCACAATCTTGCCGTGCAGGACCTGAAGGTAGCGCTCCAGGAGACCGAGCGGGTTGGTAAGAATGCCTACCTCGTAGTCGAGAGCTTTCGCAGCGAGGCAGAGTTGTTTAACCTTCAGTGCTGGGCGCTAACCTGTGAAGCGTTCCACCGCCCAGAGAGCTGGGTATGGCTGTTCGGACAATGGGGATACCGGGGGGACTATGAGTTCATCTACTTCGAGTGATCCGGCGCTACGCGCTACCGAACGATACGACTCGGACTTCCTCGACCGCGAAGAGTTGAGGCTCATCGAGGACTTCGAAGAGCGTGGATACCATATCTTCGACATCGAGGATCGCAGTGGCTTGGATCGAATCCGCCGTGCGGTCGCCAATCAGTTGAGTAAGGAGATCGGAACGCCCTTCGAAGATATCTCGGAGTTCTTGAATCGAGCGGGTGACCGGGTCTCCGTCGCCGATCTCAACTCGGTTCGTCTCGGGATCTTCAACGCCGTGAATCGGGAGTCGTGGTTTCGTTCGACGTACTACAAACTCGCCCGCGGTGTGCTGGCTACCTTGGTCGGGAACGAGCTCGCGATGCAACGGCGCATCAATTTGAGCATCCAGCTTCCCGGGGATGAGAGCTCACTGCTTCCTGTTCACTCCGACGTCTGGTCGGGAGACTCTGCTTTCGAAGTCGTCGTGTGGGTGCCGTTGGTCGATTGCTACAGCACGAAGAGCATGTTCATCCTCCCGCGGAAGTTGAACGACGAGCATTCCAAGCGTCTTCCGGAGTTTCAAGGGAAGGACACCGAGGAGCTCTTTCGAGCGATCGAGCCCGACGTGGAATGGGTGACCGTTTCCGTCGGTCAGGGGCTCATTTTCACGCACACACTCATGCATGGAAACCGCCGCAACGAAGAGAACGAAGCGCGTTGGTCGATGAACTGCCGGTTCAAGAGCCTACTCTCGCCCTATGACAGCAAGCGTCTCGGCGAGTTCTTCGAGCCGATCACCCTCCGTGCCGCTACACGTCTTGGCATGACCTATACCTTGCCCAAGGGGTTCGAGCGTTGAGCGCGGGGTACCGCGGTTACATCGCGAGTCGACCCGTCCGGGGCGAGATGACGCCACAGCACGTACAGAACCTCGTCGTTCGCGACTACGCCGCGCGAAACGAGCTCCCTTTCCTGCTGAGCATGACCGAATACGCGATGCCGGGCTGTTTCATGATGCTCGACACCGCAGTCGGGGGCCTAGACGAGGTCGACGGGATCATCTTCTTCAGTCTCTTCATGATGCCTCCGGACGAGGCATGGCGTCGTCGGATCTACCGCCGAGCGCTCCAGCTCGGTCGGTCCTTGCACTTCGCGCTCGAGAACCTGGCCTTCAAGAGTGAGCGGGACATCGACCGATTGGAGGACATGTTTCGGGTGGACCAACTCGCAAAGAGCGCGCTCCATGCAGGAGATTTCGATTCCGAACTCGTATGTCCCGTTTGCGGCGGACTCGCGGCGTCCGAGACATCGGTCGGCTTCTCTGGCGTCACGTCCGACGTCAAGCCGTGGCCGCGTGTTTCCAATTTTCTGATCTGCGGCGGGTGCGGGCTTCTGCACAAGCGGACGACGGCGGAGTGGTTTCAGGACGTCGACGCCATCTACGGGGATTACGAGGCCTACCATCAAGGCCGGGGCGCCGAGCAGTCGGTGCGTCAAGAAGAAGGGAGCGAGCTTTCCCCGCGGTCAACGCTCTTGGTGGCGTTCGCGAGAGATGAGCTCGCGCTCCCGCCATCCGGAAGGCTACTCGACGTGGGGTGCGGCAATGGTGCGCTCCTGCGGACGTTCGCAGCGGAGTTCCCGAGCTGGGAGCTCGTCGGTGTCGATCGAAGTGAGAGTGGCGCCGACGCCGTTCTGGCGATTCCGGGCGTCGAGCAGTTCGTGGTGGGTGGTCCGGCAGACGCGCCCGGACGTTACGACTTGATCAGCCTCGTCCATGTGTTGGAGCACGTCCCCGATCCGATCACGTTCCTCTCGGAGATCGCAGCGAAGCTCACCCAACGAGGGGCTGTTCTGATCGACGCACCGAGCTTTGCCGCGAATCCGTTCGATCTGGCCGTCGTCGATCACGTCGCTCATTTTTCGCTCGCGACGCTCCGCGAGCTCACGCGACGCGCGGGCTACGAGTTTCGGACGTACTCCCCGAGCCTGGTTCGCAAAGAGCACGTGGCCCTTCTCACGCTGGCGGACGGCGTCGCGTTTTCGAATGGCCGGGCTTCGCTTGCGCCCGATAGCGCCATGGCCGCAGTGTCCCTCCTGCAACGTCTTTCAAATTGGCTTCCCCAACGCTTCGGCGACCAAGAAGTCGGGATCCTCGGAACCGGTATTGCCGCGACCTGGGTTTGCGAGCAGCTGCCGAATGGGGCGGCCTATTTCGTCGATGAAGACCCCAATCGCTTCGGCAAGCCGTACATGGGAACCCCAGTGGTCGCTCCGGACGATGTGCCCGACGATCTGACGGTGTTCGTCGCGCAGCCCCCAGCAATGGCGCGCGAGATCGCCGAGCGACTGGCCCGAAAGTTCCCCGGGCCGACATGGGTGGCGTGTCCGTCACTCGACGAGCTTGAGCCATGACCGAGCTGCGCCAGACCGCGTTGGTCGTAGGCGCGACGAGTCCGGTCGGCAGGGCAATCCAACGTGAGCTTTCACAACGGTACGACGTCGTCGGGACCCACCACCGAAACCCAGGCGGCAACACGGTTCCATTCGATCTCGGGGATGACGACCCCAACGCGCTCCCGGTCGATTGGGGCACTCTGCATGCCGTCGTAGTAGCGGGGGGCCTCACGAAGCTCGATGCGTGCGCCCAAGACCCTGAGGCGACCGCGCGCGTCAATGTCGACGGCACGTTGCGATTGATCCGATACGCTCAGCAAGCTGGTGCTGCGCCCATTTTTCTGTCTTCCGACGCGGTCTTTGCTGGGGAGCTGCTGAATGCTGAGCCGCGCCCGAAGACCGAGACAGACCGCGTCGAGCCGACTACCGCCTACGGACGTCAAAAACAGGCTGTCGAAGACGTGATTCTAAACTCGAGTGGGACGATCCTTCGCCTGTCGAAGCTCGTGTCGACGCGCGCCGAGGATGGTGGATTTCTCTCTGACCTTGCGGCCCAGCTCCTGCGCGGCGAAAGCGTGCGCGCCGCAACCGACCAGTTTTTGAACCTGACGTGGGCCGAGGACGTCGCTCGGGTCGTCGGTTTCGTGGTTGCCGAGAACCTATCCGGGCTCTGGCACGTCGCCGCCGAACCCGTTCGAAGTCGCTACGATTGGAGCGTGGCCCTTGCGCGTGAGCTCGGTGTGAGCCTGGACTACGTACGACCTTGCTCGCTCTTGGATCTCGAGTTTTTCGAGCCACGCCCTTTGGACTGTTCCCTCGACGGCTCACAACTCCAGCAGCGACTGCCTTGGACCCTTCGCACAGGCGACCAATTGATCTCGGATATCGCGGGCTCCTCGGCCTAGTCCCGAACCATGCTCAGGTACTGCTGACCTTGCCCAAACCAAGACGCGAAGTCCCCCCATTCGACATCTCGCTCGCCTGTCTGGAGCCGTTGCGCCACCGCTAAGAAGTCATCGAAAGAGCGAACGGTCAGCGGATCGAGGCCCGCCATTTCGCCGCGGAGGGCTTCGAGCGCCTGCATGACTCGCGCCGTAGCTGCAGAGTTCCGCTCCTCGCTGTGATTCACGATTGCCTCGTAGGCTTCGTTGCAAGCGGCCAAGAGCGCTCGATTGTCCTGTGGATCTCGGACGCTGTGTGCGGTCCGTGCATCGATGAAGTTGTGAAGTTCGGATAGGTACATCTGGTTCGCGATGGCGTTGAAATCACTGGCCGGTCCTGTGATTCGCTTGTACCAACGGCGGTCGACCAGGAAGTTCGGCGAGGTGCCGTGAACACTGAACTCCGGATGAAGGGCGTCGATCGCCTCTTCGAGACCCATCAAGGCGCGCCCTTGGAAGGGCTGGATCACGTTGTCGAGGATCCAATCTTCATGCGAACGACCCATCCCTTCGATCGTGTCGAGATGGGGTCCGAGCAGGGGGACCAAGACCGCGATCTTCTCTTCGGTCGAGAATCCCTTGCGGGTTGTGAGCGTCGCCGTGAACCGTCGGAGCTGCTCGGCCAGATAGCTGGCCGCGTCTATACACGTGATCAAAATGATCCCACCGGGTTTCACGAATTGTGCGATGTGACTCAGCAGCTCAGTCGGTGACTCTTGCGTCGGGAGGACCCCTTCGCAGAGCACCAAATCGAACCGTTCCGAAGTTTCGAAGCTCTCGATGTAGCTTTCGACGACTGAGATATCGGTGGCCCCGTCGCCGGTGAGCTGCCCAAGTAGATCCCTCGTGCGCTCGAGGCCGACGGGGTTGGCGTCGACGAGCAGGTACCGCGCGGGATGCATGGAGGCCGTGACGATACTGTTGTGGCCGGAACCCGGCCCGAACTCGAGGACGCTTCTCCCGGAGAGGAGGCCCGGCACGATTCCGACGTGCCGGTACAACGCGTGACGGCGACGGAAGTGCTTCTCGAGGTCCTCGATGTCTTGTGCAACCGGGGAGATCCCCTCCTTCGTGTAGAAGTCCACAAAAGCTTTCATTGCGAGGTACCCCTCCTAGCGGCGCGGTTTTTGGCCCCTCTAGGCCGTTATTGGTACCTTGCCACAGGGGAGACCGCAAAAAAGGCCGGTGCGATCGGAGCCCGTGGGCGATGTGGGAAGTGCCCGCGATACGCGTGAGTGATGTCTCGAGATTTTACACAACGCCTGCCGATTTACGCGCTGCTCCTCCTCTTCTTCGTCACCCTGACTGGCGCATACGTCCTCATCGACCAGCTGGGTTTCAACCCGATCCCGCTGGGCTCGCCCTACTTCCCCAGACAGGGATACGCCTATTTCCTCACGGTGTGGACCTTTCTTGGCGGCATCGCATCGCTCGCCCTGGCGTTGGCGTTGGCTCGTTTCTCTCAAACGCCCACCGTTCAGCGTTTCCGCGAGAGACTGCAGCTGTCCGAAACGACCGATACGACGTGGATCATAGTTTTTTCGGTCGCGGGGTTCGCGATTTCCGCGCTCATTCGCATCTTCGTCATCCAGTTCACCGCGCTGACTGATGATGAGGCGATCTATCGATTCACCGCTGACTTGATCGCCTCGGGTTCGATCGCCGCGCCGCGCCCGCCGGAGCATCTCTTCTGGGATCGCGCATTCATGGTGATCGACGAGCACATGTACGGGCAGTACTTCCTCGGATGGCCCGCCGTGCTTGCCGTTTTCAAGCGCCTGGGCCTCGAAGAGCTCGCTGGGTGCCTTTGCGCAGCCCTGACGGTTCCTCCCCTCTATCTCTCATCGCGTCGGCTCGGCGGGCCACTTGCAGCCCGAGTCACGGCCGCACTTTTCGTGCTGTCCCCGATGCTGATGATCGGGAGCGCGACTTTGATGAGCCACGCGTCGTGCTTGTGCGCAAATGCCTGGGCGTTCTGGTTCTTCCTTCGTGCCAAGGAGCCTGACAGCAAGGCTTGGGAAAGCGGAGCCTTTGCGCTGCTCGTCTCGATCGCCTTCTTCATCCGTCCGTTCACCACGCTTGCTCTGTGCACCGGTCTCGTCGTTTTATGGCTTGCCGACGTCGTGAAGGGCCAAGCGAAGCTGCAGAAACTCGCGCTCTTCGGGGTGATCTCGGGTGCCATGGCCACCCTCTTTTTTGCGGCCAACTATGCGCTCACTGGCGACCCGTTCTTCGTTCCCTATCAGCGGGCGATGCAGTATGTCCTCGATAACCACTACCGCTTCGGCTACTTCGGGCCCCAAACCGATCTTCAAGTGGTGGGCATGGTCATCGAGGAGGGCACATTCGCCAAGTGGCTCGCGTCGTTGCTGCGCTACAGCTACGCGATTGGCGGCTGGCCGATCGGCTTCTTGTTCCTTCCTTTCGCGCGCGGCCGCAATATGTCGGTAGTATGGCTGATGCTCGTCTCGTACATCGGCTTTCACGTGCTCACGACGGACGGGGGTGTGGATCCGTTCGGGCCGCCTCATTTCTACGAGCTCAGTCTTCCGTTCCTCATCCTGAGCGGGAATGGCGTCAGTCGACTGCACTCGTGGGCCGCGTCGCACCGGAGCTCCTTCCCACACGATTGGATCGCAGCGCTTCCCTTGGCCATGGTGGCAGCGCTTCTGATTACATCCGCGCTCGGCTTCACCACGATGCGCCTCGGCACCGTGCACAAACTTACCGATTCGGTTCGCCGCCCCCTTCTGGCGATCGAAGGCGCCGGGATACACGACGCCATCCTCTTTCGGAGCGGGCCCCACGCCACGTTTTGCGATTCGGCTCCCGCCCGGCACTTCGTGTTCTGGCCTCCGTACAACGATCCGAACCTCGAAGCCGATGTGCTCTGGGCGAATCATCTGAGCGTCGAATGGGACAAGGCGCTCATCGCCGAGCATTTCCCGGGCCGCAAGGGCTACATCTACTTCTGGGAAAACCCATGTCGCCTGACGTTGGTCGACTTGGACCGAGCGCTTGCCGGCACGATCGAAGACGCTCCGGAGCTCTCTTTCAAGCAGCCGCTCTCGGGCCCCGACGACTAGTTATGAGCAAGCGACGGCAACCTGGTAGCCTTTCGAGCACGAGATGACCGATAAAAGGAAACTCTGGGAAGAAGCCAAATCGAGTGTGGTCAAGGGCGAAACGCTCTCCCTCGGGCCATACTTCAGTCAGCAGGTCAAGCACCAGACTCGTCATCTGCTCTTCGTTCTAGCCCGATACAAGTTCGCGGCCCGGCTTCTCCCCGAAGCGCGCCCTCTGAAGGTGCTCGAGCTCGGCTGCAACGAAGGCCTTGGTGGCCTAATGCTGATCGAGCGTGGCCATCAACTCACCGCCGTCGACTTCGACGACCGCGCGATCGAATCTGCAAAGCGGGCTTTCGGGGACAGCGGTATCGACTGGGTCTGCGACGACTTCCTCGGCAAGACGTATGGCGAGCACGACGCAGTCGTGAGCATCGACGTGATCGAGCACATCGACGGCTCAGAGGAAGACCGATTCATGCAAACGGTCGTCCAAAATCTCGGCCAGCACGGCTTCGCGGTCATAGGCACGCCCAACGATTCGGCCTCGCAGTACGCGTCCAAAGCGAGTCAAATCGGGCATATCAACCTCTACACCCACGACCGCTTGTCGAAGCTCATCAACCGCTATTTCCACCAATCATTCCTCTTTGGGGTCAACGATGAGGTCGTGCACACGGGGTTCTATCCGATGTGTCATTACCTCATGGCGCTAGGGTGCTCGCCTCGCGAAAATCCTCTCCCCAATGACTGACGGCGGGGTCACGCTCATTTGTCCGGCGAAGGAGGAGGGGACGCACATCGCGGAAACCCTCACCGATATCCATGACGCGGTCGCTGCGGAGGGATACCCCTTCGAGATGATCTGCATCGACGACGGGAGCCAGGACAATACCTATGAAGGCATGCAGTCTTTCGCTTCCAGTCGCCCCGAGGTTCGCGTAGAGCGATTCGATGTCAACCAAGGGCTAGGTCACGCCTGCCGTCACGGTTACGCCGTCGCGAAGATGCCTTATGCGATGTTCGTTCCCACCAATGGGATGATCGATCCACGCTCCTTGTTCGACCAGCTCGACGCTCGTGCACCGGAGAAAGTCATCATGTTCGACGTGGAGAACCTGGCCGAGCGGCCCCTCTACCGACGGATTCCTTCGACCATTTATCATTTTATCATGACTCGATACTTTGGGATTCGCTGCTCCTACGTTCACTCGATGTTGCTACTGCCCACGAATGCCGTGCAGTTGGACGATCTCGACGCGGAACGTAGCTTCCACGTGGCCGAGATTCTGATCCTCGCGCTTCGAAAGTGGAACCTAGAGCCGGTAGTTCGAACGAACCGGGTTCAGCGCACGACTGGCGTTGCGGAGACCAAATCGTTCGCCTGGAAGAACCTACTCGAGATCATTCGGCAAGTCCGGCGCCTAAAGCACCGCCTGCCCAAGCGTATCGGCCCGCCCGTGGGGCCTGGCTCACGCAGCCGCGCGTCGTAGGAGGACGCGCACTTCGGTGGCTACCCGCTCGGACGTGATGTCGAAGCGTGTCAGCTGGTCGGCTTGAGACCCGTAGATGTCCGGGAACTGGTCCGGAATCCCGATCATCCGGAAGCTCGGCGGGCTCGGAAGCTCCTCGAGCAATAGTGAGGCCACCGCGCTTCCCAGGCCACCGATGACACTGTGCTCTTCCACGACAACCACCGCTCGGCTCTTGGAAGCGCGCGACAAGATCGCATCCGCGTCGAGCGGTTTCACGGTAGGCAAGTGCAGCAGTCCGACATCGAGCCCTTCTGCACGAAGCTCGTCGAGCGCCGGTCGTGCTAAGCGTAGCGTAATGCCGGTCGTAATGATCAGGGCGTCCGACCCTTCGACCAAGGGACGTGCCTTGCCGATCTGAAATGGCGGAAGCCCTTTGGTGACGATGGGGTCATGGCCCTTGGCCAAGCGGATGTAGATCGGGTGCGGCCAGTCCAACGATTGCGGCATGAACTCGCGCATCTCTTCCGCGTCTGCGGCCGCGAAGACCGTCATGTTCGGGATTGCGCGCATGAGCGCGAAGTCGTCGATCGCTTCGTGGGTCGGCCCGAGCGGCGCGTATACGAGGCCGCCTCCATTGCAGATGAGGCGAACCGGAAGGTCGGCGTGCCCGACGTCGAGACAGACCTGTTCGTAGGCGCGGCGGACGATGAAGGTGGCAATCGTATTCGTGTAGACGACGTGACCTTCGGTTGCGAGCCCGGCGCACATCCCGATCATATTGGCTTCGCTGACCCCTTCCATGAAGAAGCGGTCGGGAAGCTCCCAGCGCATCGCATCGAGGGTGCCTACTCCGAGATCAGAGCCCACGAAGACGACGCGATCGTCTTGCTTCGCAAGCTCATGGACCATGTCAATACAGACTTTTCTCATGGCTCAATATGCTTCGATGGCGTCGATCATGGACTGCGCTTTGGCCTCGTCAATCGCGCGTAGGTGGTGCCACTTGTTGTTGCCCTCGGCTTCTGGAATGCCCTTTCCCTTCACTGTGTGGCAGATCAGTGCGCTCGGTCGGTCCTTTTCGTAGGGCAACCTGGCAAAGGCATCGCGCAGCGCGTCGGTGTCGTGCCCATCCACCTCGTGCACCCCGAACCCGAACGCTCGCCACTTGTCGGCAAAGGGCTCGAGGTCGAGCACTTCATCGGTGGAGCCGTACGACTGCCGCTTGTTGTTGTCGACGATGACGGTGAGGTTTTCGAGGCCGTGGTTGCCCGCCGCAAGAGCGCCCTCCCAAATCGAGCCTTCGTTGCACTCGCCATCGCCAAGCGTGACGAAGACGCGCCAGTCCGCGCCACGCGTGCGACCTGCGAGCGCGCGACCGATGCCAATCGAAAGGCCATGGCCCAGGCTACCGGTGGACGCCTCGATCCCCGGAACTTTCACGTGGTCGGGATGCCCGCCGAGGATTCCGTCCGGATGGCAGAACTTGTCGAGCTCGGCGTCGGGGAAGAACCCTTTTTCGGCGAGCAATACGTAGAGCGCGATGCACCCGTGTCCCTTGCTCAAGATGAAACGGTCGCGCTCTTCCCAGCTCGGGTTGGCCGGGTCGTACTTCAGCACGTCGTCGTAGAGAACGCGGAGGATCTCGATCAGCGAGAACGTAGACCCAACGTGTCCGCGCGAACCCCCGAGGAGGCAGCGAACGCACTGTTTTCTGAGCTCTTTTGACCTTTGATCGAGAGGCCCTTGCTCCAAACCGCTTGGCACGCTCTCCCCCTTCAAAGCAGCCTGTGTCATCTGTCGCAGGCTAGCATTTCTGGCCCTCGCGGACGAAATCATAGGCCAGCGAGTGCCTCGAAATCGTCCGCATGGACCAGCATCTGGCGTGCTTTGTCGATTTGACTAAGGAGGCGGGACTCGTCACCGCCGGTGTCGGCGGAGGCGAAGCTTCGCCTGGCGGCTGCGGCCGGGAGGAACTCGTTGAGTAGGATGGTCGCCCACTTCACGGCATACAGGGGGCCCAGTAGGCGTGTGCG
>CAXMND010000022.1:0-42205 GCA_964194675.1 uncultured Coxiellaceae bacterium | reverse complement strand
GAAGAAGACACCCTCACGGTGATGGTAAGCGTCTTTCCAAGCGAAGGATGCCCAATCGATCAGGACTGCTCTCTGCAGACGGGCGACTGCGTCGATGGCAGCGGTGGGACCGGGGGCGCCGGGGGAACGGGCGGTTCGTTGATGCGGGTTGATGACGGACTCATCCTGCTTTACGCGTTCGATGAGGGCAATGGTCCCACGGTCGCCGACCAGTCCAGCATAACCCCCAAGCTTGACCTGACCATCGCCGATCCAGGCAAAGTCACGTGGTCAACGAATCACCTCACAATCAACGCGGCCACGGCTCTTTCCACGGCGGGGGCAGCCACCAAAGTGACCACACGGGTCCAAGCGAGCGGCGAGCTCAGTGTCGAGGCGTGGATCAAGCCCGCAAACATTACTCAGACAGGTCCCGCCCGGATCATCACCATGTCCGTAGACCCCTACCTTCGAAATTTTCTCCTCAGCCAGGAGGCAGACACCTACGCTGACCGATTCCGGGCCGACGGAGAAGTGGACTGGGACAATGGCAGCCCAACGGTGTTCACCACGCCTGGAACGGCCACAACCGCCCTGACGCATGTTGTTTTTACACACCGAGCCGATGGTGCGGAGGTGCTTTACATCGATGGTGTTGAAAACCAGACGTTCATGCGCATGGGCGCAGTAACGACCTGGGACGCCACATACGCGATCACCGTTGCGAACGAAGCGACCAACGATCGAACATGGCTGGGCGAGCTCCACTTGATCGCTCTTTATGATCGGGCCCTCGGCGCCGGCGAAGTTGACCAAAACTTCATGGTTGGCCCCTAGCCTGGGGCGCGTTTAAAACTTCCGCGCAACGATCCGTTATCCGGACCGATAGATGTGCGTGGTGTTCACAGAGTACACGGTCGTCCTCGGAGTTTGTGGCTTAGCCGCAGGCCTGGCGTTGTACGGGCTCGGGGTGCCACTCGTGCAGGCCTACTACCTCACGAAACTCTTCGTTCTACTCCCCCTTCCCTGACATCGGAGACCGATCATGATCAAAAATCGAATCGAAGACGCTGACCTATTGAACGACCAACGAGGTCTCACGACGGTCGAGTACATCATCGTTCTAGGCCTCATCGCCATCGTTGGTATCGCGGCGTGGCAGCAATTCGGCGAAACGCTCACGGGCGAGATTGAGGCTGCAGACAGCTACATGGCGGACGTCGTCGAGTAGGGGTTGGATCCCATGGAGACGACGATCGCCTCAATCGCCGCCCTCGCCATCGCCGCCCTTGCGGCCGTTGCCGACTGGCGAACCTCCGAGATTGCCAATTGGATCACGCTGCCCTCGGCGGCGATCTCGCCCCTTCTGTACGCGTTCTTCCTTGGGGCTGACTACGGACTGTCGAGTGTGGCGTCGCTGTTCCTTTGCTCATTCGTCCCGTACGGGCTTTTCCGCCAAGGGGTTATGGGCGGCGGTGACGTCAAGCTCTTCGCTGCCCTTGGCGCAGCGACCGGGTTTGACATCAGAGCCGGCATCGAGATCCAACTGGCGGCGTTCATCGTCGCCATGGGCATCGCGTTCGGCGTGCTGGCGTGGAAAGGCGTCCTGATACAGACCCTTTGGAACGCCGCTCGCTTGTCATTTCGGCGTCTTTGCTCTTCGTCTCTGCCGCGACAGACGGACATCGAGGCGCTCACCCCGATCCGTATGGGTGGGGCGATCTTCATCGGCACCGCGCTAGTCGCGCTTCCGTACCTAAACCTGCAGTGGGCGCTCGTATGAGGCCTCTCCGGCGGCAGCGGCTTCTTGTGGACCAGCGCGGAACCGTGTTTCTCGAGTTCCTCGTCGTGTTCGTTCCCTTGTGGACGTTCTTCTTGTCATTGGTGCAATTGGCTCTGATCTCTCACGCAAACCTCATCGTAAAGCACGCGGCTGATGCCGCAGCGCGTTCCGCCGTCGTCGTGCTTCCCGACGACCCGAACGAATACGGCGGCGAACCAAAGATGACAGTGGAACGTGGGCGCGTGACGATCGGCGATCTCGCCAATGTGCTCGGGGGCATCTCTTCGGCTCTCGGGGACCCTTCGGCGCATTCCATCGCCGGGGCCTTCTCCGAACGAACGTTTGCCAACCTCGGAAGGTCTCGCCTCAACACGATTCGACTGGCTGCGCACGTTCCCTTGATGGCGCTCGCGCCCGTCAACGTTGGATATGATTCGAATCCTAGTATCGGGAAATCGGTTGGCGGTCCCCGAAGACTCGCGAGCTCGCTCTATTACCAACCTTGGGCGGTCGCCGTGACGTTTCCCGGCCTGACTGGCGCTGAGGTTACCGAGCCTGAGATCACGGTGCGCGTCACCTACGCGTACCAATGCACGGTACCGATCGCGCGCAATCTGCTTTGTGCGGGCTTCGGAGGCCTTAGGTCCAAGCCCGACTTCGACCACGCCTTCTTTCCCTTCGCACAAAGATTCGTGGGCGGCCGTTTCAAACGGCTTCAGCACGAGACCACGTTGCTGATCCACGACGCCCCCTATCAGTACAGGCCGCGGGGCTCGTGATGCGTGAAAGCAAGCGCTGCCTGTTTCGCGATGCCGACGGCTCGATGATGACCATGTCTCTTTTCATGGCCCTCTTCGCCGTCGGAGCCATCTATTACATCCTCGGGGTCGGGGACGCCATCATCTACCGACGCATCATGCAGGACGCTGCCGACGCCGGATCTCATGCAGCGGCGGTGGTCGGCGCGCAGGGCATGAACCTGCACGTCCTGCTCAACGTAGTGATGGCGATCACCGCCGGCATTCTACTCGTCATTCGCAGCGTCGAGGTGATGCTCGAGATCCTCCTCGGGATTTTGTACGGCCTCGCGGCGACTGTGATCTTCTCCATCAAAGCCGGCGCGCTCATCGCCGTGCTCACTCCGGTCGAAAGCACCGTCGAACGTATCGGCGACGCGGTTGAAGAGTTCGTGAAAGTTGCGCACGATGCGCTCGACGTCGCCCACGAAGCGGTTCAGCGAGGGTTTCCTGTCTTAGCCCAAGTCCGCGCAGTCGATGCTATGGCATTTCAGGACGCGTACGAACCACCGGTTGCCGCTGGTTTCGTCGCTCCGCTTCTTGGGCCGAGGCTCCCAGATGGAGGTACGGGTTTGCCGGTGGAGAAGGCCGACATCGGAATCCTTTGTGATCGGGTGGCTGATGGGCTCGGCAACCGGTTGAGCAACGTTCAATCCAAGATTCCCCGGTGGCTCGTGCGGTTTCTCGGCGGACTGGTCAGCAGAACTCTGCGGCTCGGGAAACGTCGCACGTGTGACGATGGTGTCGTTGAGTCTACGCGCGCGGTCATCTCCACACGCAGCGACGGCAGCCAGG
Source organism: uncultured Coxiellaceae bacterium (assembly GCA_964194675.1). Classification (GTDB taxonomy): domain Bacteria; phylum Myxococcota_A; class Polyangia; order Polyangiales; family Houyiibacteriaceae; genus SG8-38. The sequence goes on along the minus strand of CAXMND010000022.1, from coordinate 38,851 downwards.
TCTGGCTCGGGCACGAGGAGTTCCAGTATCGTGCCTACGACTTCGGGGCAGATCTTCACCAAAGCTATTGGCAACGCGGTGAGAGGGGCGTTCGTGTGGCCCAAGGTGGACACGCGGGCGGACGGAACGCGACCCACGCAGCGCACCTGGTTGGTCGCGTGGGTTTTGCCCAGGCGGAGTACTACTTCGACGGGACCGAGCCGAAGGAAGAGTGGATGTGGAAGCAACGATGGCGCGCGCGGCTCCGGCGCTTCCGAATCTCTCGCACTTGGGTTCCGCACGGAATCACGAGTGCATGCTCGACCGCACGCGGCCGGGGCTCCCCTGGCAACTTGACCGCGCTTTGTGATGTCGTTCGCGACTTCACATTGAACGCGATTTCCGCCCACTGAACAACATGAAGACACCACAACTCATTTGCGACCAAAGAGGGACAGCTTTCGTCGAAGCGCTTGTCGCTCTGCCGTTGTTTGCGGCGGCGCTCCTCGGAGTTGTCGCGCTGAACAGTATGTACAGCGCCAAGCTCGAAGCGAGAGCGCGGGCTCGGCGTCTAGCCTGGTTGCAGGCCGATTCCGGTGAGTGTCCGGCGCAGAGTTGCCGAAGCGGCGAGTGCGGTACGGCCGAAAGCGCGATTCGAGCGGCAGGGCTGGATGATGCTGGCTCTGCTGGGGGCGGCCGCTTCTCGGTAGGCTCGTTTCTCGGTGATGTCGACGGTTACCTGCTTGGCAGGGCCACCCACGGAATAGGCCTTGCCGACGCGCCGATGCCGAACGGCCTCGGCGGCGGCCGGACCCAGCAGCGTGGAGTGAGCACGCTTCTTTGCAACACGAGACGGCGGACGTCTCCCGACGGAAACAACATTCTAGAACACGCATGTTCCACGGAGCTGCGCTCCACGCAATACGCCAGCGAAGTCTGCAGGTGAAAGTCGATGTCCTTTAGCGAACGCATATCACCGACCCTACACGGCGTCCTCCGATTCGCGTTGTTCATAGCCGTCCTGTCGGCGATTGCTTCACTGTGCCTTCTTCGGCAAGCCCGGGCGGCAGTTGACGAAGCGATGCTGGGTTTCGGGTCCACCCTGATGGAGTACCCTGGCACGAACGGGGAGGCTGTTCGGCGGCTCCACCTAAACGGGGCTCGTGTCTATTTTCAAACGCAGACCGTCGAAGCACCATCCCATGCCGTGCTCGCCCACTACGAAGGGCTTTGCGATGGCCGTGATGCCTTGCTGGGTTCGATCGCGACTACGACTGTCCAGGATGCGCAACGAGGCTACGTGGCGTGCTTGGATCTTGGCGAGCAGCCTTTGAGTCTCGAGGGCCTGGTGTCGCGGTTCGTGCGTTTCTCGCGCACCGGTGACCTTCACGAACTCGGGGAGGCTCGGTACGCGTACGCTCAGCCCATCGAGGGCTCGGGAGACAGTCGCACGTTCCTCCTCACGATGTGGACGACCACCGATTTCAACCTCTACGACATGCTCCCATCGGAAGGCGGGGACGCGGGGGGCGACGACCCCGCACAGGTCTCACGTCCCCCCAATTCTCAGCGCATTCTATCCTCCAGCGAGGTGGGACATTCGAGCGCCGTGGCGGTCTTTTTCGCTAGGGCGAGCACCCCGTCGACAGTAGAACGGTTCTATCGCGAGCAGTTCCGGACCCGGGGCTGGGAGATCCTGGAGCGCCACGTCGGGGAACGGCTCCAGGTCGACCAAACCACTTTGGTGACCGGGCGGAGAGGTGGTGAAACGGTCACCGTGCTTGCTCATCCCGGTCCGATTGATCGGACGGTCGTCACCATCTTGATAGCGGGCATGCCGTGAATCGAACAGCAATGCTTGCCGCCGCGGCCGTCGCTGTTCTGGGGTTTCTTCTGCTTGCGATCTACGTGCGCCAGTTTCGTATCGAGGCGGCCGGCGGGCAGCCGGTCGAGCTTCTTGCGATGAGGCGTGACGCCGAGATCGGTGAGCCCCTTACGGAGCAGATGTTGGTCGTACGGGCGCTTCCTGAAGCTTACGTCGAAGGCCGACACGTGCGGGCCTCCGACTTGCCGCGAGTGCTCGGGGTAAAGCTTTCCGCCAACCTGCAAGCCAGTCAATCGCTTCTTTGGGGGGACCTCACAACGGCGACGCGCGAGTGGATTACCCTTTCCAGTCGGGTCCCGAAAGGGATGCGAGCCATGACAATCTCTCGCACTGAGAGTGACGCGTTCGCAGGGCTCTTGCGCCCCGGCGATCGCGTAGACGTTCTTCTCACCCGCGCGAAACCCGGTGCCGAGCAACGGATCGTCACTGTGCCCCTGCTCCAGAACCTCCTGGTTCTAGCCGTGGGAGACAGCGTCGGGGCCGCGCATGATACTGACCCGACCGGCCGAGGGGACGGCGTGAGTTTGTTGCTCACGATGGAGCAGGCAACGCTCCTCGCACAGGCGCAGCGAGATGGTGTGCTCCGCCTCGTTCTTCGCAACGTGGACGACCTCGAGATCGCCGTGGGCCTTGGGGAAACGGACGACACCGACGTTCTCGAGCAAGAGAAGCGAGCCAGTCGACAACGACGTTTGAGGCTCGAGAGGGTCGACTGACGTGCTCCCCTCTGCCCAATGGATCTCCTTCGCCGTGCTCTTCATCTCCGCTACTGCAGCGACGGCCAGTACGCGGGGTGATGTGGATCAACCCCCGACCATCGTTCTGCGCGTCGGTGAGCAGAGGAGCCTGTCGGCGAAGGGCGTGAAGAGCTACTCGGAGGGTGCACCCGGCATCGCCGACATACGTGTGACACGGGATCAGAGTCGCTTCGTCATTGTTGGAAGGTCAGTCGGGACCGGGTCCCTTCTATTGATCCGACATGATGGATCTCAGGTCCAGTACACCATTCGCGTGATTCCCGCAGACGCCAGCAAGGGCTTCGCCGGCAGGGAGAACATCCGATTGGACCTCTATTTCGTTCTCATCCAGGACCGATACAGCCATCAAATCGGTCTCAACTGGCCTGGTAACATCGGGAGCACCCTCACCCCGTCGGAAGCGGCGCTGGCTATCACGGGGGGTAGCGGGATCCCAACGCAGACGGCTTTTCAGATCCTGCCGGAGACCTTTCTCCCGAGCTTGGATCTCGCTCAGTCCAAAGGTTGGGCCAAGTTGTATCGGCAGGCGGCGCTCGTCACGGCCAATGGCACCGAAGCGGTCTTCACCTCGGGTGGTGAGTTCAACGTGCAGGTCCAGAACAACCTCACGGTCAACGTACAGGCTATCGAGTTTGGCACGAAGATCACGGTGCTGCCCAGGTACGATCCACGAACCGGGCGCATCGAGCTCGAGATCACCGCGGACGTATCGGACCTCGACCAGGAGCGTGGAGTGCAAGGGATTCCTGGCCGGATCACCACCCACGTGGAGACGCTGGTCAATCTCGAGTTGGGTCAATCGATATCCCTCGCAGGCATTCGTGCGCGCAGCGAGCGCCGCACCAAGGACGGGCTGCCAGGGCTTGCGATGATCCCGTTCATTGGAGCGCTCTTCGGCACCCACGGTCGCGAGACTGAGGACAACAAGTCGTACATGCTGGTGGTCCCATCCGTCGTAGAGCCGGTGAGCCTGAGCCAGCGCAACCGCATCGAAGAAGCGATTCGCGTGTACGATAGCTTCCGTGGGGGCGCGGAGGCCTACGATCTCATGGACGAGCCCCGCCTCGGGCAATCGTCCGGAGGCGGCACCGAAGGGAGCGTCGAGTGACCGGAGGGTTCGACGTCTCGATCGACATGCCCGATGGAGGGCGAGAAGAGATCCGTATCCTGGATACGGTTTCTTTGGTTGTCGGTCGCGGCCCTAACTGCGATATCGTCCTTCCTTCACCTGCCGTGAGCCGAGTGCATCTCCGCGTTCACGTCGTGCCTGAAGGGCTGCGCGTTGTCGACCATTCCTCGAACGGGACGGGAGTAGGCGCGGAGTCCATCCGCGATTCCGAGACCCTCCTGCCGGACGACGCAGAGCTACGTGTCGGGCCCTACGTTTTGCGAGTCGCTGCTCTCCGGTCGCTGCCGAACGACGAAAGACGATGCGGGTCGGACGCCTCGCCCGAGCTCCGTCGGCGTATCCATCGACTGCTCCTCGACTATCTCGACTTAGCTTCCTTCGATCGGTCGGAGATGAGCGACCACGTGTTACGCCCGAAAGTCATTGACGCCCTCGAGCACATCCTCACCAAGTTGGGGAACGAGCTACCTGAGGCCGTGGACCAACGACGACTGATCGCCGAGATGGTGGACGAGGCGCTGGGTCTCGGGCCGTTGCAAGCACTCCTCGACGATGACGACGTTTCCGAGGTCATGGTCGTGGATCCGCAGACGATCTACGTGGAGCGAGCTGGGAAAATCGATCTCACACGACTTCGGTTCACGGATGACGAGTCTTGCCGGGCGGCGATCGAACGCATCGTCACCCCTCTTGGGCGCAGGATTGACGAGAGCACTCCCCTAGTCGACGCGCGTCTCAGCGATGGGTCGCGCGTGAACGCAATCATCCCACCTTTGGCGCTCCGCGGGCCCTGCATCACCATCCGCAAGTTCCCCAGCCGACCCCTCGAAATGTCGGCTCTCGTTTCCATGGGCAGCTTGAGCACTGCGATGGCCCGGTTCCTCGAGCGATGCGTTCGCGCGAAGAAAAACCTGATCATCTCCGGGGGGACCGGGAGCGGAAAGACGACGCTTCTCAATGTCCTTTCGAGGGCGATTCCCTCTGAGGAACGCATAGTCACGATCGAAGACGCAGCAGAGCTTCGATTGCAGCAGCCTCACGTCGTCTCTCTCGAAGCCAAGCCCGCGAATCTCGAAGATCGCGGGGGATACACCATTCGTGATCTCGTGAAGAACGCCCTGAGAATGCGTCCCGACCGAATCGTCGTTGGAGAATGCCGGGCCGGCGAGGCCATCGACATGTTGCAAGCGATGAACACAGGGCATGAGGGTTCCATGACCACCACTCATGCCAACAGTGCCGTCGATGCGCTGAATCGGATCGAGACGCTCTGCATGATGGCAGGGCTCGACCTGTCACCTCTTGCGATTCGCGAACAGGTTGCCGCCAGCATTCACCTCGTGGTGCAGCAAACGCGTTTCTCTGATGGCTCGCGCAGGGTTACGGCGGTGACGGAGGTTGGCCGTCTCGGAGACGAAGGCGACTTCGTTCTTCACGACATCTTCGAGTTCCACCGTACCGGCACCAGCCGCACCGGCCAGGTCCTGGGGCAGTATCGTGCGACCGGATACGTACCGAGCTTCCTGGACGAGTTCATCGCGCAAGGACTGATCGGCGAGGGGGCGTACCTGTGAGCGCCCCGTCCTTGTTCTTGTTGGTGTCTGCAGGCTTGTTGGCCGTCGTAGGCACGTCTGCCCTTGTTTACTTCGTGCTGGTTGCCGACGAAAGCCCTTTTCGCCGGGTACTCGGACGCTACGAGGAACGTCTCGAACGGCACACGACGTTCCTCTTGGTGCCCAAGAGCGGTTCACAGATCGCTCGACTGCAGTTGATCCTGTGCTCCGTGCTCGTAGGGCTGTTCCTGATCAGCAAGAGTGGGGCGTTGGCGCTGCTCGCTATTCTAACGGCGATTCTTCCGCCGATCGTTCTTTCGAAGCGCCACCTGGTTCGTATCAACCAGCTCGAACGCCAGCTCGACACTTGGCTTCTGATGCTTGCGAATTCGCTCAAGGCGACACCTTCTGTCGCCGAAGCAATCGCGTCCACCGTGCTGCTCGTCCCCCGTCCGTTTTTCGAAGAGGTAGACCTTCTGGTCAAAGAAATGCGACTTGGGGCGCCCCTTCATCGGGCCGTGACGGCGATGGCACGCCGGATCAACAGCACGGTGATTTCAGGCGCTCTCGCGACGATCGTTGTCGCGAGTCAGACAGGCGGCAATCTGTCGCAAACGCTCGAGCAGTCTTCGGCGAGCCTTCGGGAAAGCGCGAGGCTCGATGGCGTACTTCGCACCAAGACAGCTGAAGGTCGCGGCCAAGTGTTGGTGTTGGCGTCCATGCCGTTTCTCTTGTGCACAGTAATCGGTTGGCTCGATCCCTCCTGGTTCGATCCAGTACTCGATCATCGATATGGGCGAGCGATCGTCGCCGTTTGCGTCGGCTTGTGGGTCACCGCTTCGTCGTGGGCGTACCGCATCGTGAGGGTCGATCTATGACCTCCGCGCTCGACCTTCTTCTCGTGGCGTCAGTCGTGTTGGCCATTGGAGGTCTCTCGACACTGGCGTACCAACTCGCCAGACATCCATCCCAGCGTCGCCCGGTTCTCGGGATCCGTGGTCTCGAACGCGCTCGGGCTCTCGAAGCGCAGCTCTTCCGATCGATCGAGCCGCTCGTGAGGTACGGGGCCGGGTGGGTCGAGCGATGGCCCATTCAAAAGCTGCGTGAGCGGATCGACCGACGCCTCCTCCATGCGGGTAGCTACCTTGGGCTCTCAGCAGATGAGCTTCTCGCTCTATCGATGCTTTCTGCGCTGACCTTCGCTTGCCTCGTGTGGGTTCTTTCTCAGTTGTTCGCCTTCTCGATCGCACTTGCAATGTTTGGCCCGCTCTTGGGGCTTCTTGCACCTTGGGCCCATCTTTCCTCCGTCGCGCGGGAGCGCGCGCGGAAGGTCAATCGTGGACTGCCGGCGGCTGTTGACCTTGCATCCCTCTGCATGAGCGCAGGCCTCGATTTCCCCGGGTCGCTTACGAAAATTGTCAAGAGCGCTGCCGATCCGTCAGACCCCCTCGTCGAGGAGTTCAGGCGCGTCCTTCAAGAGCTCGAGCTAGGTTATACCCGCCGACGAGCCCTCGAGGGCTTCGCCGACCGAGCGCCGACCGAGCAGGTGAGGGAGTTCGTCAACAGCGTCGTTCAGGCCGAAGAAAAAGGAAGCCCGTTGGCGAGCGTGCTGACGATTCAGGCGCAGACCCAGCGCTTGCGCCGAAGCATCGCGGCAGAGGAGATGGCCTCGGGGGCTGCGCTGATGCTGATCGGGCCGATGACGTTGATCTTCCTTTGCGTCATCCTCTTGCTTCTCGGCCCACTCATCGTTCGCTTCACGACCGGGGGGTTTAGCGCGCCGTGACGAACTCCGTTCGACTTTGGCGAGTTGGGCTCTCCATCGTCGCGCTCGGCGCTCTAGCACTCGTCGTGACGAGCTCCGTGCGTGACGACCACACCGCGAGGATAGACAACGGCGGGCCCAATCCGCACCCGGCGCTTTTCGGGGAGCATCCCGATTGCCCGAGCCGCGGGGGCGCGCTTCAGCGCGGCGTTCGTGCCGAGGAGATGGCGCGGTTCAGATCCGATCGGTATCCTTACGATCCTCGCGACGGTGTGCTTGCGGTTCAAGGCTTCCGAACGGCCACGAACTGTTACGACGCGGCTGGCCGACCGTCAGATGCGGACCGGACGCGTGCTGCGGGTCAAGAGTTGGCCGAACGCATGGGCACCGACTACGCAGCGGCCCGCTTGAGCCTGGCGAACGCAATCGAAACGAAGCGTTGGGCTGAGGTCCTTCGCGAAACGCGTCACCTCTTGCTCCTGACCTCTCATCTGGGAGGACATCACTACGTCAAATGGCTCGTGGAAATCGCTGGAAAGGCCAGCGCGCATCATCATGGTCCATCTTGAAACAGGGATTGTCCCGCTGGCCGTTTGCTTCGTGCTGGTCTGCTCCGGATGCAATCACGCCGGCTCCCATCACACCTCTGGACTCCCGGACGAGCTGAGGTTCATCTCGGCCGAGGACCTATTCAAGGAGGGCGTTGCCCATGCCCTTCGTGGCGACACGTTGCGCGCCGAGCAATACCTCAATGCCTCGAAGCTGCGTGGCTACGATTCCGAGGCGGTGGTCGCATGGCTCGTTCGCGCCTGCGTTGCCTCTAGTCGATACCGAACCGCGCTCACGCACGCGGCCGCCTATCTTCGCGAGAACCCCTCTCATTGGTGGTTGCGCTTCGTCGTCGCTAACATTCACGATGCGCTTGGCGACGTCGAGAGCGCACGCAGCGAGCTCGAGTTGGTCGTCGAGGCCGAGCCCGACAGGCCGCTTCCACACTACCGGCTTGGGGTACTCTACCGCGAACGCCTAGCGAACCGTGACCTGTCGAGGCTTCACTTTCGGGAGTATCTGCGGCTCGAGCCGCACGGCTCGCACGCTGCAGAGGTGCGCGCGGCCCTCGCCGCCCAGTCTGCGGCCGAGCACGGCCCCCAGCTTGTTCCCTACCCGCAGCGCTTCTTGCCATCGCAGGAGGTTCAGTGAGTATTCCACGCAGCGTTTTTGACGAAACTCTGAAGGCATTTTTCAGCCCCATCGTGCCGTTTCTCGAATGTGACGAGGTGAGCGAGATCATGATCAACGGTCACCAGAAGATCTACATCGAGGAGAACGGCAAAGTGCGACTCACGGATCGGAGTTTCGATTCGGAGCACGCATTGATGTCTGCGCTTCGCAATCTTTCGCAGTTTGTCGGACGGGAGCTCAATACGCACAAGCCCATTCTCGAAGCTCGCCTTCCCGATGGGTCTAGGGTCGAAGCGATCATTCCACCCGCCTCGGCGGCAGGTCCGGTCGTTTCCATTCGACGGTTCTCGTCAGCGCAGCTTACGGTCGAGCGGCTGGTCGATCTCGGAGCGCTCAGTGAAAGCGCTGCAGACCTTCTTCGCGTCCTCGTGGCGTCGCAGCAGAACATCATAGTGGCCGGGGGAGCGGGGTCCGGAAAGACCTCAGTCCTGAATGTCCTTGCTTCGTTCGTCGGCGAGAGCGAACGCGTAATCGTCATCGAGGATTTAATGGAGCTTCGGCTCCCCCTTCCGCACGTCGTTCAACTCGAGAGCCAGCCCGCCGACGTTAACGGGCGTGGCGCCGTGACGATTCGAGATCTGTTCCGCGCAACACTCCGCATGCGACCCGATCGCATCGTTATTGGGGAGATCCGGGGAGGCGAATCACTGGACTTGATTCAGGCGATGACCTCCGGACATCGGGGCTGCCTCTCAACCGTGCACGCCACCTACCCGATCGACACGCTCAACCGCCTCGAGACGATGGCGCTGATGAGCAACGTCGACATTCCGCAGCAGGCTCTGCGAGCACAGATCGCGTCCGCAGTGGACATCATCGTGCAGACTTCGCGTTTGCCAAACGGTTCTAGGTGCGTGACCCACATCACCGAGGTCGTCGGGTATGGCTTGGACACGGGGTATCAACTGGGGGATCTCTTCGTCCGTGACTATGGGCAGCCTGAGGTCGACGGATGACGACGTGGCGCACCCCCACGGACACCGAGTGGGCGGATGAGAGAACGGTCATCGATCCTCGCAGCGTGTCGCCATCCACTCGACCTCCACGGCCGCGCTTCCCAGGTTGGTCTCTTCTTCCGGACAGGACGACTCTCGGGTTCGTCTGCCTCGGGATTGCGTTTGCCCTGGTTACCATCGTCGCCGTTAGTTCACACAGGGAGGTGAACGTGCTGCGCGAGGCGCTTCAGACCTTCGACATGAATCGCGTTCAGACCGACTCTCGGCGGACCGATTTGATACGAGTCGGCGCGCCGGGGAGGGTTTCACTCGATTCGCTACCGACCCCTGTACTCGCCGTCGACGACCGATCCCGCGCGGAGAGACAGGCGACCGACTTCATAGTCGCGAACAACTACGATGCGGCGCTCGGGCAGTTCGAGTTGCTTCTCAATGCGTTTCCCGGCGACCGGGGGTACTCCGACTTCGTCGTCGTGCTGCGATGGCGACTTCGGTGTGGCCATCGCCGACCGGTCGGGGGTCATCGATGCAACTGACTTTGCCGACTCTGGGGCCATGGTTCGCGCTCTACCTTCTGGGTCTCTTCTCCTGCACATCGGCGCCGCTGGAGCGGGATGCCCTGAGATTGATCTTCATGACCGAAGCCGACCCCGGCGTTTCGCTGTCGGGGGTGTCGGTTTGGGTGGATGGCATTCTGGTCGGCACCAGCTCAGATGGTGAAGTGGCCACTCATCTCCGATCGGCATCGAACCGGATCGTACGGATTCGGCACGACTGCCCGGAGGGGCACAGGGATCCAGTCGAGGAGAGGATCCTGAGAGTGCATCCTTTCGAAGAAGTGGGTACCGCTGAAAGTGGTAGCATGGAGGTTACGCTCAGATGCCCGCTACGGGAGCACATCGCAGGCTTTGTGGTGCGGGCGACCAACGGCCCTTCCCTTCCCGTGCTGCTGAACGGCGTCGAAGTCGCTCAGACGAATCACATCGGCATCGCGCACTTCAGTCGCCGTGGGGAGCCAGGAGCCGAGTACACCGTGCAGCTGGACACCAGCTCGGACTCTCGGCTGGTCCCTCAGCATCCAACCAGAGTTTTCACACTTGATGATCAGCACCAAGTCTTCGTCGTCGATCAGACCTTCGAGCTGGCTAGGGAGTCTCCCCGGAAGCCGCGCCGCAAGAGTCACATCATCAAGATTGAGTAGAACCTCACCCCCGTATATAAGCGGGGTGGGATGACGGGTATGCGGGCGGATGTGGTGGTCGTGGGGGCTGGGCTGTCTGGGCTTTGTGCTGCGCGGAAGCTTTTGCGGCAGGGGGTGGACGTCAAAGTCGTAGAGGCTCGTGATCGCGTTGGGGGGCGGACCTGGAGCCAAGAGATTGGGCAGGGGCGTTTCGATGTTGGTGGGCAGTGGATTGGGCCGGGACAAGGGCGAGTCAGGGCGCTTGCGGACGAGCTCGGGCTGAAGACGTTTCGCACGTACACCACGGGCAAGAAGGTCCTCGAGCTGGAGGGGAAGATCTCGACGTATAAGAGCTCGATCCCTTCGCTTTCGATCGTGAACCTGATTCAGATGCAGGGTGTGGTCAGCTACCTCGAGCGCGTACGGAAGCGCGTGTCACCGAGTGCGCCGCTCGCCACAGACAATGCCGACCAACTCGACGCGGAGACGCTCGAGACTTGGCGACGCCGGTTCGTGAAGTCGAGCAAGATCAACGCCGTCATGGATGCCGCGATTCGCACGATCTTCGGTGCGGAGGCGCGCGACATTTCGGCGCTCTACTTCTTGATGTACTTGAACGCAGGTGGAGGGCTCTTGAAGCTGTCGGAAGCCGAAGGCGGGGCGCAGCAGGATCGCTTCGTGACGGGCGCGCAATCGATTTCGTTGGGGCTGGCTCAGGGGCTTGGTGATGCGGTGATGTTGGGCAAGCCGGTTCGCAAGATCGTGCGGAAGCAAGATGGCGTCGAAGTCGTCACGGATGACGACGTCATCGAGGGCCGATACGTGATCGTTTGCGTGCCGCCAGCGCTCGCAGGGCGAATCGACTACGAGCCGGGGGTTTCGGTCGGGCGCGATCAAATGACGCAACGCTTTGCGATGGGTGCCACGGTCAAGATCATCGTGACCTACGAGCGCGCGTTTTGGCGCCAGGCGGGGTACTCGGGTGAGGTGGTGAGCTCCGATGGGCCGTTTAGCGTCGTGTACGACAACACGTCGCACGACGGAAAGCAGGCGGCGCTCGTGGGTTTCATCGTCGGCAGGCATGCACGGCAGTGGTCGTCGCAACCTGCTTCCGATCGAGAGCGTCGCGTGCTTGCAGTACTCGCTAGGTACTTCGGCGACGAGGCGCGTTTGTGTCAGGAGTATCACGAGCTCGACTGGGGCGCCGAGCCATGGTCGCGCGGGTGTCCCGTAGGTGGCCTCCCCCCAGGCGTGCTCACGAGCTCGTTTGCGCACCTTCGAAAACCAGAAGGCCGCATTCACTGGGCGGGCACCGAGTCCGCGACTGAATGGATGGGTTACATGGAAGGCGCGATTCAGTCTGGCGAACGCGCCGCCGACGAAGTGCTGCGGCGTCTCTAACGCTTCACGCGCGCGACGAGCACTGGTGGCGCCTGAAATTGCTAGGGTTTAGCCGTCTCTTCCTGTTTTTCCCACTTCGTGCACGAACTCGACTTGACCCTTGCCTCTTCGGTGTTATTAACAGTCCTGTTAGTTCTTTCTAGCCGGGTTTTCTGGTGGGACGGAGGTCAAAACCATGTCTGATGATATCTATGAGAAAGCGCGCTTGGCACCCATCCGTCGATCTTGGAATCCACTGGTATGGCTGATTGCGTGGATCTACCGCGGCGCGATCGGGCGGGTTGTCGCGCCCGTTCGCGTGATCTTCGCAAGAGCCCCGCGGCTCGTCGTAGGGCACATGATGCTGATGAGCGCTGCGGAATACGGCTTGTCTTTGGACGCCCGGCTGCGTCACTTGATCCGGGTGTTCGGCTCGCGCGTGAACGGATGTATGTTCTGCGATGACTTGGAGACGCACATGGCCCTCAAGGCGAAGAGCGTGAGCCGGGCTGACATCGATGCCCTCTCACAATACGTGACGAGCACGCGTTTCACTGAACGCGAACGCTCAGCGCTTCGCTACGTCGAAGAGATCAATACCACGCGCACCACAGCGGACGAGACGTTTGACGCATTGTCGGTGCACTTCACCGAAAAAGAGATCGTCGAGCTCACTTGGCTGAATGCGGTCGGGAACTACTTGAACCTCATGTCGAAGCCGCTCGGCATCGGCTCGGAAGGTTTTTGCGCCGTTCCCGCTCAGGCTCACGCCGCTCCACCAAGCGAGCCCCGTGCTCGAGCGAGCCACCCATGAGCCCGGAGTCCTCCGAGATGACGCCGTCTCGCGGTCCGTGGAGCATCGTGTTTGCGTTCTTTGCGGCAGGCAACCTCGCGAACGGCCTGTGGATGCTTGCCAATCCGGGTCACTGGTACATCCACTTGCCTGCTAACGTTCCCGGCACGGGTCCGCTCAATGAGCATTTTGTACGCGATATCGGCTGCATTTTTGTCCTGATCGGCGTCGTGCTGGCGATTGCCGTGTTCAAGCCTCGTTTCCGGCTGACGGCCCTGCTGTTCGCCACCGGTTTCTACGGGGCACACGCCCTCGTGCACGTGTATGACTCGGTGCGCGGCCTGTTGCCGCCGGGCCAGTGGCGCTACGACCTCGTCCCGGTGTATGGGGCGGCGCTGTTGCTCGTCGTTCTAAGTGTGTGGCTCGCCCGGAGTGAGAGCGTCGAGCCAGGCGTGCGCAGCGGATGAAGGGCGCGCTCCCCTACGTTGCGGCAACCGTCGTTGGCCTTGGGCTGTTCGTGATGCCGTTCCTTCGCTACGGGCTCGGCGGAGGGCACTCGCATGCCGCAGGCCCCCACTCCGATCACGGCGCGCGGCACGGCGGCCAACTCGTCATGCTGCATGACTATCATCTCGAGCTCGTCGAACAACAGGACGCCGTCGAGCTCTACTTGAGCGACGCATTCCGGCGCCCGCTGCGCCCTGCTTCCTGTGAGGCGAATTTCGACAACCACCCTCCGACCCCATGCGAATGGCGCAGCCACCGATCGGTCGTCGCAAAACCGATCGACGCGAAGAGCGGCGTCTACCAAGTCTGGGTGGACGATGGGGCACCATTGATGTTGAAGTTCCCCTAGCTCGAAGTGATTCGGACGATGACGTCTTTTGAGGCGGGGGTGAAGCTGCCCTCGGCGAACTTGTCTAGGGGGACCAGGACGTTGGCTTCTGGGAAATAGGTCGCTACGCATCCGCGCGGGATGGGATAGGGGACTGCGGTGAAGCGTTGGGCGACACGGTGCACGCCGCCAAAGTCATTTTTGAGGTCGACCAAGGATTGAGGGGCGATGCGTGCGTCGCGCATGTCGTCTTCGTTCATCAGGATGACACGGCGGCCGCCGCGGATCCCGCGATAGCGATCGTCTTCGCCGTAGATCGTGGTGTTGTATTGGTCGTGGCTTCGCACGGTCATCATGCGGAAGGCGCCGTCGGGGATTGTGAGGTCCGGCGCAGGGTTGATCGTGAAGTGTGCTCTGCCGCTCTTGGTGGTGAACTTGCGCTCGCGGGCGCTGTTGTAGAGATGAAAGCCGCCCGGCTCGCGCACCCGGGCGTTGAAGTCTTCGAATCCGGGGATGGTCTTTTCGATGAGGTCACGGATGCGGTCGTAGTTCTCGATGAGCCAGCACCAACCGACTGGCGTTTCGGGACCGAGCACTTCTTGGGCGAGGCGCGCGACGATGGCGGGCTCGCTGTAGAGGTTGGGATGTGCAGGCTTGAGGCTCCCCTGCGATGAGTGCACGACGCCCATCGAGTTCTCGACAGTTACGAATTGTTCGCCGAAGGCCTGCTCGTCAACCTCGGATCTCGCCAGGCAGGGCAAAATGATCGACCACTTTCCATGAACTAGGTGACCGCGGTTGAGCTTGGTGCTCACGTGTACGAGCATTTCGCAGTTCTGCAGTGCCTTGGCGCTTCGCTCGGTGTCGGGGGTGGCTTGAAGGAAGTTCCCGCCCATAGCGAAGAACACTTTGGCGTGGCCTTGGAGCATCGCGTGGATCGCTTCGACGGTGTTGAAGCCATCGTCACGCGGCGGGTCGAAATCAAAAACGGTTTGCATTCGATCGAGTAGTGCTTTCGGGGGCCTGTCCTGGATGCCCATCGTTCGGTCGCCTTGCACATTGCTATGGCCGCGAACCGGGCAAGTGCCGGCACCCGGCTTGCCGATGCTGCCGCGCATCAGGAGGAAGTTCACGATCTCGCGGACGTTTCCGACGCCGTTCTTGTGTTGGGTGAGGCCCATTGCCCAGCAAACGATCGTCTTTTCGCTGCGGAGGATGATTTTGACGGCCTGATCGAGTTGTTCTCGGGTCACTCCGCAACTCGCGATCAATGAATCGAGGTCCTGCTCGGCGAGGTGCGCGCGCAAGGCCTCGAACCCCTCGGTGTGTTGCTGAATGAAGGGGTCGTCGAGCACATCGCCCGGGCTTGTCGCCTCGGCTTCGAGCAGCAGACACATCAACGCTTTGAGGAGCGCGACATCGCCGTTGATCTGCACCTGCAGGAAGAGGTCGGCGATGCGGGTGCTGCCGCCGAGGATCTGCACGAGCTTCTTCGGGTTCGAGAAGCTCATTAGACCGGCTTCTGGAAGAGGGTTCACGGCGATGATGCGAGCGCCGTTTCCTTTGGCTTTCTGGAGTGCGGTCAGCATGCGAGGGTGATTGGTACCCGGGTTCTGCCCCATGACGATGATGGTGTCGGCCTGGTGGATGTCGTCGAGGGTGACGGACCCCTTGCCGATGCCGACGGTCTCCCCGAGGCCAACGCCACTCGACTCGTGGCACATGTTCGAACAGTCGGGGAGGTTGTTCGTTCCAAAAGCACGCACGAACAACTGATAGAGAAACGCGGCTTCGTTGCTCGTACGACCGGACGTGTAGAACACCGCCTCGTTTGGGGAGTCGAGTGCGTTCAGAGCACTCGCCACGCGTTGCAATGCTTCGTCGTAGTCGATCGGTTCGTAGAAACGCGAGCCCGGACGCAGCATCAGGGGAACCGTCAGGCGACCTTGCTGCCCGAGCCAGTAGTCCGATTTCCGCGCGAGCTCGTCGATGCTGTACCGCTGGAAGAACTCCCAATCGAGACGTCGTGTGGTCGTTTCCCATGCGGCAGCCTTCGCGCCGTTTTCACAAAACTCGGTCAGCGCCGCGCGGTCATCCGGGTCGGGCCACGCGCATCCGGGGCAGTCGAACCCGTCCTTTTGGTTCATCCGCGCGAGGATGCGCATGGCGGACGGGATCGTGTGGCCTTGCCGATGCATGTGGGAGAAGGTCGATCGTATCGAAAAAAAGCCCGCTGCCTTGTCCTTGGGCGGCTCGATCTCGAGATTGTCGTCGGTCTCAGGAGGCTGGGCGGGGCTTCGACTCTCGCGCGACATTCAGCCTGCCTCTGCTTCCATGAAGTCGTGCGCCGCTTCGAGCGCGATCCGTTCGGCTCGGGCGTAGACGTTGAACCGCCCTTCGCGTGCGAAGCCGACCAACGTGAGGTCGAAACGTTTCGCGGTCTCTATCGCCAGGCTCGACGCTGCACCGATGGCGACCAGCATGGGAAAGCCCGCGCGCACCGTTTTCTGTACGAGCTCGAAACTCGCCCGGCTGCTGACGACTACGAACGCGTCCTTCGACATTCGTGGTGATTGCAGCCAAGCCCCAACGAGCTTGTCGAGCGCGTTGTGGCGGCCCACATCTTCACGATGCAGCAATAGAGCGCCTTGCCAGTCGAAAAGGGCAGCGCCGTGGGTACCGCCAGTGTGTCGGAAGAAGGGCTGTGACCCTTCGAGTGATGCGAGCGCTTGGCGAATGGCGTCCGGATGGAGCGAGCTCTCTTCGATCGCGATGCGTGAGCACCCTTCTTTCGAAAGGGCGTCCAGGGTTCGCTCTCCGCACACCCCACATGCGCTCGTCACGGTGAGGTTCCGCTCCAGCAATCGCTGCGGAACCACGGCATGATCGCGCAAGACCGCGCGCACGACGTTGTCGGGGGTTTCAGACTGTGCGCAATGGCGGATGTGGATCAGGTCTTCCGGCCCGCTGATGACGCCCTCCCCGTAGAGAAAGCCCGTGACTAGATCCACGTCGTGGCCCGGCGTGCGCATCGTCACCGCGAGAGGGGTTTCGCGGCGTGCGTGGTCCGCGCCGTACTCGAGAATGATCTGCAGCGGCTCCTCGACGGCCACGAGATCGGTGGTTCTCTCCCGTCGCTCATGCGCGACGCGCTCGACGTCGGTGGAAGCAACCGGGGTCCGGGCCATGATCCTGTAGCCTACTCGGCATCAGGCCGGGTGTCAGCGATCAGCGTCAGCATCAGTGCCAGCGTCAGGGTGCAGCGCCAGCGTTCGGCGTCAGCCTTCTAGGGAGATGGCGCCCGTCGGACAGTATTTGACCGCCAGCTCGACTTTCTCGCGAAGGGCTTCGGGAGGGTGATCCTGGAGGATGGCGAGGAAGCCGTTGTCGTCGACTTTGAAGACTTCGGGCGCTTCTCCCATGCAGACAGCGTGTCCCTGGCACAGATCGAAGTCGATTTTGATTTCCATTGGGTTTCCCTCAGTAGATTCCGGGAATGATACGCCAGCGGACCTTTTCGCAATATCGGTCCCAGTCGGCGCCGTATTTCTTCGAGCAGAAGTTGTGATCGCGCCGCTCACGATGGATGAGCAGGATCGCGAAATAGGCAGGATAGAAGTACGGCAGCGCCGAGCCGAACAGACAGGGGAGCGACCACGACAGCGCCATCAGGATGTCGCCCACGTAGTTGAAGTGGCGTGACCAACCCCAGAACCCCGAGAGCAACAGCTTGTTGCCCTGCGAAGTCACCATGTAGTCGGCCTTCTTGCCCCAGATGCGTACGTTTTCTGGGTCGCCGCGGAACTTGTGCTTCTGCAGGTTGACCGCGCGGAAGATGTAGAACCCGAGCAAGTTGATGCCGATGATGATCACGGCGCCCCACCACGGCAGAGTGTGGACGCGATCGATCAAGTAGTGGGCCTGCAGGGAATAGGTCATCGGCACCCACACCAAGTCGCCAAAGGCCAGCATGTATCCGAAGTTTTCATGCTTGATGTCCATCGTGGTGAGGATGGCTTCCTCGTTCCAGAAGTAGTCGATGATGTAGAGCATCTGGAACGCCCAGACGAGAATCATCGACGTCGAAACGAAGCCGTACACTTGGTACTGGACGTAGGCGAAGGACGTGTTGAGCAGCACCCAGAAGATCAACCCCGGTCGTGCCTCGCAAAAGAGTTTGTAGTCGAAGCCGTCAGGCCCAGGAGGGATGCGCGGGTTGTGGCCGGTGCCCATCCAGAAGTCGTGAATGAAGTGGCCGCTCAAGTGGCGCGCTTGGCCGTGCTGTTTGCCGTACCAGTAGAGGTAGATGCTGAAGGCGAAGACGAAGATCGTCATCACACTGATCAAGGCGCCGAACTCGGTATAGAGCTCCGCGATCGAGAACAAACCCGACCAGTGCAGCAAGCCGACCACGACGAACGTGACAATCAATGAGAAGAACCCGTTCATCCGGTACGGCAGGCGCGAGCCATCAGGGAGAGGAGCGCCGAGCACGGTTCTTCCGGGCGCGTACTTCTGAAGCAGAGCCTGAAGCACGAGCCACACGCCATAGATGACCGCTGCGCGTCCGGTCGGAACCATCGCTTTGAAGAAGCGGTTCCAGTCGGAATAGGGCCCCGGGAGCACTTCGCCGTCGTTGAAACGAACCGCAAAGAACAGGTAGGCCGTGAAAATCGGCAGGCCGAAGATCATGGCGAAGTTGCCCGGCAAGCCGCCGAACTCGAGCTTGCGCTTTTCGTCAGTCATCGGCCCGCACTGTAGAGCAACCGTGCCGAACCTCCGCAGATTAGAGCGGAATTATAAAAAATATAATACGGTTCTAAGTTAGGATGGCTGAATTCGTTTTCGGGGGTCCCTCATCTGCGGCTAGTGTAGCCGTCCTTGACCGGGAAGAAGGGGAGTGACGCATGCTGACACCGAAAAAAGTAATTCCGAGCCTGGCTGTTGCGATGCTGGCTTTGACAGGCGCCGGTTGCGGTGACGACGGCGGCAACACTGGCGCAACTGGTGGGTCGGGTGCGACCGGCGGCACTGGGGGGACCCCGGGGGACGGCCTTGCAAACGCCTTGAGCGCCTTCTGCATGAAGGTCGCTGAATGCTACGCGGACACCGTCCGGGAATGCCTTGACTATTACAATAACGACATCTTTCCCTACTACGACATCGACTCCAACTGTGAAGCAGCGATCATCAGCTATTTCGATTGCGGCGCAGCGCTGAGCTGCCCGGAGATGATGGCGGACCCAAATAACTGCGACGACGAGTTCGACGCGATCTTCGATGTATGCGATCCCATTATGCCATAAGCGATCGTCTCGAATGATCGCTTCCTGCTAACCTCCCTTCGGGATGATCGTCGTCACCGGCACGAAGCGCTCGGGCACGTCCATGTGGATGCAGCTGTTGACGGCTGCGGGGTTTCCGCCGATTGGGAACGCCTTTCCGCGCAACTGGGAGAAGACGATCAAAGGCGCGAACCCAGCAGGCTTTTGGGAGTCCCAGCTCCGGAGCGGGATCTACTACAAGACCAATCCAGACCCGAAGACCGGGACCTATCTCTTTCCCGAGGATACCCGAAGGCATGCGGTGAAGGTGTTCATTCCCGGGCTGATCAGGACGGACCGCGCGTTCATCGGCAAGGTGGTCGCAACTGTTCGTCCGTGGCGACAGTATGTGCGTTCACTGGGTAGGCTCTACGCGATGGAGCGCGAAGCTCAGCGCGAGGCGCGAAAGAAAAAAGAAAGCGACCTTCCCGATCCGGTCGTCTTGTCTCCCGTCATCGAATGGTGGGTCGAGAATTTCTCGCTCTTCAGCGATATCGTCACGAGACGCTACCCCTTCTACATGGTCGCGTACGAGTCGGTCCTAGAGGACCCCAACAAGACTCTTCGGGGGATCTTCGACTGGCTCGGCGACGGCGACGTCGAGGCGGCCATCAAGCAGGTAGAGCCCGCGCTTCGAACGCAGGACGATGGCGCTGACAATGCCGCTGACGACTCTCCCAACGAAGAAGACGATATCGAACCCGAAGTCGTCGAGGTTTTTGACGCGCTCTACGAGGTCGTTCGCAACCAAGAGCCGCTTCAACAGGCTTTCGTCGACCGTCTGAACGAGGCCAACCAGAGGCTCAGCAAGCGAATCGAGACCGCGGTTCGCGAGACCGCGCGCGCGCAGCTCGAGCGAAAACGTCTGATAGAAGCCCGACGCAAGGCACGGAAGGCCCGCGGAGAAGGTCCGGAAGCCCCCAAGACCGAGTAAACCACCGCGTGGGCTCCGGCACCTTGCAGTTCGACAAGTCCGCTATATTAGTGAGGAAGTGCGGCTTCGGCGGAAGGTCTGCGTGCTGGGTGCCCCGGGGGTAGGAAAGACGAGCCTCGTGCGCCGTTTCGTCGACCGGGAGTTTGACGAGGACTACCAGCAGACGATCGGGGTGGCGATCTCCAAGGGCACGCTCACCTTCGACGACATCACACTCGAGCTCCTGCTTTGGGACCACGAGGGAGCTGAGCCTGGCTTGCAATACAACCCCTCTTTCATTTCTGGCGCATCGGGCCTCATCTTCGTCGTCGATGTTACCAACGCGAGCACGCTCGACCATCTCCTCGAAGCTCAGATCAAAGGCCGTGGGTACACGGGCTATCGCCCTTCGGTGCTGGTTGCCAACAAGATCGATTTGACTCACGACTTTGCATTCACCAAGCAGCAACTCGAAAAGGCTGGCAAGCACGATTGGCTCATCATTCAAGCTAGTGCCAAGTCAGGCGACAACGTAGACGAAGCATTCATGAAGCTGGGCCAGAGGATGCTCGACGCCAGAAAGAAGTCGGCATGAGACGATTTGAAGGAAAGATCGTAGTCATTACCGGGGCAAGCTCGGGCATCGGCGAGAGCTGCGCCCGAAAGTTCGTTGCCGAGGGAGCGCGGGTCGTCCTGGCCGCGCGCGGCGTCGAGGTCCTCCAGCGCTTGGCCGATGAGCTTGGCACCGATTTGGCGTATCCAGTGCCGACCGATGTTGCCGACATCGATTCCTGCAAGCATCTACTCGAAGAGGCCAAGGCGCGGTTCGGGCGTATCGACGTCCTCGTCAACAACGCCGGCTTCAACTCCCGAGGGCCTTTGCAAGACGTTCCCATCGAAGACATGTTGCAGATCCTGCACGTCAACCTCCGCGGTCCGTTGCTTCTCACGCGGTTGGTGCTCCCGGATATGCTCGCGCAGGGCTCGGGATCGATCGTAGGCGTGGCCTCGCTGGCTGGGCGCATTCCGCTCGAGGATGAAGCGACTTACTCGGCAACCAAGTTTGCTCTTCGGGCTTTTTCTTTCGCTCTTGCAGACGAGCTCGAAGGCAGCGACGTCTGTGTCTCGGTCGTCTCTCCGGGCCCTGTTGATACGGGCTTCATCATGGAGGCGATCGACGAAATGCCCGACATCGTGTTTTCGCAACCGATGAGCACAGCCGACGAGATAGCCGACTTGGTGCTGCAAAGCGCGGCCGATGGCAAACGAGAGCGCGTCAAACCCGCAATCGGGGCCCGACTCGCGACCCTCGGCTATCTGCTTCCAGCCATGCGGCGTGCCCTGAAGCCTCGCTTGGAGGCGAAGGGGCGCAAGGAGAAGGCCAAGTATCGGGCGCGCGGCTAGACGACTTGGGGCGGCGTGGGTGATCCCCGTCGGGCCTGCGGCCCGTCAATTTGTCCCGCCGCACTAGCCCCACTCTATCGCCTATCCCGCTTCGTCGCCGGAGGAAGTGATGCCATGCGCTTCGGGGACGGGCCCCAGGTGTCGACTTTGGGGAGCATCCGGTAGAGGAGCCGGTGATAGGCGTTCCGCGGTAGGATTCTCCGGAGTACTGAAAACGCGAACGCGTCGAAAGTAGCGGGTACCCGCAACGGTGGATTTTTGCGGCGCATCGTTCTCAGCACGACGCGGGCCACCGAATCCGGAGTGGCGCGGGAGGACTTCATCAGCCGCGCGATGAAAGGCGCCATATTCACGTAGTGTTCGTAGTACGGGTCGGCGAGCTCGTGCGCGGACCGGTCGCTCTTCGGCGTGTAGCGGACCCTCTGAAATCCATCCGAGTCGATGAACCCTGGCTGCACGAGGCTGACTTTGATTCCCCAGGGACGCACCTCGTACCAAAGTGATTCATGGGCGCCCTCGAGCGCGAACTTCGATGCGCTGTACGCCGCCATCGTCGGCATGGCCATCATCCCGCCCACCGAGCTCATAGTGATGATCCGGCCGGAGCCCTTCTTTCGCATCCCGGGAAGTACCAGCCGAATCAGTTCCATCGGCGACCGAAAGTTCACGTCCATCTGAGCGATCCGCTCCTCTTCGGTAACGTGCTCGACCACCGCACGATAGGTGATTCCGGCGTTGTTGATCAGCATGTCGATCCCGCCCCAGTCTCGTTCGGCCTCCTCGACGATGGCCGCGCGTTGCTCGGCGGACGTGACGTCGAGCGCGCGAATGCGAACATGGTCGGACTCTCTCACCTCGTGAATGGCGAAACGAGGGAGCGAGTTCGATCGTGCGGTGAGGTAGACCCGATACTCTGTCTTCGTCAGCGCGCGCGCGACCGCCAAGCCGAGCCCCGTGCTCGCGCCTGTGATCAATACCGTCTTACCCGGGTCCATCGAGACGGATGATACTCAACGAGCGCCGTTCGGCGCAGCGCAATTCCCCCCATAGGCAGCTCTCAGAACCGCTTCGGCAGTTTTTGCGCGGGGCGAAAACCCGGCGGGGCCCTCCTCAGTCGTGTTCGGGTCGGTGAACCATTTCCACCAATACACCCCCACAACCCAAGGTCGGCTGCGAATCGCCGCGACGAATTCGGCGTACCCGACCGCCTGGGCGCGATCGTCGACCCCGGCTCCGCTCCGACCGTCCGGCCACGAATGCGGGCTGACCAGGGCGTCCTCCGAGGCCCGGTAACCCACCTCCGTGAAGACGACCGGCTTGTCTCTGGCTCCCGAAAGCGCCTCGATTGCGTCGAGTCTCTTCGCTACTTCGGAGCGGATCGCTGACGCGCTCGCCCGTATGTCAGTCGCCAGCGGTGGATAGAACTGAATCCCGATGTAGTCGACCGCATCCCACCACGGCACCGATTCGGCGTCATCCCAGTTCGCGCTGTAGGTGATCTTGCCGTGAAAGCGTCGCCGCACTTTACGGATCAATCGACGCCATCGTTCTTCGAGCCTGCTCTCTGTCGAACGCAGCTCGACTCCGACTGCGAGCAGCTCGACCCCCTCGGCCTCCGCCAAGTCAGCGTAGTGCAGCATCCACTTCTCGTAGCTGTCGAACCACCGGTTCCAGGCCTTTGCGTCGCCGAAGCCGATCTCTCCGCGCCACTTTCCGTCGACAATCCATAGGTGCGGCTTCAACATGACCTGGAGCCCGATCTCCTTTGCCGCGCGAATCTCGCTACGCATCCGTTCGTCGGTCTCGCCTGCGCGGTAGCCTCCGATGGGATGCACTTTCGGTTCGTCGAGTCGCTGCATAAACCCAAACGGGGTGAGACTGACCCACTCGACACCGATCTCCTTCAATTCCCTCAGGGTCGCGGCGCTGGTCTTGCTTCCGTAGCCCTTGTGCCCGCTTGCTTGATAGTTGTGCGCGACGCACATCCCGCGTTGGATCCGATCGGGCAAAGGGTCGAC
Source organism: uncultured Coxiellaceae bacterium (assembly GCA_964194675.1). Taxonomy (GTDB): domain Bacteria; phylum Myxococcota_A; class Polyangia; order Polyangiales; family Houyiibacteriaceae; genus SG8-38. The sequence goes on along the minus strand of CAXMND010000022.1, from coordinate 15,737 downwards.
TCCGGGCGCGCAGCGCAGCCCTGGGGTCACGGGTTCAGGGTCTTCGATCGCGGCTTTCGGCGCTTCGCTCGTTTTCGAGCAAGCGAGCAGACCAAGCGCAAACACCACTGCAAGCCCGACATGTTGAGTTTGCGACGATCGCCAATTACACTGCAAGGGCCTTGGACAAACAAAGGGGGTGGCCATGGCGTGGTTGATCGGTCTACTCGTGGTCATAGGCGTGGTCATTGCCTGGTTAGTCGGCATGTACAACGGCCTCGTCACTCTTCGCAATCGCTTCAAGAACTCGTTTGCGCAGATCGACGTTCAGCTGAAGCGTCGGCACGACCTAATCCCGAACTTGGTCGAGACGGCCAAGAGGTATTTGTCGCATGAGCGCGAAACGCTCGAGGCGGTGATTGCCGCGCGCAATTCGGCGGAAGGCGCGCGAGAAAAGGCCGCGTCGGATCCGGGAAACCCAGGGGCGATGCAGTCGCTCGGGGCCGCGGAAGCCGGGTTGAGTGGGATGCTTGGTCGCCTCTTTGCGCTCTCGGAGGCCTATCCGGACCTCAAAGCCAACCAGAACATGATGCAGCTCTCCGAGGAGCTCTCGAGCACTGAGAACAAGATTGCGTTCTCACGGCAGGCCTTCAACGACGCCGTCATGCGCTACAACAACAAGTGCGAGATGGTGCCGTCCAACATCGTCGCCAGCATGTTCGGCTTTCAGCGGGCGGAGTTCTTCGAGATCGAGACCGCTGTCGAACGCGAGCCGGTCAAAGTACAATTCTAGCAGATGGACTTCTTCGAGGAGCAGGATCTCGCGCGGCAGCGCACGTTCCGCCTCGCGCTCCTCTTTGTGCTAGCCGTCGTCGGGATTTCCACCGCCGTGTACGGGCTCGGTCTGCTCGTCTACCACTGGGTCGCTACCGATGCGGTGGGTGCAGCATACATGGTGGGCGACTACGACCAAGTACAGCAACCGGGATTCAGTCTCTGGAACCCGTTGGTGTTCGTGGTCACGGTAGGTGGCACTGCCCTCCTGATCGGGCTTGGGTCGCTCTACAAGACCGCGCAACTTCGCGACGGCGGGGCCTCAGTTGCGGTAGCGCTTGGCGGGCGCCGGGTGGATCCCGACAGCACCAAGCTCGAAGAGCGCCGTTTGCTCAACGTGATCGAAGAGATGGCGATCGCATCCGGAGTGCCGGTTCCAGACATTTACGTGCTCGACAACGAAGTCGGCATCAACGCGTTCGCCGCAGGAAACACGACCAGCGACGCCGTCCTCGGCGTGACGCACGGCACCCTTCAACTGCTTCGACGCGCGGAGCTTCAAGGGGTTATCGGCCACGAGTTCAGCCACATCTTGAACGGAGACTCGCGCATCAATATGCGCGCGATAGGCCTGCTCCACGGCATTTTTCTCTTAGCGCTGATCGGCCGCTTCATCTTGCATGGATCGAGGGGCTCGAGGCGCGATGGCGCGGGCACCGCCCTCGTGGGGCTCGGTCTCTTGGCTATCGGGTCTGTCGGCGTTCTGTTTGGTCGCATGATTCAAAGCGCGATCTCGCGGCAGCGCGAGCTTCTGGCCGATGCCTCGGCCGTGCAGTTTACCCGTGACTCTGATGGCCTCGTCGGCGCGCTCAAGAAGATTGGCGGCGCCCAGGCACACTCGTACTTGAAGACACCCGGAGCAGACGAGGCAAGCCATATCTTTTTTTCAGATGCGATTCTTCGGCTCCGCTTGTTCCGAGGGCTGTTTCGAACCCATCCGCCGATCGACGACCGGATCCGCAAGCTCGAACCACAGTGGGACGGTGAGTTCCCGGAGGTGGCCCTGCCCGAGATCTCCGAAGGGATGAGCTCGCCCCCGGACCCGCCCGCGGGCCCGATGAGCGCGTTCGCGGAGCCGCCCACCGCGGCGGCAGTAGGTGAAGCAGTGGCTCACATAGGAAGTCCACTTCCCGCCCAGCTCGCGTATGCCCGTTCACTTCATGCATCTCTTCCCGATCTGTGGCTCCACGCGGTCCATCAAGCGCCGATGGCGCAGGCGATGGTGTTCGGCCTCCTTCTCGCCGACGACGAGGTCCTCCTCGGCTCCGAGATCCTCGCCGTGGCCGAGCTGACCGACCCTCAGACCGCAGACCTCGCGCTTCGATTCCATTCGGAGGCCGGCGATCGTTCCTCTGCGCAGAAGATCGCGCTGATCGACATGGCTATGCCGACCCTCCGCAACTTGTCGCCCGACGAGTACCGACGCTTCAACGAGGTAGTCCAGGCATTGATCGAGAGCGACCGACGGGTGGATCTCTTCGAGTATGCTTTGAGTCGCATGATCCAGCGTCACTTGGCGCGTCACTTCGATCGCGTTGGACCCACCCCCGTCAAGTTCCGCTCACTTCGCGTCCTCCTTCCCGACGCACGTATCCTGCTGTCGACCCTGGCGCGTGTCGGGAGCCGGTCTGAGGAAGAGGCAGCGCAGGCCCTTCGGCAGGGAGCTAAGGTGCTTCAGCTCAGCGGCGAGCACGCACAACTTCTACCTGCGGCAGAATGCACGCTTCGGGATGTCGACAACGCGCTCAGCCGCTACGACGCTGCGACTCCAATACTCAAGAAGAGCCTGATACTAGCTTGCGCTGCCACGGTGATGGCGGACGACAAGGTGACCGATCGAGAGGCCGAACTGATTCGCGCGATCGGGGACGCTGTCGATTGTCCTGTGCCACCTTTTGTGGCATCCGATGATCACCATGGAAACCCGCAACGTCTATGAGACCGATGACGAGGTGCAGGCCCTAGCGCTCCAAGAAGCGTTGGAGAGCGAGGGCATCGCCGCCGTCTTGGTCAACCATCGCGATACGGCCTTTTCCGGTATCACGGATCGAGTCCGCCACGGGACCGAGATCCGGGTCGAGGCCGATCAGGTCGAGAAGGCCACCCGGTTCATTCGGGAGTTCATCGCTGCGGAGCCGATCGAAGGGCCCCCGATTGCCCCGCCGCCCAATCCAGGGGCTCGTCCGGGCCTCAGAGGGCCGGGCTGGCTGATGACCACCTTGATATTCCTTGGTTTATTGGCAGTGAGCGCTTATTTCCTAAGTGTAAAATAAGCCTTGGCACCCGGCCGATTATTCGTTATAAGTTAACGGATAGTAAAGAAGGGGCGCCATGGCTAGTGCGACTTACAATCTCAAAGAACTTTCCCAGCTCCTCGGCTGGAACTCGGCTCACTGCAAGGTGATCGTGAAGCAGCTAGGCGCGGATCCCAGCGGCCCCATCAGCGAAGAAATCGCGGCCAAGGTGGCCGGGCGTATCCGTCGTCCGTGGCCTCCGCAGTTAGAATTCGTAGGGGTCTAGCTCTGAACGAGGGCGGCGGCCCGTTCACCGATCATCATGCTGGGGGCGTTCGTATTTCCCCCTGTGATCCGGGGCATGATCGAGGCATCGGCGACACGTAGTCCTGAGACGCCGTGCACCTCGAGTCGGGGATCGACCACGGCCATTTGATCGACACCCATCATGCAGGTACCGACCGGGTGGTAGACGGTCGTCGCGCGAAGCTTGATCTCCTCCGTGAGCTCCGCGTCGCTCGCTCGCGCGGCTCCCGGGGTGAGCTCTTCGTGGAGATGATCGGCCAACGCCGGATGCGCGCAGATCTCTCGACACTTCCGCATCCCGTCGATGAACACCTGCAGGTCTTCCGGGGCTTCCAAGAAGTGAGGGTCGATATGTGGCGCGGCGTTCGGGTCGTTGGAGGTCAGGAGGATCTCGCCGCGACTCTTTGGATAGATGAGGGTGGGCATCACGCATAGGCAGTTGCCGGTGTCCAGCTGCGGGCGCTCTGGCCCGTCTTGGTTCGGATCGGGGTAGCCCCATGGCAGGGTGTGGATCTGGAGGTTTGGAATCGGCTCGTCGTCGTTGGTTTTGACGAAGGCGCCCGCCTCGAAGACCGTCCGCCCGAACCAGCTGTTCCCGAACAAGTACTCCTTGATCATCCCACCGAAGAAGTGAAACGGGGTTCCGCGATGAAGACTAGTGGCCGCGCGGTACACGAGCGGCACGAAGAGATGATCGTGGAGGTTCTGGCCGACGCCGGGCAGGTCGTGACGGACCTCGATATCGTGCTCGCGAAGATGGTCGGCAGGACCTATGCCGGACAGCATCAGAATCTGCGGCGATCCGATCGTGCCGGCCGACAGGATCACCTCGCGGTTCGCGTTTGTCGTCACGACGTCGCCGTTCTGCTCGTACTCGACGCCCGTTGCCCGGCCATTCTCGATGACGATACGCCGCACGTGCGCATGGATTTCCAAGGCAAAATTGGGCCTTTCGAGGCTCGGCTGCACATATCCCTCGGATGTGCTGCTGCGAACGCCACGGCTCGCCGACATCTGGTAGGTGCTTGCGCAGTTCTGATTCTCGGCGTTGAAATCGTCGAGCACAGGGACGCCGCAAACCTCTGCCGTCGCTCTCATGAAGGCTTGGGAGACCGGGCTGAGCTGATTCTCTGGGTGACGCGTGACGTGAATCGGGCCTCCGGCGCCGTGGTACTCGGTTTCGCCATCCTCGTGGTCCTCGAGCTTCTTGTAGAAGGGCAGAATGTCTTCGAAGCTCCAGCCTTCGCACCCTCGGGCGGCCCAGCCATCGTAGTTCTCTTTGTTGCCGCGGAGGTAGAGCATCCCGTTGACTGAGCTCGATCCGCCGAGCACCTTCCCGCGCGTGTACGGAATTCGGCGGCCGTTTAGGTGCGGTTGGGGGACTGTCGTGAAGCCCCAGTCGAACTTCCTTTTGAGCCGCTTGACCTGTTGCACGAGGCTGATCATGCCCGGCTTCCGAACGAAGGTGGTACGGTCGCTGCCGCCGGCTTCGAGGAGAAGAACGCTCACGTTCGGGTCTTCGGAAAGTCGGCCAGCGACGATGGCCCCGGCCGATCCTGCGCCGATCACGACGTAGTCATGTTCCGCCATCAAGCGCTCCAAAGTGAAACACGTTTCACTTTTCGGATATAGTCGATCCGGCCCCTCACGCCACCGCTGAGATCTGGTCGACCAGGCCCGAGAACCTTTGAGCTCGTCTCCCGATCGCGGCGGCAATGACTTCACGCGGCCCGACCAATTGCACCCGTGTTCTCGCTCTGCTCACGGCGGTGTAGAGCAGCTCGCGCGTCAGGAGCGGTCCGTCTTCTTCTGGCATGACGATCAGAACCTCGTCGAACTCGGACCCTTGGGCTTTGTGCACGCTGAGCGCGAAGGCCTGGGAATAGCGGGGGAGCCTTGCTTCGGCGAAGTCCTGGAAGCGGTCGGGCTCCCGTTGGATCGTGGCTACCTCGGTGTCATCGCGCCGAAACAGCATGCCGAAGTCGCCGTTGTAGACCCCGAGCTCGTTGTTGTTCTCTTCGATGATGATCGGGCGTACCGCCCCATCGCGGTTACTGAGCCGTTGCTCGATCGCGATCCCGAGTTGACGAGTGCCGATCGGACCTTTCCGGAAGGGGCTCAGGACGACGTACTGGCCGCGCCGTCGGAAATGCTCTTTGGGTTCAGTTGCATTCGAGATCTCGGACCAGTGCGTTGCGGCTCGACCGAGCTCGTGAGGGAGGTCATCGAGTGCGCTCCATTGCACGCCGTGTCCGTGCACGTCGCCTGCGTCGAGCAGGCGCCCCATCAGCGCGGTGTCCCCGCCTCGAATCGCCGCCACCAGTTGCCCCAAGGGCTGGGATTCGTCGTAGCGATAGGTCTTCGTCAGTTGGGTCACGCGGCCGCTCCACCACGTTTCGTCGCTGGCGCGCACGAGGTCGCGCAGGACCGAACCGGCTTCGACCGAAGTGAGCTGATCGGGATCGCCGACGATCAGGATTGTGGCATCCACAGGCGCAGCGACGAGGAGCTGCCGCATCAGCCCGAGATCGATCATCGAGGCCTCGTCCAACACGATGATGTCGGCATCGATCGGAAAATCAGCGTCTCGGCCGAAGAGTACCCCATGGCGGCGCATGCCGAGCGCCCGATGGACTGTGGTTGCCTCGTCGGGAATGTTCGCTAGAACTTCGCCGGTTGCAGCGATGGTCTTTTTGGCTCGGACCACTGCTTCGCCGAGCCGGACCGCGGCTTTTCCGGTCGGTGCGAGCAGCATGACCTTGGGCTCTGGTCCAACCCGCTGAAGCCGTCCCTCGACGAGCACTGCGACGATTGCGGCCACGGTGCTGGTCTTCCCCGTGCCGGGGCCGCCGCACAAGACCGACACCCGATGTGTGAGGGCATTTCGTGCCGCCTGCCGCTGTGGCGATCTCTTGTCGTCCCCGAATAGTCGATCGAGTGCTTTATCGAGCCAGGGCTCGTCAAGGTCGGGAGCCCTCGATGTGGATCGCTTTCCGAGCTCGATCGCGATGTCACGCTCGAGCTCCCAATAGCGCCGGAGATACAGGCGGCGTTTTTCATCGAGGACCAACGGCCCGCCATCGACGAGTGCGCTCTCCAACAGCGCGTCGACCCAGGGCGCTTGCTCCGGTAGCTTTGGAGCGACTTCGCCGGCGGTGGTGGCGAGGTCGCTGGCCGCCATGTTCAGCGGAAGGCATGCGTGTCCCCGGCGAACATTGCGACTGGTGAGTGCGATCGCCAACTCGACATCGGGGTTGGTCGCTTCCGTCATCGCGCCGAGCGCGCGTGCAAGCTCCACATCGAGGAGCTCGAGGACGCCGCAAGCATGAAGGTCAGCGACAGTCATGCTTCCCTCCCGAGCCATTTGTCTACGGCTCGAATGAGGGTCGGCGTTTGACGTTCGAAGAAGACACTTTCCCCCGTAAAACCAACGCTCTGCGTCGGCCATGGGGCTTCGCCCGGAGTGCCGGCACCTCGCATGCCGCGTAGGAAGAGAAGTAGCGTGCCGCCCCAATGGTGTTCGGGGTCGTAGTTGGGTACTCGCTGGCGCAGATACCGATTGGTTGCAGCCGCGTAGAGCTGCATTTGAAGTAGGTAGTGCGCCCGTTCCGCTGCCTCGGTGATGTTCGCAAGCTGATAGCTAGGCAGCGAGTTCGATTTGTAGTCCGCCACATACCACCGGCCCTGCCACTCGAAGACGAGGTCGACGAAGCCCCTTAGGAAGCTCTTCAGCGTGCGCAAGGTTTCGGCGGCTAGCCGTTCGGGATAGCCTGGCGCCCCTGTGGGGGCGTCGTGTTCTCTCAAGATTCGTGAGAGCTCTCCGAAGTCCGGCTCGTCGACGCTCAGGGTGAACTCGAGCTCGCGGAGTTGCTGGTTGCGCGGGATGCACCCTAGCGTTGGGGCGTCGGCTCCGTCGATGAGCGGCGTCCTGGCTACCGCCTTAAGATCGTTCAGAACGTCCGGGCCGAGTGCGGGATCATAGCCGTAGCTCCGTAGCTCCCATTCGACGAGCCGCTTGGCCTCTTCGCCCTCGAGCTCATCCAGGTTTGCCCGCTCGAAGATCGAGTGGAGCAGGAGGCCTGTTCGTGCTCCGCCTGGCAGGTACGAGAATAGCGTAGCTGGCGCCGGGAACGCCTCTGCTTCGGGATCGCGGGGTACTGTCTTTTCGTGATTTCCCGTGAGGCTCGTGAAACTCGCGATGCGATTCGCTTGACTGAATGCGCGGGTGGCGTCTGTGGCGCGGAGGGCGGGCACCGGGGCTTCGTGCTTACGAGCGGCAGCCGCTTCGGGGTGGGGTGGTCTGCACCCAATCGTGCCGGCTGATGCAGCGACCAGGGTCTCGATGTCGGTGCGGGCCCGCTCGTCGTCCATCGACTTCGAGTCAGCGTCTCCATGAAGCAGGTAGGAAAGCGCGCAGCTCTGCCAACCCTTGGCGAGGCCCCAGAACAGCGTGCAGCGATGTTTGGCTCGGGTCACCGCGACGTAAAGAAGACGAAGCGCCTCGGAGAGTGCCTCGCGTTCGCTGACTTCCTTGTGTGCGCGGATCCGAGCCGAGCCCAGGTCGATCTTCGCTTTGAGGCCATCTCCGGGATCATGGAACTTCACCACTTTCCTCTCGAAGTCGAAGAGGGCTGCATCCTTCCACGGGAACGGACAATAGACGATCCCATACTCGAGCCCCTTGCTTTTGTGGATGGTCGTGATGCGAACCGTGTCCGACTCCGCGTCGGGACGTTGTTGCAAGTCCTCTTGGGCAACCATGGTGTCTTCGGGGCTTCCCTGGCGGAGCCGCCGAAACCACAGCATCAACGCGACCGGATCACGCCGGCGTTCGCGCTCCCCTCGGAGAAGAAGCTCCTCGATGTGGAGCAAGTCGGTCAACTTGCGACGCGCCGACGGGTGCGTCGCCATCCGGGCCTCCGCTCCGGTGGTTCGGAGTAGCTCTTCGAGAAAGCGAACCACTCCCTCGCCCTGCCACTTCTCGTGCCACCTTCGAAAGAGCGTCACCCATTCCGACCAGCGGTCGTCTTCCATCGTATTGAGATCGTAGGGGGACACTCCGAGCAACGGTGTGAGCAGCGCGCGGCGGATTGCCGACGAGTTGCCCGGCATCAGTGCAGCCTCGAGCACGGCTTCGAGGTCGTCCCCGATTTCGGTGCTCAGCACGCTCGAGTCGCCGTCGAGCGAGGCCGGGATATCGAGTTTTCGCAACGCTTCGGTGACGAGCGACGCCTGCTTGTTGGTCCGGCAAAGCACCGCGATGTCGTTGGGGCATACAGGCCTTTCCTCGATTTCTTCTCCACTATCGAGCAACAGGCCGATCTCGTTCGCGACGAGTGTGGGGATGGTCTCTTCGACCGAGCGGGCAGAGGCCTTCTCGCGATCGAGGAGCAAGATCTCGATGGCCGGATCGAAGCTCGATCGCGACTCGTGGTAGGCGCTTGCTGCCAAGAGCTGGATGTCGTCGAGGATAAAAGGGGCGAGCTGGTTTGAGAATAGCGAGTTGACCGCCTCGACGAGCGCTGGGTCGGATCGACGGTTGGTGGTCAGCTCGAGATGACTGTCGCCGACGTCTCTTGCGGCCTCGAGGTACGAAAACACGTCGGCTCCGCGAAACGCGTAGATCGCCTGCTTCGGGTCGCCGACGTACACCACCGCCTCTTCGTCGTAGATCGTCTTGAAGATCCCATATTGAACCGAGTCGGTATCCTGAAACTCGTCGACGAGCGCCATCGGGTACTCGTCCCGAATTGCAGCGGAGATGTCGCTGTCGAGTGACTCGTACACGCTCGTGAGTAGGTCGTCATAGGTGAGCAGAGCCTGTTCACGGCATCGTTCGCGACTTCGTGCACGCGCCACTTCGATGAATCGTTGTTGGAACACGAAAACCGCGTGGTCGAAGGCGGCGTTCAGCGCACCATGGGTCTCGGTGAGACCTTCGCAGACCTCGAAGAACGGGTGCTGCGGAGGTTTATGGTTCCTTTTCATAACCATCGTTGTCTGGGCGAGCCGCTTGAACCAGCCCGGAAGCTCGAAGGAGGGGATTGCGAAGAAGTCGTCCAGTTCTGGTATCCAAGTGTTCTTGACTGATGCGGGGCGATAGCTATTGCGATTCAGCCCAGGATCCTCGAGAAGGATCGCGGAGATCTGGTCACGCTGTTCTCGCCAGATCGATTCGGCTTCGCGCCGCTGTTGGTACCAGCGGTCGACGACGCTGGCGTCGAGCTCTTTGGGTTCCGGTCCGAGCACGGCGAGACCCGGGGTCATCGCGACGTTGGCGAGCTTGCGGAGATGCTCTGGCGAGATTCCCCTCTTCTCGAGTGCGTGGAGAAACCACACGGGGCTTTCGTGAAGCTCGGTCGTCCAGAAATCGACGGCCAAATCGTAGAAGACCGACACGGACTCCTCTGCGATGTCGAAATCGAAGTCGATCCCAAAGAACAGCGGGTAGTCCTTCAATAGCCGCTGGCAGAACCCGTGGATCGTGAGGATCGGAGCTTGGTCCATTTGTGACGACGCGCGGCCAAGTCGGTCCTGCACCTCATCCGCGCCGAGCCGTTGAACCGCGTCGGCGACGATCCCAGCTAGCGCGTCCTTCGGGTCCGCGGCACCCTCGAGCATCCCGATGGCTTTGGCGACGCGCTGCCTGGTGCGCACGCGAAGCTCCGCTGTCGCCGCCTTGGTATAGGTGACGACCAGGATCTGCTCCGGGCTGAGGTTGCGCTCGAGGATCGCGCGTACGAAGTAGGTCGTGATCGCGTGCGTCTTGCCGGTGCCCGCGCTTGCTTCGACGAGGATGGGTACGCCGAGGGGCGCTCGTTCGGTGTCGACGCTGCTCATCGCAGACTCCGGTGCCGAAACAACGGCTCGTATACGCTCGAGCTCGTGGGCCCGAACCCCTCGGTCCATGCCTCGTCCGCGAAGGGACCCGCTTTGCCCCAAGCGAAGCGCACGTATCTGTCCCACTTTTGGTCGCCTTGTTGCTTCTTCTTCGCTTTATCGAGAGCCTGCCCGGCCCCGTCACGGCATACGAAATCCGCGAACACCCAGGACGGCCGGTTCAGGAGCGGCACCGGGCTGGTTTGCGACGTCTGGTACAGCTTCACTAGGTCTTCGAGAAGCTTTTGCGCTTCGTCGACCGGCTCGAAGCACACAACAGCCGCGCAGTGATCGGTCGCACGCAAGATGAGCTCGGTCGTTCGTGGCAGGCCAGGCTCATCGGCAGCTTGCATCAGCAGATGCTCGAGCCACGTGGTTAGCTCCGTCTTCGTCTCCACCTTGTTGAACCGATGCTTCACCCGTCGGTCGGCGTAAAGTCCGTCGAGACGTCCCTCTAGTATGATCCCACCCAAATCTACGGAGACCACACGAGCCCGTTCTTCGCCGGGTCCGATGCTCGCTTCACGCCGCACCACGAGCACTTCAATCTCACGGGCCAGTTTCTCCCGCTTCATCTCGCCCCAGCTGCCGTCGGGGAACTCCGGCGCAGCTTGGAGAAATGCGCTGAGGTCTTCACCCTTCAGCGAGCCGTCGAGAGCGTCGTCCCCAACACGAAAGGCATCGAGCTTACCGAGCTCGGTCAGCGCTCTAGTGGGCTCGTATAGCGTCGAGTCGTCGAATCGCGTCCCCAAGCGTTTCTGGATGAACGCGCGCGCCGGGTGCCAAATCCATTGCGAGAGCTCGCGGATCGAAAGATGGCTTTCGTCGGACTCCGGTTCGGCGCGTAGCTCGATAGGGCGTGGCTCGATTGCCGGCCGGGCCATGGCCTGAGCGATCCGAAGGTGACGTTCCGAGAAGCTCGAAAGGGCGCTCCCTTCGGCGAAGTAGGCTTGGTCGAAGGCATGCAGGGGGTGATCGATGGTAACGAGAGCCGATTCCGATCCGCCGCGGTGGTAGTATTGGTTCAGTGTGTCCGTGAGTTCGCAGACGATGGGCGAGGCCGTTCCAGCGCTTCGGACGCTCGTCACGGGGGCACTGTAGGTAATCGCGAGTCGGTCCCGCGCACAAAGGACCGCCTGAAGAAACGAGTGCCGGTCGTCGTGTCGCTTGTCGCGATCCCCTAGCCGGGGTTCTGCTCGAGTGAGATCGAAGCTCGGTCTGTCGTCTGCACGCGGGAATGAATCTTCGTTCATGCCGATCAGACAGACCATGCGGAACGGAATCGAACGGAGAGGGACCAGTTCGCTCAAGGTCACCCCGCGTTGCAGAAAGCCCGCCGCTGGGGTCTCCCTGAGTACGATGCCCGCGAGCTCACGGTGAATCGTTCGGAGCGGAACGGCACCGCTGTATCCGCTTGCCGCGGCGAGCTCACGGAGGTCTGCGAGTGAAGAACGAAGCACTCGCACCGCACCGCTGTCGTCGTCTTCCTCGGCGAACAAGGCGCTCGATAACTGCCCGAGGAGACTTGCCCACGTGGATACGTGTGCGGGCTTGCGCATGCGTTCGTGGAAGTCGAACAAGACCGTGCAGAAGCGCGACAACCTTGCCACCAACTCGGCATCTTCAAGGCTCAGCTCTCCGCGTGGTAAGAGACCATGGAAGACTCGAGTCGTGCTCGGCATCGTCGCGAAACCCAGGAAAAGCCGCATGAAACCGGCACGCCAGGTATGGAGCGACTCCGTCGGGAAGCCGAGCTCTTTTCGGTGGTTGGCGTCGATACCCCAGCGGATCCCTGCGGCTTGAAGTAAGTCGGTGAGTCGAGCGCGCTCATTCGGTGAGAAGCGAAAGTCTTTCCGCCATGACTGCGCATCCATCAACCTCACGACGTCGAGGACCGAGAAACGCGATTCGAGCACTTCGAGTATCGAGAGAAAGTCGTCGTAGAAGACGGAGTCGTCACGGGCCTTTCGATCGTGCACCTCGTAGGGGATGCGCGCGACGTCGGTCTGTCCGAACACCGCACGAAAGGCTGGGGCGTAAGCGTCGAGGTCTGGGGCCATGACGACGATGTCTTCGGGTCGAAGCGAAGGGTCTTCTTCGAGGGCCCCACGGACGATGTCATGCAGGACGAGAACCTCGCGCATCGGGCTCGTGCACGCGTGGATCGAGATCGAGTCGTCGGATGCAGCGATCAACGTTCTTTCCCGGGCTCCGGGAGGGCTTCGAAACTCGAGGACGTCCGCTTGGAGAGAGCCTAGGAGGGTTGTGCGGCCCGGCGCCATGAACCGGTCTGCGTCGCTCCGGATGTTCGAGTCGAACTCGATCAGTAGTTCTTGAAAGTCGCGGGCAAGGTTCCCGAAGGACATCAGCAGTGGGTGCCCGTCTCTTACCGAAGGGCCGATCCCGAGGGAGAGTTGGCCGACTTTGTCGACGTTCGAGACGTACTCGATGGTCGGGGTCAACAGGTATAGGTGAGTCGGAATCGACTGCGCCAGTGCACAGAAGAATTCGAGAAAGAGTGGCGGCAGTGTTTCGAGGGAGAAGAGGTGCAGGCGTTCGAACCGGATCTCGTCTGCCTTGTTGCCGCTCCGGAGCGTCTCGAGGGCGCGATCGATTCGCGATGCGAGATCGTGCGGACCGAGTCGACTCGCGATTCGCCGCCAGAGATCGGCTTGCCACTGGGAATCGGCGCCGGCGGCCCAGCTGCGGAGCATCGCGGGACGGTAGACGACGTATTCGTCGAACACTGCCGAGAGGCTCGTCGACAGGCGGAGCACGCGATCGGGATCGGCTGCCTCGCCGAGATACGCGTGAAGCGCTGACGGCGTCTTCTCGTGCAGGAGCTCGGCAATCGTCCATTTCAAGCGAGCCGGGTCGTACGCCTTGGATTGTCCCGAAGGGCCCAAGGCCAGATCATCGAGAACCTGCTCGATCGCAGAACGCGGAAACGGAAAGGACGGATTGCCCCAAACTCCCAGCCGGCTCGCCAGCGCCAAGGTGAGCCAGCGCTCCATACCCCGGCTCTGCACGACGATCGCTTCGGCTTCGAAAGGGCCGAGCGGCTCGTCTCGGACCAAGAACGCGAGGGCGTCCGCTATCTCCTCGGTCCGATTGCTACGAATGAGCTCCATCCAGGCCTCAAGATAGTCGGTTTCGATAGTCCTCGTAGCCGAATCGGCGCTGCACTTGGTAAGAGTCGTCGCGTGGATCGAACAACGCGATCGAAGGGAGCCTCACCCCGTTAAAGGTGGTGTTCTTCACCATCGTGTAGTGCGCCATATCTTCGAAGATCAACCGGTCGCCAACCTCGAGTGGCAACTCGAAGGAGTACTCGCCAATGACGTCGCCGGCTAGGCACGTCAGACCACCGAGGCGGTACGTATGGGCTAGCTCGGCCGGCGAGCCGGCGCCTCGAACCTGCGGGCGATACGGCATCTCGAGCACGTCCGGCATGTGCGCCGTCGCGGACGTATCGAGAATCGCGATAGCCCCATCGTTGTGAACGACGTCGAGCACGGACGCGACGAGCACGCCGGTGTTCAAGCCGATCGCTTCTCCGGGCTCGAGAAAGACCTCGACGTCGTGGCGCTTCTTGAACGCGTTCACCAAGTCGACCAATAGATCCACGTCGTAGTTGGGATTCGTGATGTGGTGCCCTCCACCGAGGTTCACCCAGCTCATATTCTCGAGCCATGGAGAGAACTCGTCGTCGATGACTGCGAGTGTGCGTTGCAATGCGTCAGCGCCGAGCTCGCATAGGGTATGAAAATGTAGTCCATCGATGCCAGAGAGGCTGGCTTTCAGCAATTCGCTCTTGGTCGTTCCGAGGCGCGAACCGGACGCGCAGGGGTCGTAGAGGGCCAGATCGACTTCCGAATGTTCGGGGTTGATGCGCAAGCCGAAGCTGGTTTCGGACTGATCAGCCTCGATGACGTGGCGGAAGCGCTCCAGCTGCGAGGGTGAGTTGAACATGACGTGATCGGAGTTTCGAATCACTTCACGAAGGGAGGCTTCATCGAATGCAGGGCAATAGGTGTGCACCTGTTTGCCGAGCTCTTCCCGCCCTAAACGCGCTTCATCGGGGCCGCTGGCGGAGATCCCTGCGAGGTATCTCCCGACGATCGGGAACGTCGACCACGCTGCGAAGCCCTTGAGTGCAAGCAAGATTCCGCACCCTGCCGTCTCTTGCACGCGAGCGAGCAGCTCGAGGTTCTTTTCGAGCACTGCCACGTCGATTACGAACGATGGCGTTTCCACTCGATGCGGATCGAGCTCGGCGCACGCAAGCACTACATCTCCTTCACATGCCAAGGCAGCCCGCATACTGCCAGCTCGGAGAGGAACGGACGTGGATCGAATTGCTCGACGTTGAACACGCCCTTCCCTCGCCAAGCCCCGGTGAGCATCATCTTAGCGCCAACCATGGTCGGCACACCCGTGGTGTACGACACCGCCTGCGCGCGCACCTCTTTCCACGACTCTTCATGGTCACACACGTTGTAGATGAGCACCTTCCGTGGCTTGCCGTGCTTGCGACCTTCGATCAGGCAGCCGATGCTGGTCTTGCCCGTGTAGTTTTCACCCAGCGTCGACGGGTCGGGCAGTAGAGCTTTCAAAAATCGGATAGGGACTATCTCGCGCCCCTCGAAGATTATCGGTTCGATGGAGGTCATTCCCACGTTCTGCAGGACCCTGAGATGAGTGATGTATTCGTCCCCAAACGTCATCCAGAAGCGGATGCGCTTGAGGCCTTTGATGTGCTTCACCAGCGACTCGAGCTCTTCGTGATAGAGCAGGTATGCCTTGCGCTCTCCGACCTCGGGGAAGTCGAACATGCGTGACTGCGACATGGGGTCGATCTCGATCCATTCGCCGTTCTCCCAGTATTTCCCACGCTGTGTGATCTCCCGGATGTTGATCTCGGGGTTGAAATTCGTGGCAAACGGGTGCCCATGATCGCCACCGTTGCAGTCGAGGATGTCGATCGTGTCGATCGTGTCGAAGAGCTCCTCCTGCGCGTATGCGCAGAAAATGTTGGTCACGCCGGGGTCAAACCCCGACCCGAGCAGTGCCATGTTGCCTTTACGCATGAAGCGATCTTGATACGCCCACTGCCACTTGTATTCGAATTTGGCCTCGTCCAGCGGCTCGTAGTTGGCGGTGTCGAGGTAGTCGACTCCGGTTTCGAGGCAGGCGTCCATGATCGGTAAATCTTGGTACGGGAGGGCGACGTTGATCACGAGCGCCGGCCGGACGCGCTCGATCAGCGCCACCGTTTGGGCGATATCGTCGGCATCGACTTGAGCGATCTCGATCTCACGCCCGCGGAGCTCCCTGACTTGTTTCTGAATCTTTTCGCACCGCGCGAGTGTGCGGCTCGCGACGACAATCTCCGAAAACGTGTTCGGGTCGTCACCGCATTTGTGCGTGACCACGCTGCCAACACCGCCCGCCCCGATGATCAACACCTTGCTCATGGAACCCTCTGCGGCGCGGTATACGATC
>CAXMND010000021.1:0-17457 GCA_964194675.1 uncultured Coxiellaceae bacterium | reverse complement strand
CGCGGCCTGCGCGCCGATCACTTGAGCGAACCACGCGAAGAGGAAAACGACCAGCGCCCCGGGGATGTAACGCCGTAGATCGTGGCCTGTTGCGTGGACCGCGACGGCGGTGATTCCGACCAGCATTCCGCCGAAAAGAAGCAGATTTCCTGGCGAGCCCGTCCAGGCGTCGTCTAGGTGCGTCGACCAGGGAGCCGCTTTCGGCACTGCTGTCACCCAACCAGCCGCGACCAGTGCGATGATCGCGAACCCCAACCACACCGACCACCAATCTTCGGACCGGAGCGCGCGCATCAGTTGCTAAGGGCGGCTTCCCAAATAGGCCTGGATGGAACGCGGAACGGGCTGACGGCGAAGCGCCTGGGTAAGCGCCCAGCGCTGGTCATCGGGGTCTTCCAAGAAGTGCGTTTCACTTCCTTCGTGGAATGCGATCGGAACGCCGTCGCGGAAGAGAATCCGGTTCTTGGGTGTGGACGGGACTCGGTTTCCTGGCGTCAAAATGCCAACCAGGTTGAGAGGGTCCGCAGCGCTGATCGATGTCAGCTCGCCGGATTTCGATTTGCGGCGAGATTTGCGCAGAGCGGTGACGGCTTCGGGAAGCGCGTACTGCTCGCCTGCGAACCCTGCCACGAACCTGCCGCCTCGGATGCGACCCTGGGCTTCGAGGCGACGGTACACGCGCAGGATCTCGTACCACGGAGGCAGATCGCCTTCCCGATCGAGAACCCGCCGAAACACGACCCCCCAGCGCCGCAGAAGAGTCCAGGCGACGCTTTCTACGTCGTGCTCTTCGGGTGCATCGGGCAATACGGTCCATCGCCCGGCGGCTTCCATGCTGTAGGCCGCGGCCGAACGTCGTCCCCGTCGCGGCCGTTTGGGATCCGGCGCCAATAGCGCTCGGAGCCCCGTGAAGCCATCTGCAGTGACGAGCCCAAGGGAGACCAGCTCGCCCAGTGCTTCTTCGGTTTGCGTTGGAAGCAGCCCTGCGCCCTGCACGATGTCATCGAAAAAACTGGCGCCCAATTGCCGCATGGTCTCGAGTGTGATCGTCGCGTTGCTCGACGCGGGCTCTTCGCTTACCGGACGAAAGCGCCAGGTGCGCGCATGCTCTCGATGGGAAAACGCGATCGGGCTGGTCTTCATGGGGCTCGATGCGCGTCCTGTCGGTGGCGTTCGACGGCTCCATGTAACTCGGCCCGAGATGCACAGGTTGTCGAGCCAGCTCGGGTCGTAGCCTTCCATCCGTACCGGCAAGATGTCCGACTCCCAGGCGGCGGCGCCTGCTTCGAGCCCTTCGAGCTGCTCGACGAGCGAAGCGAGCCCTTCCGGCCCCTCCATCCGAGTGTCCGGGGCCGCGTGCTGCCACGCCAAAAGGAAGCGCATGAAGTCGGCCGCGGTGACCGCTTCGATCTCTTTGCGGAGCCGGTTGAGCGTGTAGCGGTGGATTCGTGCGAGAAGCCCGCGTTCGCACCATTCGGTGTCGGTTGATTCCGGCGAGAACGTGCCGCGAAGCACGAAGCCCTCGCCTTCGAGTGCCGCGAGGGCGGCGTCGACCAGCGCAGGGTCGAGTCGTAGCACCCTCGAGATTGAGTTCGCCGTAACCGGACCGGATCCTTGGAGACGCCCCCGCACGATCTCGCGAGCCGCGTCCTGACGATCCCAGTCTTCGCGGCGGTGCCTCTCCGGAACCATCACTTCGCTCGGAGTGCTCCCCTCGGGCCACGCGGCCCGGACCAAAGGAAGTCGCTCGGCCGCGGTCCACAAGGTCCGCTCCGCCAAAGTGAAGCGGGTTACTCGACCCGCGGTTTCGAGTTCGTGGAGCCAGTCGTGCCACTCGCCCGTGCCCGCTTCGTCGTCGGTGATGCAGTTGTGCATCAAGAGCGCGTCGTGCATTTCCTCGGCGTCACGAGGCTCGGGCCATGCTTCACTTCGCACGCGGTCGATTGCTTCTCGATCGAGCGCTCCGAGATCCGATGCCTGTGAAGGATCGAGCCAGCGACGCGACATCACGGCTTGCGTGCGTCGCTCTTCGAGTGGGGCATCGTCGAGGAACGCGTAGGGATTCGCATTGAGGATCTCTTGGGCAAGCGGCGAGGGCTCGGTGAGATCCCGGGCCAGCAGGGTGACCTCCCCAGCCTGCAATCGCTGAAGAAGCGCCTCGAGGCCTTCGATATCCATCGCCTCGTGAAGACAGTCCTCGATCGTTTGTCGGACTAGGGGGTGGTCTGGGATTTCTCGATCCCCGGCGACGTTCTCGAGGCAAGCCACCTGGTCGGGGAAGCACAAACCCAGCAGGTCGTCGGCCTGCATCCGCTGGAAAGGCGGCGGTACCTTCTTGCCGCCACGGAATCGCAGAATCGCCAATGCGCGGGTCGCATTCCAACGCCAGCGGGTCTGGAACATCGGCGCGTCGAGCATGGCCTGAATCAAAACATCACGCGCGTTGTCGGCGCGCAGGAAGCGAAATACGTCTTCTAGAGGGAAGCTGTGAGTCGGTCCGAGTGAAAGCACGATCGCGTCTTCGGTTGCCGCCGCTTGAAGCTCGACGTTGAAGCTCCGACAGAAGCGCTTCCGGAGCGAGAGCCCCCAGGCGCGATTGATGCGACTGCCGAAGGGCGCGTGGACCACGAGGTGCATCGCACCGGTTTCGTCGAAAAAGCGCTCGAGGATGATCGTGTCGCGGGTCGGCATGGCACTGAGGGCCGCGCGCGAGGCCACCAAGTACTCGGCAACCTGTGTCGCGGCGGATTCGCCAACCATGGTTTCTTTCCGCAGCCAGTCGACGACGGTGGCGAGGTCGTGATTGCGCGCTTCGACGCCCTCCCGGATGGCGTTGACCGAGATCGACAGGAGATTGGCCCGGGAAGGCGCCTCGCCCAGCCAAAACGGAAGGCTCGGTGGTTTCCCACGCGCGTCGGCGACCCGAACCAGGCCCGGCTCGACCCGCAGAATCTCGTACGAAGTGTTGCCCAACTGGAAGATATCGCCCGCCATGCTCTCGATGGCAAAGTCCTCGTTCAACGTACCGACTCGAAGACCCTCGGGCTCCAGCCGTACTTCGTAGTCGAACGTATCGGGGATCGCTCCTCCGTTGGTGATCGCAGTGAGCCGCGCGCTTCGTCGCGGACGAATCCGTCGGTTCACTTCGTCGTGGTGCAGAAAAGCCCCTCGTCGGCCACGGCTCGTCGCGAAGCCCTCGGACAGCAGGTGAACCACTTGCGCAAAGCTCTCTTCGTCGAGGTTGCGGTAGGGCCAGGCGCGCCGGATCATTGCGAACAGCACTTCCTCGCTCCATTCCTGTTTGGCGGCCGCGCAGGCGACGATCTGCTGCGCCAGGATGTCGAGTGGGCCTTCGGGAATCTCGATGCGATCGAGCTCGCCGCGTCGCACGCAACGCATGAGCGCGGCGCACTCGACGAGGTCGTCCCGACTCAGCGGAAACAGCCGGCCTTTGGGTGTTCCGCCGTGCCAGTGGCCGGAGCGACCCACGCGTTGCAGGAACGTTGCCACCGAGTGGGGCGAGCCAAGTTGGCAGACGAGGTCTATGTCGCCCACGTCGATCCCGAGCTCGAGTGACGCCGTCGCCACGATGGCTCGGAGGTCTCCGGACTTCAGCCGTCGCTCGGCTTCCAATCGGTGTCCGCGCGCAAGGCTGCCGTGGTGCGAGGTCACAGCGTCTTCGCCGAGCAGCTCTGCCAGGTGTCGGGTCACCCGTTCGGCGAGCCGCCTCGTGTTGACGAAGATCACCGTCGTGGTGTGCGCTTCGACGAGCACAGCCAGCCGTTGGTAGATTTCATCCCATACCTCGAGAGACATCACTGTCTCGAGAGGTGAGCCGGGCACCTCGACGGCCACGTCCATCTCCCTTTGGTGCCCGACATCCACGATGCGGCACGCGGGCTCGTCCTCGGAGGCTCCCTCTTTTGCGCCGACCAGGAAGTGCGCCACCTGTTCGATGGGGTTTTGCGTTGCCGACAGGCCGATGCGGATGATGTCGCGCCCGACTAATTCATCGAGCCGCTCGAGCGATAGAGACAGGTGGGCCCCACGCTTGTTGGTGACGACCGCATGAATCTCATCGACGATGACCGTCTTCACATCTGACAACATCCGTCGCCCACCTTCACTGGTGAGCAAGATGTAGAGAGATTCCGGTGTCGTCACGAAGATGTGCGGTGGAGACTTCACCATCTTCGTTCTCATGTGTGACGGAGTGTCTCCCGTGCGCACGGCCGTCCGAATGTCGACGTCGCCGTAACCCATCTCCTCGAGCCTGTCGCGAATCCCCTCGAGCGGGGCCTGGAGGTTGCGCTCGATGTCGTTGCTCAGGGCCTTGAGCGGAGACACGTAGAGGATTTGCACCCGATCGGGTAATCCTTCTTCGAGACCCTGACGGACGAGATCGTCGATCGCGCAGAGGAACGCTGCAAGGGTCTTTCCCGATCCGGTGGGCGACGCGATCAGCGTGTGCTTTCCCTCGCGAATCGCCGGCCAACCTTCTACCTGTGGCGGCGTGGGCTCGCCGAACCTGCGGTCGAACCAGGCAGCCAGGGCGGGGTGAAAACCGGCTAGGGACATGGGCTCGATATCTAGCACCGCGAAGCGCGGACGGTAGGCCCGCACGTTCGCTTCCACGCCCATTGCCAAGAGCGGGTCGGATAGGGTACCACCGCCCAATGACCTCTGGGGTTACGGCTTGGAGACCGGTCTGGCTCACCGCGCTGCTGCTCTCCTTAGTATCGACCGCGCAGGCGGATATTGCGCCGGACGAACGCGGACAAGTTGCCACGCTGCCTGAGGCGGTCGGAGATCACTGGGTTTGGGTTCCAGATCGAGCGCTACGGCGAACCGCCCTATTCGATGGAGATACCGGTAACATGTTGGGGTTGATCGACAGCGGGATGACGATCACCCCCAAGGCGCCCCAGTGGTCGAAGACGCGTAGCGAGATCTACAACGTCGATACCATTTACACGCGCGGGCACCACGGTGAGCGCAAAGACTTCGTCTTCATTTATGACGCCCGCACCTTGGAAGTGAAGGGCGAAATCGAGCTCCCCCCACGCGCGGCGGACACCGGCACTGGCATCGCCCTCCTGGGGATGCTCGACGGAGAACGCTTTCTCGTCCTCCTCAACCAGTCGCCGGGGAGCTCGGTATCCGTCGTCGACCTCGTGGAACGAAAGTTGGTAGGCGAGATTCAAACAGCAGGGTGCGCGGGCGTGTATCCGGCGGGTCCCCAGCGCTTCGGGATGCTTTGCGGGAACGGTACGGCGGTGACCGTCATGCTGACGGAGCAGGGCGAGCTCGATCGAATCGCGAGAAGCGAACCGTTTTTTGATGTCGTGGCCGACCCGGTTTCTGAGAAGGGCACTCGAAACGGTTCGAGCTGGCTGTACACGACGTTTGGAGGTCAGCTCTACGAAATCGACTATTCCGGTGATGCGCCCGCACCCGCTGCACCTTGGTCGCTTTTCACCGATAAGGAGCGCGAGAGGGAGTGGCGCGCAGGCGGAGGCCAATACCTTGCCTATCATCGACCCACCAAGCGTCTCTTCTCGATCGTGCACAAGGGTGGACCGGGCTCGCACAAAGATCCGGGCACCGAGGTTTGGGTCTGGGACGCCTCCACAAAGAAGAAGGTAGCGAGCTTCTCGATGCCCAATGTGCTCGTGGCCTTCATTCGTCCTCAGGCAGGATTCGAAGCTGGGGGTTTCGTCGACTGGTTGCTCCGGACGCTCCTTCCGAACGCAGGCGTTCATAGCATCGCGGTTACCCAGGACGACCAGCCCCTTCTATTCGCGCGACATGCCGAGCTGGGCGCCGTCGGCGTTCTTGACGCTACGAGCGGCAAGCATCTTCGCGACCTCGAAGAGGTGGGGCTCTCAGGCGTATTGTTGGTGGTGCCATGATCGATCCGGTCGTTTCAGTGTCTCTTCGTTGCCTGCTCGCGGTTCTTTTCGCGACGGCCGCGTGGCACAAGGCGTCCGATTTGCGTCGTTTCGCCGCGACGCTCGAGGCCTACCGATTGCTTCCGCCTTGGCTGGGCGGGGCGGCGGCGAGGGCATTGCCAGTCGCCGAGGTGGCTGTTGCGGTTTCGCTCTTGCTACCCCTCTACCGATGGGCCGCCCTCGGAGCCGTGGCCATGCTCGTCCTCTATAGTGTTGCGATCGCGATCAATCTCGCCCGTGGGCGCAGCGAGATCGACTGCGGTTGCTTCGGGCCGGCGGCCGGTGTTCCCCTGAGCGGAGCCTTAGTGGCCCGGAACGCACTGCTCATCGGGGCGGCCGCCATCGTTTCCCTGCCTGTGGGCGCTCGGCCCCTCGTGTGGATGGACGCCTTCAGCGTCATCGTGGGCGTTGCGGTGACGACCATTCTGTGGATTTCGTTCTGGCGGTTGAGCGAGACCGCAAGGCTTCAGGGAGGCCACCGATGATCGATGCACTCGTCGTCTCGAATGTCGTTCTTTGGCTGATCGTCGCGGGCCTCGCTGTGACCGTGTTCGCACTCACCCGTCAGATCGGTTTGCTCCACGAACGCATCGCCCCAGCCGGTGCGCTATCACCGCGCGCCAAGATCAAGGTCGGCGTGCCTGCTCCTGAAATGGTCCTCACCGATCTCCAGAACCGTCTCGTACGAATCGGCGGAACCTCGAAGGACGACACCCAGACTCTCCTCTTCTTTCTCTCCCCGACTTGTCCGGTTTGCAAGACTCTTCTTCCCACGGTCGAACGGGTCGCTCGCGCGGAGGTGCCCCGGGTGCGGGTGGTGTTGGCGAGCGACGGGGACCTCGAGGAGCACGTCTCTTTTGCCGAAGCCGAGGCGCCTGCGGAAATCCCGTACGTCTTGTCCACCGAGCTCGGTATGACCTATGGCGTCGGCAAGCTTCCATATGCCGTACTGATCGACAGGCAGGGCGTCGTCGCCGCACAAGGCCTGGTCAATACACGTGAGCATCTCGAGAGCTTGTTTGAGGCGCAACGCCATGGAGTCGCGTCCATCCAGGACTATTTTGAGGAGAAAGCCAAATGAGTCGACTCGATGGTTGGTTCGAGGGAGTTACCCGGGAGTCGGCGCGGCGTCTGTCGCGACGAAGCTGGATCGCTCGCTTGGGGGCCGTATTGGTGGGGAGCGCCGCGGTTCCCTTGCTACCCGTGGCACGCGCAGCCGAGCGGGCTGCCTCACCCGACGGGATCGCCGGACCCGAGGGCGATCCGTCACGCTGCGAGTACTGGCGACACTGCGCGATCGATGGGTTCCTTTGCACCTGTTGCGGCGGGTCCCATACGGCGTGCCCACCGGGAACCGAGATGTCGCCGGTCACTTGGATAGGCACCTGCCGTAATCCGAAAGACGGGAAAGACTACATCATTTCGTACAACGACTGCTGCGGTAAAACGATTTGCGGACGGTGCCTGTGCAACCGTAACGAAGGAGAGCGGCCGCTCTATCACTGGTACCGCAACAACGACATCAACTGGTGTGGCGGCGCAAAGCTACAAACCTACAGCTGCTCGACGGCGCTGGTGGTGAAGGTCGCCAAGGAGCCGCAACCCGAGAAATGAAGTCGCTCATCGCCGCGCTCGTGTTTTCGCTGGCCGCCTCGAGCGTGTCTGCGGACGCCTTCGAAGAGCACGACTTCATTCTCAACTGCGCGGGTTGTCACCAAGTGAGCGGGTCAGGCTCAGCCACGGTGCCGTCGCTCCACAATATGGCTGAGCTGGTGAGCAAGTCCGGCGCACGCGCCTATTTCATTCGAGTCCCAGGTGTGGCGCACGCTCCATTGTCCAACGAACGGCTCGCCGCGCTCATGAACTGGGTCTTCCGGCGATTCACCGGAAAGGCGCCCACTCCGCGCTACACCGCCAAGGAAGTGTCCGAGCTCCGCAAGAGCCCGTTCTTGGACCCGTTCGCCGCGCGTGCGGTTGTCGTCGGCTCCGACTAGCGAACCGTGATTTCGGCAACTCGGGGTCGTTGTCTAGGAGGGCTCAGCGCCACCTGGGATGATGATAGGGGCGAATCGCTTCGCCTAGAATAATTGCCTCGCGAATTGAGCCCGGCTGACGCAGCGAGGCGATGAGGGTCTTGGCCATCGCGCCTGCTGCGCGTCGTCGTACCTCGGGGGCTTTGGCGCGTCGTTCTTCGGTTCCAATCCCGATGATCGAAAGGCGGGCCGCCTCGAGGATCTGATCGTACAGGGTAGGCTGCTCTGCTGCGGCCAGGACCGCGGCCGCCATGATCCAACGAGCGTCCCCTCGAACGGTCTTTCCACGCGCCAGGTCCATGCCCAATCTCTCAACCGCGGCGTGCTCTCCGTGCAAGTACGCGAGCCCAGGGATATTCATCAGTCGGTAGTCGGCCAGTTCCGGCCACGACTGCTCGAGGAGAACGTCGACCACCGAGTCGGCAAGGGAATGCAACGACTCGTCGGCTAGACCCACCCACTGGCCGCCGAGCGGCAGGTAGTAGAAGCTGACCTCGGCGTGCTCGGCGTTCCACTGCTCCCAGAGAGAGTCGGCTTCCGCGTGGCGGCCGAGGTGGTGCAAGACGCGAGTCGCCATGTAGAGGCGCAGCCGTGCCGGAGGGTGCTCGTCGATCCAGCCTTGGCTCGCGAAGATCGCAGCGGTCCGCTGCGCAGAGCTGGGATTTCGGAAGCGTCGCCGCATGGTTTCGACGTACGCGGGGCCGAGCATGAGCGTGCCCATCGTGTCGGCGAATACCTCCGAGAGCCATGCGCCGAAAAGCTGGCGAAGCCACCCTGGGTCGATCTCGCGCTCGGAGCTCGGCGCCGGAACGCCTTGCGGCAGGCCGAGGCGGGCATGAAGATCTGCCTCGAGACCGTTGACGCTGTAGTAGAGGTCATGCGCGACCTCGTGGGCGATCGCCGGCCACGCCCAAATGCTGCGACCAAAACCCCTCGGGAGGCGCAGCGGAGCCACGCGGGTCGACGCAAAACGCGGAACGATCGACGAGGCCCAGTCGCCGGTCACAGCCACCGGGGTGCTCGTTCGCAGGTCGAGGCCGTGCGAGCGCGCGAACTCGAGGATGGGCGCGTAGCAAGCGTCCGCCATCGCGTCGGCATCGCCCAACATCGAGGCGGAGCTGCCTAGCCGCTGCTTCGCCATCGAGTCGAGATAGCGCAGCAGCTCCTCGAGGCCTTGAATCACGGTGGTGTCCTGCATGACGGTCGACACCGTAGGCTTGCCTGCGAGAGCCCGGTCGATTGTTGCCAAACGGCCTAGGAGATCGTCGCGGAGCGCCGGGGCCAACCGCGCCAAACGAGGGTTCGCTTCGGTGCGCCGAAGCAGGATGGTTGCGTGGTCCCGAAGCCGACCTGCCTGTGCCTGCGCTGACGCGACGATGTCGACTTCGGGCGGGCGGGGTATCGCTGTCGGTCGAGGAGTAGCCGGGGGCTCTGGCCGCGAAGCTGTCGAGGGTGCGCGCGGCTCAGGGGCCCCTCGAGACGTGGAACGCTGCTCGCTCTTCCTCTTTCGCCGTTCGAGCCAGCGTTTCAGCAGCGGATAGAGGATGTAGACCAGCACCGCGATCGGCCCGATCCAGTCTTTGAGGAGCTCCTCCATCGGCTTTCAGCGCTTGGGTCGCTTCCTGTAGAGGAGCGCTTTCCGTTCCAAAGGCCCCGCGCCACGCTTGGCGAGCAACTCCGCAAGCACCAATCGTGCAACGAATTGCTGCGGTCGCGCGAGCATCGCGCCCAACGGAAGCGGTGGCTTAGGGCTGGTTCTCATCGTCCGGACCTTCGGTCGACTTGCTGATCGCGTCCCTCATGTTGGTGTCGGCCGCGACGTTGCGTAGGTTGAAGTAGTCCATGACCCCGAGGTTGCCTTCCTTGAGCGCCTCGGCCATGGCAGCGGGGATCTTCGCTTCGGCTTCGACGAGTTGGGCCCGTTTGTCCTCGACCTTGGCCCGCATCTCCTGCTCGGCCGCGACGGCGAGGGCTCTTCGACCCTCAGCGCGTGCTTGCGCAACCTGCTTGTCTGCCTCCGCCTGCTCGGTCATCAGCTTCGCGCCGATGTTGGTGCCGACATCGACATCTGCGATATCGATCGAAAGGATGTTGAATGCGGTGCCGCTGTCGAGGCCGCGCTCGAGCACGTTCTTCGAAATCGCGTCGGGGTTCTCGAGAACCTCTGCGTAGTTTTGCGCCGAGCCGATCGTCGAGACGATGCCTTCGCCAACGCGGGCGACGACTGTTTCTTCAGTCGCGCCGCCGACCAATCGATCGATGTTGGACCGTACCGTGATCCGGGTCACCACCAACAGCTGAATGCCGTCCTTGGCCACTGCGGTGATCTTGGGCGTCGTAATGACGCGCGGATTGACGCTGGTCTGCACCGCGTCGAGCACATCACGACCTGCGAGGTCGATTGCGGCGGCTTGTTGAAAGCCGAGCTTGATGCCGGCCTTGTCGGCGCTGATCAACGCGGTGACGACACGCTCGACGTTTCCTCCCGCCAAGTAGTGAGACTCCAATGTGTTGGTCTCGACGCTGAGGCCCGCTTTCACGGCGGCGATGCGGGGATTGACCACCTTGCTCGGAGTCACACGACGGAGCCGCATACCGATCAGCTCGCCCGGCCCGACCCAGGCGCCGCTCGACCATGCCGCGATCAAGAGCCGCACCGGGATGACCCATACGAACAAGAAGAACAGAATGATGACTGAAACGAAAACGAGGCCGACTACTGGGAACATGAGATTTCCTTCCTACGTTGTATCTGGGATGCGCACGACGATGCGTGGGCCTTCCGCTGTCATGACTTCGACTTCTTGATTAGGCTCGATATATTCGCCTTCGGTCATGACGTCGACTTCGTCGTGTCCGAAGCGAACACGACCGATGGGCCGAAGGGGAGTGACTGTGATGCCGCGACGTCCTACGAGGTCGCTGCGATCTTGTTGAGACACAGCCTCCGCTTGACTGTGCTCGAGGACCATTCGGCGCCCGGCTTTGCTTTTGGGGATTACGTAGAGCATCACTCCGGCCGCCATGATCGAAACTGCACCCGTGACCGTTCCCCAAAACGGGCCGAGCTCCGTCCACGCAGCAAGTGCTCCGGCAGCCAGGGCGAGCATTCCTAGCACTCCTGCCACGCCAAACCCGGGGACGATAGCGACCTCCGCGAGCAGCAGCAGTAACCCGAGCACCAGAACGGCAACGATCGCAACCGCGGTCACGACTCCTCCTCGGGACGCACGACGAGCGCCGGCCCGTCCCTGCCGATCACCCGAACGCGGGAGCCTCGTGCGATGAATTCACGCTCGCTGGTCGCCTCGTGACGCTGCCCCTCGATCGTGACCTTGCCTGCGGGGCGAAGGTCTGTGAGGGCCTCACCGGTTTGTCCGACGAGATCCGATGCCGTGGGGGCAGAAAGAAAGCCGGTTTCGGCTTCTTGCAGGACGAGGGCTTGCCCCATCGCCGTGCGTGACAACAGACGCCCGAGCACCAGTGCGAGAACGAACGAGCCCAATAGCGACACCATGACGCGGGTCATCGCGTCGGTAAGCACACCGGTCTCGAAAGACACGTCGATCGGTATGCCGATCAGGGCGAGCACCAGTGACGCGATGACGAAGATCAAACCGAGCACGCCCGGGACACCGAGGCCAGGCACGAAGAAGATCTCGACGACCACCAGCACGACGCCGGCAATGAAGAGGAGTGCCTCTTCCCACCCGACGAGATGGACCACCGCGTGCCCGCCGAAGAACAGCACGAGCGCCAGGAAGCCCGCGATGGTGAAGGGCCCGACGCTACGCGTGTAGAACGCGATCATGAGACCCAGCATGCCGATCGAAAGTAGCAAGCCGCTCACGGTGGGCTCGGTCAACCAGCGTGCGATTTCTTCGCCCCAGTTGGGCTCGACGCGGTCGATCTTTGGGTCTTGGAGCGTCAGCGCCTCCATGACGGCGTCGAGATTAGCCGCCTCGCCGTCGGCGATCCCGAGCTTGATCGCCCGGTCGGTGTCGAGGGTCAGGAGTTTGCCCTCTTTGACGACGCCTTTGATGACGACGTCGCGATCGACCATCGCCTCGGCGATGTCGCCGCGACGCCCGTTTGCTTCGGCTGTCGCGCGCATCTCGGCGCGCATGTACGACACCATCTTCTCGCCGACGGCTTCCATCTGTCCGCCGGCACCCGCTTGAACCGGCGTTGCGGCACCGATCGTCGCGCCGGAGCTCATCAGGATGTTGTCACATGCCAGTGCGATCAGTGCTCCCGCGCTGATCGCGCGGGGATGGATGTAGGCCACCGTCCGCGGCCCGGCATCTAATAGGGCGTCCCGGATTTGAATCGCTGCATCGACGCGCCCGCCCAATGTGTTGATGTCGACGACGATGGCGACGGCATCGGGGTGTGTTTTGATTGCTCGCCGAACGAGCGCTGCGAGCCCGAGCTCGACTGTGCGATCGATCCCGATGACGACCACCTCGCTGCCTGACGGCGCTTCGAGCGGGAGTGGCTGAACATCGCTGGGTTTGTTGGCGCTGGGGGCTGGCCGGTAGCCCGTCGTGCTCGGCTTCTGGCCAAGCGTCACCTGCGCCGTGCACAAGAGCACGCTGGCGATGATGAAGGCGCGAAAGCTCGATCGAGGGATGTGAACCCACCTCACGAGAATGAACCTAGCTCCCTTGGGACCCTAGCTCAATGCCGTACTTCTTCAGGATGGTGCGGGCCAGGGCGGACTTGTGAACCTCGTCAGGCCCGTCGTAGATCCGAGCGGCCCGCTCGTGTCGAAAGAACCACGCAAGGGGGGTATCGTCGGTCATTCCGAGCGCCCCGTGCACCTGGATCGCCCGGTCGAGCACGCGTTGGAGAACCCCGGCCACGAAGAATTTGATCGACGAGATCTCGCTGCGCGTAGCCCGTGCGCCGTCACGGTCGATCTTCCAAGCCGCGTGATAAACCATCAAGCGTGAGGCGTCGATCTCGGCGCGGCTCTCAGCAATCCAATGCTGGACCGCCTGCTTCGAGCCGAGCGGCCTGTCTGGGGCCACCATCCGCCGTGCCGCTCTGCCACACATGAGGTCGAACGCGCGCTCGCAGATCCCGAGCCAGCGCATGCAGTGGTGAATTCGGCCCGGACCGAGGCGCTCTTGGGCGATCATGAAGCCGAACCCTTCTTGACCGAGGAGGTTGCCGACGGGCACACGGCAGCCCTCGTACGCGACCTCGGAATGGCTGCTCCATCCGTAGCCCTGTTCCCCCATCACCGAGAGACGGCGAATGTGGTGGAAGCCGGGACTACTAGTGGGCACGATGATCTGACTTGCCCGCATGTGAGGCGCGGCGTCGGGATTGGTGACCGCCATGACGATAGCCACATCGGCCAAGTGACCGCCAGTCGTGAACCACTTTCTCCCATTGATGATGTAGTCGTCCCCTTCTCGCACGGCCGCCGTGTCGAGCCAGGTGGGGTTGGATCCGGCGCGATCGGGTTCGGTCATGGAAAAGCAGCTTCGGATCTGCCCGGCGGCCAACGGACGGAGCCAGCGTTCCTTCTGTTCTTCGCTGCCAAACTTGTGGAGGATTTCCATATTCCCGGCGTCGGGCGCCTGGCAGCCAAAAATGTAGTGTCCGAGAGGACTGCGACCAAGCACTTCGCTCATGTGGGCGTGCGGAAGGAACGCGAGCCCCATGCCGCCATACTCGGAGGACATTTGCGGCGCCCAAAGGCCGGCGGACTTGCAGCGCTCCCTCGCTTCGTTTGCCTCGGGCAAAACCCCCTCGAAAGATTCGCGCATCGTGCTTTCGAGCGGATAGACCTCTCTGTCCATGAAGTCGCTTGCGCGCTCCAGAAGGTCATCGAGCTCGGGCGCAGTACTGAAATCCATCGAGAGCCTCCGGTTGGAGCTGGGCATGATAGGCTCCGAACCTCGACAAAGCGAGGACTGATGCCGCCGACGCCCCCCGAGAACACCGGACCCGTTCGCGAGGCCCATCGATTCGACGAAGCGCGTCTCGACACCTGGCTCGCGGAGCACGTCGATGGGTACACGGGCTCGTTGCAGGTGCATCAGTTCAAGGGCGGTCAATCCAATCCAACCTATTGGCTCGCCGATCGCGAGAGACAATATGTCCTTCGAAAGAAGCCTCCAGGCAAGCTCCTCCAGTCCGCGCACGCTGTCGACCGGGAGTTCACCGTGATGCGGGCGCTCGACGGGACGGACGTTCCGACCGCCAAAATGCATGCCCTTTGTGAGGACGACGCCGTGATAGGGACCGCGTTTTTCGTGATGGAATTCGTACAAGGACGAATATTCTGGGAAGCGCAGCTAAACGATCTTAGTGCCGACGAGCGGAGCGCGATCTACGAAGAGTTGATTCGAGTGCTCGCCGCGATTCACAGCGCGGATTTGGAGAAGACGGGGCTTGCCGAGTTCGGCCGTCATGGCGGGTACGTCGAAAGGCAGGTGAAGCGGTGGACGAAGCAGTACATCGCTTCGCAGACCGCCGATGTCGAGGCCATGAATCGACTGATCGAATGGCTGTTGGCCAACATTCCCGCTGTTGACGCTACCACCCTCGTCCACGGCGACTATCGGCTCGACAACATCATCTTCCACCCAACGGAACCCCGTGCTCTGGCAGTCATCGACTGGGAGCTCTCTACGCTCGGTCATCCGCTTTCGGATTTGGCCTACATTTGCATGCTGTACGATGTTGCGCTGCCGAGGATCGGCGGCCTCTTGGGCGTAGACTTCCAGACGAGCGGCATCCCGGAGGAAGAGGCGTTCGTGGCACGCTACTGCGAGCTCACCGGGCGACCAGGCGTGCCCGACCTCGCCTACTACAAAGCATTTTCCCTCTTTCGTTTGGCCGCGATCGCGCAAGGTGTTTACAAACGGAGCTTGCAAGGGAACGCCAGCTCGGAGAGCGCATCGATGTTTGGCGCTGCAGTCCCGCATTTAGCGGGGATCGCCAATGGTTTGGTTGGAATCGGGTAGTGGGGTCTGCTAGCTTCGGCGCGCCGAGATGATTCCCCGCTACACACCCGCCGATTTCCAGGATCTTTGGTCCTCGAAGCGCAAGTACGAGGCATGGTTTGACGTCGAGATCGCCGCCTGCCGCGCTATGGAGAACGCCGGCGTCGTGCCCGCGGGAACAGCCGACCAGGTCGGCGCTTTTCGGGACCAGCTGGACCCCGCCGCGATCGACGAGATCGAGAAGGTCACGCGGCATGACGTCATCGCGTTCTTGACCCACGTTGAGGAGTTGGCGGGAGAGCCCGCGCGCTGGTTGCATCGCGGAATGACGTCGTCGGACGTGCTCGATTCGGCACTCGCGCTCTTGTTGGTCGAAGCGACCGACATGCTCGTCGTCCGTATGGACGCCGTTCTCGAGGCCCTCCGCGGCCGCATCGAGGAGCATCGAAAGACCCCCGCGATCGGGCGCTCACACGGGACTCATGCCCAGCCGGTTACCTTTGGTCTCATCCTGGCAGGGCACTACGCCGAGCTTCACCGAGGGCGGGCTCGGCTTGCGGTGGCGCGCGAAGAGATCGCCATCGGAAAGATCGCAGGCGCCGTCGGGACCTACGCGTACCTCACTCCCGCCATTGAAGCCGAGGCGCTCGATTCACTTGGCCTCCGCCCGGAGACCGCCTCGACGCAGGTCGTCGCCCGCGATCGCCATGCGGCATACGTTGCGGCGTTGGGCGTCATTGCAGCGGGCATCGAACGCTTTTCCACGAACGTTCGCCATTGGCAGCGGACCGAAGTTGGCGAGGCCGAAGAGCATTTCAAGAAGGGCCAAAAGGGATCGAGTGCGATGCCGCACAAGCGAAATCCGGTACTGACTGAAAACTTGTCCGGCCTTGGGCGAGTGGTGCGGGCTGCCGTCGTGCCTGGCCTCGAAAACGTAGCGCTCTGGCACGAGCGTGACATCAGTCATTCGTCAGTCGAACGGATGATCCTGCCCGATGCAACCGCGACCTTGGGCTTCATGCTCGAGCGGGTCCGGGGTGTGGTCGCCGATCTGGTCGTGTACCCGGAGCAGCTTCGGCGAAACCTGGATCAGACGGGAGGGCTTTGGGCTAGTGAAGGCATCCTCTTGGCCCTCGTCGATAAGGGTCTCGGGCGGCAAGACGCGTACGTCCTCGTCCAGCGCAACGCCATGAAGGCATTCGAAGGACAGGGCGAGTTCCGCGAGCTCCTGCAAGCCGATGCCCAGATCGGGAAGCATCTCACTGCCGAAGAGATCGGCGGAGAGTTCGATTTGGACCGCGCCCTAGCGCACGTCGACACCATCATCGATCGCGTGTTGGGAGGAGCGTGAGATGGTCGTATCGACAGAGATCCTACGGGAGGGACTTTCGAGAACCCTCGACGGGACGAACTTCGAATCCCTCGGGCATCGGTATGAAGGCAAGGTCCGCGACAACTACACCAAGGACGGCAGGCGCACGATCATCGTGACAGACCGTATCAGCGCGTTCGACCGCGTGCTCGGGACGCTCCCCTACAAAGGTCAGGTGCTCAATTCGCTGGCCGCCTGGTGGTTCAACGAGACCGAGGGCATTGCGCCGAGTCACGTCCTCGGTGTGCCCGACCCGAACGTCATGGTCGGAATCGAATGCGAGCCGCTTCCGGTCGAGATGGTCGTTCGCGCCTACATCACCGGCGTGACGTCCACGAGCATTTGGACGCATTACAGTGAGGGGACTCGCGTGTTTTGCGGTCACGAGCTACCTGACGGTCTGAAGAAGCACCAAAAACTCCCGGATCCGATCCTCACCCCGAGCACTAAGGCCGAAAAAGGCGACCACGACGTGTCGGTCTCGCGTAGAGAAATCCTCGCCGCGGGCCGGATCAGCGAGGCCGATTTCGACGAAGCAGCCGACCGCGCGATGGCGTTATTTGCGCACGGGCAGAAGGTCTGTGCCGAGCGTGGTCTGATCCTCGTCGACACGAAGTACGAGTTCGGCAAGACGCCCGAAGGCAAGATCGTCATCATCGACGAGATCCACACCCCCGATTCGTCGCGTTTTTGGTACGCGAATAGCTATCAGGCGCGCTTCAAAGCCGGCGAGGACCCCGAGAGCTTCGACAAGGAGTATGTCCGCCGCTGGCTCGTGGATAACGGCTACAAGGGCGACAGCCCGGTTCCGACGATTCCCGATGACATTCGCGTCGAAGCGTCGCGCCGATACATCCAGGCTTGTGACGAGGTCCGCGGGGTTGCGTTCGAGCCGGACATGAGCGACCCACTCCCCCGTATCGCGAAGAACCTCGGTTTGGAGACAGCATGAAGGCCAACATCTACGTGACGCTAAAGCGCGAGGTCCTCGATCCACAGGGCGATGCAGTTCGTCGCTCGCTCAGCTCGCTTGGTTTCGAAGAAGTGAAGTCCGCGCGCGTCGGCAAGCTCATCGAGCTGGAGCTCCAGGGCGACGACCGAGCGTCCGCCGAATCCCACATCCAATCGATGTGCGAAAA
>CAXMND010000020.1:0-5251 GCA_964194675.1 uncultured Coxiellaceae bacterium | reverse complement strand
GCCTAGCCCTCGGCCACGTCGGCGGCTTGCTCCCCGATCAGGGAAAACGACTCGCCGAAGCGCTTCAGCAGCTCGAGCGCCTTGTCCATGTCTTCGTAGGTGTGGCCGCGGGTGACGTTGAGGCGGAGTCGCTCTTCTCCCGGTTTCACGGCGGGGTACATGATCGGCACCATCAGGACACCCTCTTCGAGAAGCGCCACGTGCATGAGCATGGCCTTTGTCTCGTCGCGAATCATGACTGGCATGATGTGCGTGTTGCTATCCCCGAGGTCGAATCCAACATCGGTGAGGCCTTTACGCATGTAGTCGGCCTTTTCGTGGAGCTCGGTGACGAGAGCCTCGCCGTCGGCCTCGAGCATGTCGAGGATCGTGCTAGCGGCGGCGACGATCGGGACGGGCAATGAAGCGCTGAACAAGAACGAACGCGCGTTGTGTTTGACCAACTCGACGACGTCGGAATCGCCTAGGAGAATCCCGCCGATCCCACCGAACGTTTTTGAGAAGGTGCTGATGACGAGCGGAATCTTCCCCCCGAGCCCGTACTTCTCGATGATCCCTCGGCCGCCCTTGCCGAGCGTTCCAGTGCCGTGCGCGTCGTCGCAGACGATCACGGTGTTTTCGTGCCGAGCGCACACGTCGACGAATTCTTCGACTTTACCTTCGTCGCCATCGAGGGAGTAGATCCCCTCGATGAGAACGAGCGCGTTCTTGCGGTCACGCTTGCGAAGCACCCGATCGAGCGCCTTAGCGCTGTTATGATTGAAGAAGCGGACCTCCGGAGCCCGCATCGGCGTGCCGGCCGCGAGAAAGGTGCCGTCCAAGATGCAAGCGTGACTGAGGTTGTCGAGGACGATCGTCGTGTCCTTGTCGGCGAACGTCTGGATCGTCCCGATCATTGCCTGATAGCCCGTCGTGAAGAGCAGGCAGCTCTCGAAACCGTACCACTCGGCTAGCCGCTCCTCGAGCTCGACGTGCTTGGTCGCCGTTGCCTGGACGCGAGACGAACTGAGGCCGCATGAGAACTGATCGACGACAGCCTTGGCGGCCTCTTTGACCTTCGGATGATTGGTCAGACCGAGGTAGTCGTTCGAGCTGAAGTTGACGATCGGCTTTCCGTCGATCGTCGTGTGAAGTCCGCCTGATTCGAAAGGACGGAAATACGGGTAGATCTGCTTTTCCTGCGCATCCCGTACCCGCCCCAGCTCGGCGGTTGCCTTTTCGGAAATCCAGCTCATCGCGTTCGCGGCCGTTTATGGCCCGCCTTCGAACTCGTGCAAGGTACCGTAGTTTCCCCTGGATACCACATTCGAAATAGGCCGACCGGCCAGTTTTCAAATGCTTGACCAAAATCGGGAAGACACGCATATACCGGCGGCATGTCGGACAAGCTAAAAGATGAACTGAGGCAGATCATCATCGAGGTAACGGAAGTTGAAGAGATCCCAGAGGATACTCCATTCGCGGACCTGGGGATCGACAGCATGATGGCGATCGAGATCGTCGCCGACGTCGAGAAGAACTACGACGTAACGATCGAAGAGGAAGAGCTCGCCGAGCTCATCCACCTCAAGGCCGTCTACGACAAGGTTATGGAGAAGCTGGGCTAGGCGATAGGCCGCAGGCCCGACCGGGATCACCACGCGACCGGTTTAGCCTGCCTCGCCCACTCCGCTCACTTCCCCCTGCCAAAAATCTTCGAGCCCGGGGACACGGACTTCGTGAGCCATACATTGCCCCCGATGACGGACCCCTTGCCTATGATGGTGTCTCCCCCGTGGATCGAGGCGCCCGCGTAGATCGTCACGTCATCCTCGATGGTCGGATGCCGCTTGCCTCCGCGACCTTCGTCGACTTCATCGCGCGAAATACTGAGCGCACCAAGGGTGACGCCCTGGTAGAGCTTCACGTTGTTTCCAATGACTGCAGTTGCGCCGATCACCACGCCGGTGCCGTGATCGATGAAGAAGCTCTTGCCGATCTGTGCGCCTGGATTGATGTCGATTCCGGTCTCGCTGTGCGCGTGCTCGGTGATGATCCGCGGAATCATGGGGACCTCTTCCAAATGGAGCTCATGCGCGACTCGGTAGGCCGTAATCGCCTCGATGCTAGGATAACTGAACACGACCTCTTCGATACCGGTTGCCGCCGGGTCGCCCTCGTACGCGGCACGCACATCTTTGTTGAGGAGCTTACGAAGCTCGGGCAGCTTCGCGAAAAGGCGCAGCACGACCTCTTCACTCCACCCCTCAGGCCGGGTGCCGCTGAGCCGCCCCATGTTCTCTTCGTAGCGGACCGCGCGGTCGATTTGTTCGACCAAGATGTCTTGCGCGGGATACACGTGCTCGCTGATCGCGTGGCGGAGATTGGTCCGATTGAGTGACCGCGTGCTGTAGAAGCCCATGTAGAGGATGGGCTCGATGTGACGAAACGCCGCGATGACAGCGCGTTTGTTCGGGAGTGCTGCACTATCGAGATTGTTGATCTCGGCGTCGCCGTCGTACGACTGCGTGATGACGTTGATCACGTCCTCAAGGTCCTGATGACGCTTGGGTCCTCGTCCCGTCATAGCTCGTTTATGTGTAGCATGAGAGCCCCGTCAACCGCGAAAAGCGGGGCCTAGGCGCGAAGCCAGCCCTGCTCCTCGTAGAAGCTCACCGCGTCGGCGAGGGACTCGCGAAGCGGTCTGATCGTGTAGCCCAGCTCACGCTGCGCTTTGTCGCGCGAGACGACGGCATTCGACACGCTCGCGCGAAGCATATCCGCGGTGATGAACGGGTCCTTCTTGGTGACGGCACTACCTGCCAACGCAAAGGGAAGAAGCGCCCAGCCAAACCAAAGCGGGAGAGCACGCGTAGGGACCTTTCGACCAGTGAGCTCGCCGTAGAGGGAGACCATCTCCATGGTCTGAATGACATCCCCGGTGAGGAAGTACCGCTCACCTCGGCGTCCCTTCTCGGCCGCCGCAATCATGCCCTTCGCCACGTCCCGGACGTCGACGTAGTCGCTCAAGAGATCGAGCAAGACCGGGACCCGCCCGAAGTAAATATCGATCAAGACCGCGCCGATTATAGAGGGCTCATAGTCGAATGGGCCGATCATCGAGCCCGGGTTGACGATCACTGCGTCGAGCCCCTTCGCGCAGGCACCAAGGACGATCGTCTCGCCGACCGCCTTAGAGCGGTGGTAGTCACACTTCTCACTCAAGGCGAGGGGCCTTTCCTCGGTGAGCGGTTGATCGAGCGGCTCACGCTCGACCGCGTGATGAGAACTCGTGTGCACCAGCCGTAGCCCGCAAGATAGACACGCTTCGACCACGACACGCGTGCCGTCGACGTTGATCGTGTACATCATCGGATCCTTCTTGGGGCGAAGGTCGATCTTGGCCGCGAGGTGATAGACGACGTCCGCGTCCTCGACAGCGCGCGCCACATCTGCGGTATCGAGCACGGATCCAGAGATAAAATCGATGTCGACGCCCTCGAGGGACTGAGGCCTCGGCCCGGGCTCAAGAACGCGCACGCGGTGGCCGTCCTCCAACAGCTGTCGGACCAGAACATTGCCTAGGCGTCCCCCGCCGCCGGTAACTACGGTTAACACGCGGCGGAGTGAAACACGTTTGTCGGGGGCGCTCAACCCGACTCGCCAGCGTCGAAAACGCGATCGATCAGCTGCTTTGCTTCGCGCTGGATCAACGTCAGATGCTCGCGACCAACGAAACTCTCGGCGTAAATCTTGTAGACGTCCTCGGTGCCCGATGGTCGTGCCGCAAACCATCCGTTGTCGGTGGTGACCTTCAGGCCCCCGATGGCGGCGTCATTCTCGGGCGCCCGGGTCAAGACTCGTTGAATCGCCTCGCCGGCAAGCGTATCGGCATCAAGGTCCGATCCACTCATGCCCTTGAGCGCCGCCTTTTGCTCCGGGGTCGCTGGTGCATCGATCCGTTCATAGACCGGATTGCCAAAGGTTCGGGTGAGCGTCTGATAGCACTCACCCGGATCTTGAGCGGTCACTGCGGTGATCTCGGCTGCCAAGAGGTTCATCACGAGCCCGTCTTTGTCGGTCGTCCAAACCTGGCCGTTCTTCCGCAGAAAAGAAGCACCCGCGCTTTCCTCGCCGCCGAATCCGTACGAACCGTCGATCAGCCCTTCCACGAACCACTTGAAGCCGACCGGAACTTCGGCGAGCCGACGGCGAAGGTCTCGCGCAACACGGTCGATCATCGCACTGCTGACCAGGGTCTTCCCGACGGCGGCCTTCGAGCTCCAGTCGCGCTCTGTGAACAGATAGCTGATCGCCACACTCAGGTAGTGATTCGGATTGAGCAACCCCCAGCTTTGCGTGACGATTCCATGTCGATCGAAGTCTGTGTCGTTTGCGAAACTGATGTCGTATTGATTTCGGAGATCGACCAGCCGCGCCATCGCATAGGGAGACGAGCAGTCCATCCGGATTTTCCCGTCGTGGTCGAGCCTCATGAACGAAAAAGTAGGGTCGATGACGTCGTTGACGATCTCGAGCCGCAAACCGTAGCGTTCTGCGATTCGGGGCCAGTACTTGATGCCCGCGCCCCCCATCGGGTCGACCCCGATTCGGAGGCCGGCATCCGCAATCGACTTCATGTCGAGCACCGCGTCGAGGGCATCGAC
This sequence comes from uncultured Coxiellaceae bacterium, assembly GCA_964194675.1. Taxonomy (GTDB): domain Bacteria; phylum Myxococcota_A; class Polyangia; order Polyangiales; family Houyiibacteriaceae; genus SG8-38. The sequence goes on along the minus strand of CAXMND010000020.1, from coordinate 605 downwards.
GTACGGCGTGAGGAAGTCGTGGATGTGCGTGGAGTCGGCCCGAAGCGCCTCTTCATAACCCACGCGTCGAACGTGTTGGAGCCCAGCTGCAAGCAACTGATTCGCCCGTCGCTCGATCCAGTCGGTGACGTCGGTGTCCGCGGGTCCCCCATGCGGAGGGTTGTATTTGAAGCCACCATCTTCGGGCGGGTTGTGGGAGGGGGTCACGACGATGCCGTCGGCATCCCTCTCGCTGCTTCGATTGTGCTCGAGAATTGCGAACGACACGGCTGGAGTCGGGGTGTAGTGCCCGTCCCGTGCGGTGCATACCTCCACGTCGTTGGCGGCGAGCACTTCGAGCGCGGTCCTTGCCGCGGGTGCGGACAACGCATGCGTATCAACCCCGATGAAGAGAGGCCCGTCGATCCCCTCGGCCACCCGGTAGTCGCAGATCGCTTGTGTGGTCGCGAGGATGTGCCCCTCGTTGAAGCTGAAACGAAGAGAGGACCCACGATGTCCGGACGTGCCAAAGCTGACCCGATGTGCGGGCTCGCTGGGGTCGGGTTTGCCCTCGAAGTACTGGGCGATCAGCTTGTCGACGTCCACCAACACGTGGGAAGGCGCCG
>CAXMND010000019.1:0-5780 GCA_964194675.1 uncultured Coxiellaceae bacterium | reverse complement strand
TTCGAGATGACCCGCATGTCACAACTCGAGATTGCAGACGGCATGGGTGGCATGGCGATGATGACTCCCGCGGTCTGGACGCCTGGCTATGCAATCCTGATGTTCTTCATGTGGTGGGTCATGATGGTGGCGATGATGCTGCCCAGCGCGGCGCCGATGATCCTTTTGTTTGCAACGGTCAATCGCAAGCAGCGCGAAACCGGCCATCCCCATGTCGCAACGAGCATATTCACGGTCGGCTATCTCGCTGCTTGGGCTGGCTTCAGCCTGGTCGCGATGATGCTGCAGTGGGAGTTCGAGCGGACCGGTATCCTTTCACCGATGCTCGTCGGGACCAACGTGATCTTCGGCGGCGTCCTGCTACTCGCCGCGGGCGTCTACCAACTCACCCCGATTAAGCATGCCTGTCTTCGCCACTGTCGATCGCCGCTTGCGTTTCTTAGCACCCGTTGGCGGCGGGACGCCCGTGGCGCGCTACGTATGGGCCTGGTGCACGGCGCTTTCTGCGTCGGCTGCTGCTGGTTCCTGATGGGGCTCCTATTTTTCGGCGGGGTGATGAACCTCTATTGGATCGCGGGCCTCGCCCTGTTCGTTCTGTTCGAAAAGACTGTCCCCGCCGGCCACTGGCTCGGCTACGCCACCGGTGTCGCTTTGCTCGTCTGGGGTGCCGGGATGCTGGCGATCGCGTTCTGAGAGGGGCATGCAGGCATCACGCCACCTGTCTATATGGCCGACGCTTTGGTTGCTGCGATGGCCGAACGAAATGACCACAACGTGCAAAACATCTTGAACGCCATCCAGAAAGCCGGAGAGAGCTGGCCGCGATTAGAGGACTAGGCGCCGCGTGAGGTCCGTTGCGCGTCTCTCGCGCCATCCTCAGCGGTTGATCTTCGGGGTTTCGTCTCCTTGTAGTGTCGCTTTGGCGTCCCGATCCTCGCCCCATGAATCACCGATCCGCACGACTTGGATTCGCATGTGTCGCACGCGGACAAGTTAGCACGCGCCAACACGTTTCCGGGCAGAAAGTAGCAGGTTATGTAGCAGGTCGATCGACGAATCCCTTGAATATCAGCGCCCCCGGGGGGATTCGAACCTCCGACCTTCGGTTTAGGAAACCACTGCTCTATCCTACTGAGCTACGAGGGCTTAGGGGGCAGCGTATAGCATGCGGTGCGCGGAAGGCGACGACGGGTTGACCCGTGACGTCGAGCTGTACTAGGTCTAATAGACTGACTCCACAGGAGGCACCCATCTCCGGTAAGCCACGATATCTGATCCCCGTTCGCGCAGTCCCCCTGCGCTCCGAAGCCCGTGACACCGAATCCACTTCGAAGATCGCCAAGCTTCCGCCGGTGCGTCGCGAGCGGAAACCCCGGCGGCATAGGGCGCTGCCCGACGACCTCTTGTGGCGAAGCGAAGAGGAAGCCGCACGCCGCCTCGCGCTCAAAGGCCTGAGCGCGGCCGTAGCTGCAGAGCGAAGGTTGGACGATCGTTTCGATCGCGAAGCGCTCCATGATTTCCGGGTCGCGATCCGACGACTGCGCAGCGTGCTCCGGGCCTACAGACCCCAACTCGAGGGCGCCGTTCGTCCGAAGGACCGACAGAACCTCAGAAGAATTCAGCGCACGACCGGTGCTGGCCGCGAAGCCGAGGTCGCGTTGGCTTGGCTCACCAAGCAGCAGCCGACCTTGCGGCCCGAGCATCTCGCGGGGCTCAACTGGTTGTCAGCGATGCTCCTCGAGCGACGCCGACGGTGTTCGGACGACTTGGATGGTAGAATCCGGGCTTCCTTTCAACGCACCGCCGAAAAGCTCGAGGAACGACTCGCCATCATGCGGAGCGAGCAGAATCTGCTGTCCGAACACCCACACGACAGCTTCGCTCGATGCCTCGCGAACCTTACGGAGGCTCACGCCACGGACCTCTTGGTCACCCTTGGACAGATCGCCAACATGGACGACGCGAACAAGCTTCATGACAGCCGCATCTCAGGGAAACGCTTGCGCTACCTGCTCGAACCCGTGCGCCCGTACGTGAACGATGCACAGCAGGTGGTGAAACAGAGCAAGCAACTCCAAGATCTATTGGGGGACCTCAACGACATTCACGTGCTGATGCGCGAGATTGATAATGCCCTCGAACCGTCGATGAAACAGCGCGGCGTTCGCATCCAGGCGTCACTTCGCAGCGACGATATCGACCGAGCCAGGCGCGAAGCGTCGATGTCCGAATGGACCGGTTTCCTCGAGCTCCACGCCCGGCTCCGCGAAGAGCGAGGTCTGTTGATCGCGAAACTTCGGGACCGCTGGCTGAATGGGGAGCTCGGCCCGTTGGTCGCGCGCGCGCGTGGCATTGCGCAACAGTTGCGTTCCATGGACCAACTCGGCTGACATGCCTGCGCAAACCAATCCCCTCATCGACGACGGCCTAGTCGACTTCCTGCTCTACGACGTGTTGGATGCAGAGTCGCTTTGCGAACTCGGTGCCTACGAGCACCATTCGAAGGAGACCTTCGACCTATTCCTCGACAGCGTTCGACGTCTCGCCCGACAGGACCTGCTCCCGACATACAAACCAATGGATGACGAGCCTCCGCAGTTTCGCGACGGTCGGATCGTCACGCACCCGGCGCTTCCGAATCTGTGGCGACAGATGGTGGAGGTCGGCGTCCTGACGGCGACACGCCCCGAAGCCGTAGGTGGCCAACAGATCCCGATGTTGGTGCACACGATGGCGACCGCGTACCTGATGGCGGCGAATCTCAGTGCCTACGGCTACATTGGCCTCACGCTCGGTGCGGCACATCTGATCGAAGCCTTCGGAAGCGAGGAGATCAAGGCACGGTTCATGACCCCGATGTACGAGGGCGAGTGGACGGGAACGATGGCGTTGACCGAGCCCCAGGCGGGAAGCAGCCTGGGTGACATCAGCACCACGGCGACCCCGACCGACGATGGCTACTATTTGATCAAGGGCAGCAAGATCTTCATCTCCGGTGCGGATCACAGCATCACCGAAAACGTGGTCAATCTCGCTCTCGCGCGCATCGAAGGAGCTCCGAGCGGCACCAAAGGCATTTCGCTTTTCGTGATTCCACGACTCCGACCAGAGAACGGCGAGCTGCTATCGAACGACGTCACGATCGCGGGGCTCATCCACAAGATCGGATGGAAGGGCCTGCCGAGCTTGGCTCTCGAGTTTGGCGATGTAGGCGACTGCCGCGGTTGGTTGGTTGGAGAGCCGAACCAGGGGCTTCGCTACATGTTTCAGATGATGAACGAGGCACGCATCATGATCGGTGTCAACGGCGCTGCAACCGCCTCTGCGGCCTATCACGAGGCGCGCACCTATGCGATCGAGCGCCGACAGGGGCGTCGACTGGGAGATCGCGGGGCCGATCAGGTTCCGATCGTCGAGCATTCCGACGTCCGACGCATGCTCTTGCGTCAGAAGGCGATCGTCGAAGGGAGCTTTGCCCTCCTCGGGACGGCTGCCCGCTATGCCGACATCGCAAGCCACGGCCCCGCGTCGGAGCGAGAGCGTGCACAGCTCTTACTCGACCTAGTGACACCCCTCGCCAAGACCTTCCCGGCCGAACGCGGCTTCGAAGCAAACACGCTCGCGATTCAGATCCACGGTGGTTACGGGTACACCAGTGAGTACTTGCCCGAAGCGTACATGCGCGACCAGAAACTCAACTCGCTGCACGAAGGAACGTCCGGCATCCAGAGCATGGATCTCCTCGGCCGCAAGGTCGTCGCCAAGGGCGGCGCGCCCCTGAAGGCGCTTGGCGAAGAGATCGCGCTCGCGGTGGAGCAAGCCCTTGCAGCGGGGTGCGACACACAGCTCTGCGATGCAGTGGAGAACGCGACCGAGGTGGTCATGTCGATCACGATGGAGCTTGGGCAGCGTGGAATGGCGGGCGATACCGATGGCATGCTCGGCCACAGCTGGGACTACCTCGACATGATGGCGACCCTCGTGGTGGCTTGGCAGTGGCTGCGGATGGCTGCGGCAGCCCGAACGCGATTCAAAGACGAACCGGCCCAGCAAGCGCGCCTTCTCGGCACAGAAGCCGCCGCCCAGTACTGGATCCGCACCGAGGTCCCGAAGATCGCGGTCCTCGCCGAGCTCTGCCGAACCAACGAGGACTCATATCTGAAGGCCCAACCCGACTGGTTCTAAACAGCATCACCTAGTAGTCTAGGAGGGAGATCACTCGATGACCCTGGAGTTTTTTCTCGCCTTTGAGGAAGCGTAGGTTGATCAGGAAAACAAATGCGGCCACTTCGGCGCCGCACTGCTCTACCAGATCACCCGTGGCTTTCGCTGTGCCGCCAGTGGCAATCAGATCATCGACGATCACCACCCTCTGGCCGGCGCTGAGAGCGTCCTGATGGATCTCGAGCGCATCGGTTCCGTATTCGAGCTCGTATTCCGCCCGATAGGTCGCGGAAGGCAGCTTCCCCGGTTTGCGGACCGGCACGAACCCAACGCCGAGCTTGTCGGCAAGCGCGGCGCCAAACATGAACCCGCGCGATTCGACCCCGATGACCATGTCGGTACGTTCTCCGTCCAACCGCTCGACGATCAGTTGGATGCTCGTCCGGAAGGCCTCGACATCCGCGAGGAGCGGAGTGATGTCCTTGAAGAGGACGCCCTTTTTTGGAAAATCGGGGATGTCTCGAACACGTGTGCGAAGATAGTCGATTCGGCTGTCACTCATCCGTTCACCGCTCCTGCGTGGGCCCTGCAATGTAAGCTGCCACGCCGAAATGGTCCGGCAGCGTGGCTTCGATGCTCAGCGGGGTCACGGAAATGTAGCCGTCGTCGAGGGCCTCGGTGTCCGCGCCCTCGACAAGTTCGTGTTTCACCTTGCCGGGGCCGCCAATCCACAGATAGTGGCGGCCACGAGGATCGTCGCGCACCTCGACGCCGTCCGAGTAGAGACGGAATCCGAGCCTGGTTGCCCGAATGCCCTTCGGCGGGCGCGCGGGAAAGTTGATGTTGAGAAAGACCGCTTGGCCCTCGGGAGCGGTGAGCTCGAGCAACTGCTTGCAGAATCGTTTGGCGTACTGCGCCGCGCCTTGCATGTTCGACGAAGTGTTGGAGAGAGCAAGAGACGGCACTCCACGGAGCGCGCCCTCTCGTGCAGCAGCCACGGTCCCAGAATAGTGAACGTCATTGCCGAGATTCGGGCCGTGGTTGATCCCCGAGACCACCAGATCGGGCCTGCGTGGAAGCAGGTCCTTCAGAAAGAACGCGACGTAGACACAGTCGGCCGGTGTGCCGTCGACCGCCCAAATGCGTTCTTCGACTTCGCGAAATCGAAGGGGGTGGTGAAGGGTAATCGAGTGACTCTTGGCGCTTTGCTCCGTCTCCGGAGCAACGGTGTAGACGTCTGCGAACGTCGCCAAGGCTTCGCGCAACGCGATGTTGCCCGGCGCGTCAACCCCATCGTCATTAGACACCAACAGCAGTGGGCGGTCGGACATGCGTCTCTCGGCCTATCGCGGAAGCCTTCGGTGAGCAACATCAATACCCAATGAAGCCCGGCCGACGGGGTAGGTGTAGGCGCTGACGCTGGCACTGGCGCTGGGCGCTGACGCTGGCGCTGGCGCTGACACTGACATTGCTGTCGGGTTGCCTTCGCGGAGGGGGCTGGGTTAGAGTCGCCTGCCCTCGGGAACGAGGGTGGACGGGGCGTAGCGCAGCTTGGTAGCGCACCTCACTGGGGGTGAGGGGGTCGCTGGTTCAAATCCAGTCGCCCCGACCATGGA
>CAXMND010000018.1:0-35690 GCA_964194675.1 uncultured Coxiellaceae bacterium | reverse complement strand
GGTGACTCGCGTGACCTCATGGGTCTCGAGATCCATCACGTGAATGTCGCGGTAACCTCCTTCGAGCCACACGCTGTACGCGATTTTGGTCCCATCCGGCGAGAACCGCGGGGTGTACACTTGCTCGAAGCGCCCGCTTGGCACCAGGACCTCCTGGGTCCCTTCGATATCCTCGAGGCCTGCAATCCACAAGCTCTGCGTTCCCGCCGAGTTTCGAACGTAGGTGATTCGTTCCCCGTCCGGTGAGATGTCCGGGTAGCGTGCGCGAAGACCGTGCGTGAGTCGCACCCGTTTCGAGGGTTTGCGAGGCTCGTACCGAAACAAGTCAAAGAAGAAGTAGATGTTGGTCTTGTACGCGTCGGCCGACTCGAAGTAGTAGCTCCCGTCCGGATGCACCGTAGGATAACTCTGCCCCGCGCTCCGTACGAGCCTCTCGAGCCGATTGCCATCGGCTAGATCCATTCGGCGGATTTGAGGGTCGCTGCGACCATCGGCGACGTAGTAGATCAACCGGTGGTCGTCGGCGAAGCGGAGCCCTCGCACGACTTGCCCCTCAAAGGTCAAACGCGTCCCCTGGACGATCCCTCCCTTCATGACCTTTCGAGCGACTTCCCCGTAGTGGACCTTCATGTCGTCAATCCACATGGCGTAGAGCTCCGTGAAGGTCCCGCCCGTGAGCCGTTTGGCCATGCGGTTGACGCTGAAGGGAATCGCGCGGCTTCCGTACCATTCGGCCATGTCCTCGATGAAGCCCTCTCCATACTTCTGTACGAGCCAGCTCACGAAGCGCGATCCATACAAGTACCAGATGTTGCTCTGCGGCCAGTAGTCCGTACGATTGTTGAGCGTGTCAAAGTGCAAGATGTTGTCTTCGAGCACCGCCATGCGCATGTACATCTCGAACTGGGTCGAACGCAGTCGTCCACCGGAGGTCAGGGCCGACTCGTAGTACGTCGCAATGCCTTCGGTCAGCCAGCGAGGCTGAAGCTGGTTCGGCGCCCACACCTTTCCGAAGATCTCGTTGATGATGCGAGGGATCCCCCCGATGCTGTCCAGGTGGACGATGTGGGTGTGCTCATGGGTCACGAGCTCCGTCATCCAGTCATCGAAGTCGCCGAGGACTGAGAGGTCGTCCGGCGCGCTCGCAAAGAGTCGTATCTGGTTGTAGTGGAGCGGGGTCGCCGAGGCGTTGGCGGAGCCGGACTGGTCGGTAAGGGTGATTTGGACGCGCTTTTTCGGCTGATGGCCGAAGAGGGGCACCAGCCGCTGATTCGCCCGCTCGGCTACCTCGAGGACCCGCCGCGCCAATAGCCCTAGCGGTTCGGGATAGTGAACCTCGAAGTGCTCGGTTTGGACGGTCCGCCAACGTTTGGTGAGGTCTTTGGTCTGGGCCCCCACCGGATTCGCCCCTAAAAGCAGCAGCAGACAAGCCACCACAGGCGCCGCTCGGGCCATCTCCTTGCTTCTAGCACGGCCCTCCTGGCTCCCCATAGGCGCGAATGATCCGTCCTTCCTCAGCCAAAGGCTTGACCGCTAGCATGGCCAGCTCCTAGCCTTAATGGTGATTGGGGCCGAAGTTTCGTTAAAATGGGGTCGGAGCTAGGGGAATTGGATATCGAAGGTTTGACGTTGCCGTTGGCGCTGCGTTTCATCTCTGGAAAGTACCAGGGCGGGGAATTTCCACTTCCGGACGACGGGGAGATTGTCATCGGGCGTTCCAGCGAGCTCGACATGGTCCTCGTCGAGGACATGGTGTCGCGCCGCCATGCGAAGATCTCCATCGAGGCGGGAGACATATTCCTAGAAGACCTCGGGTCCACGAACGGGAGCTTCGTCAACGGCGAGAAGGTGACTCGCACGAAGCTCGCCGAAGGTGATCGAATCCTGATTGGGACCAGCATCATCAAAGTCGTCGCTTCGGACGGCTCGAGTTCCGTTCAAGACGCGAAGGCGCACATGGAAGATGTTGCGAGTGTGAGGCCCGCGTCCTCGGCCAGCACGATGACTGGTTCGATCGCCGAAGTCGCGCTCCCCGACCTGCTACAGCTCTTCAGCGCCTCGAAGAAGACTGGCGTTCTTCAGATCACCACCGAGAGCGACGTCGGTTCGATCTACCTCGACGATGGCATGGTCCAGTTTGCAGCGGTGAACGGGGACGAATCCGTCCCTCCAGACAAAGCGTTCTTTCGCATCCTTGTTTGGGACAAGGGCACTTTCGATCTACTCCCGAAAGTGGACCGCGAGTTTCCCACCACGCTTCAAATGAGCATCGAGGGTCTCCTGATGGAGGGCATGCGTCAGCTTGACGAGATGCGTCGATTCGGCGACGCGCTCCCACCCCTTCAAACGCGCATTTTGATCCCCTCACCGTTAGAGAAACCGCTGCGCGATGCGTCTCCGGAGGAGCTGGACGCCATCCAACTTGCACTCAACCAGGGGACGTTGGTCAATATGATGAACCACAGCGGCAAACCCGACTCGGAAGTCGCCGAGCTCGTGGTCGCCCTTCTCGAAAAAGGCTACCTCGCAGCGGGCTGACACTCCCCTACCTAGTCAGGAGCCTTACTAGCAAGCCCTCTGAGTACTCGGTGAGCTCGGTGAAAACGACGCCCATACCGGACGGGTCATCCTGGACGCGGACCACCTCGCCCGAGCCTTCTATCGTCTCCACGTCATCCATGATGACCGTGAATGTGAGGTTGACTTTGGTTCCAATGGGCAGTGGGTCTTTCGAGCGAATGAAGAGGCCCGAGCGGGACACATTCGTGACGTATTCGTGAACGAACGCATCGAACGACTCGAACTCCTTGTTGATCGTGAGCCGTCGGTCGGTGCGTTGGTCGTCGCTCTCGGAGGCCATCGGGTTCCGTCAGGCTCCGGTTAGATCGAACTGCTCTAGATGGTAGTCGTTTCGGGGGTTCATTTCGACACGCCGTTGAAAACGCCGAGCGGCCTCCTCGACGGACGCTCTTTCCTCCCGTTCGAGCATGTCGCACACCGCTGGATGCGCGCTGACGATGATCTTGTAGCCCGGAAGGGAGTCCCGCTCTCTTCGCATCTGCCGGAAGATCTCGTGGCAGACAGTTTCTTTCGACTGCAGTAGTCCGGTTCCATCGCAGAAGAAGCAGGGCTCGTAGAGTGTCCTCCCGAGGGATTGTCGGGTTCGCTTTCTCGTCATTTCGACAAGTCCGAGGTCGCTGATGCGAATCGCGGTCGTTCTCGACTTGTCGTTCTTGAGGGCCGCGAGCAGCGCCTTGAAGACTTTTTCTCGGTGCGCGTGCCGCTCCATGTCGATGAAGTCGAGCACGATCAGGCCCCCAATGTTTCGAAAGCGGAGCTGGTAGGCTATTTCACGCACCGCCTCGAGGTTGGTCTGAAGAATCGTCTGCTCGACGTCGGCTCCCTTTCCGGTGAACCGGCCGGTGTTGACGTCGATCGCCGTCAGCGCCTCGGCATGATCGATCACCAGGTGGCCTCCTGAAGGCAGATGAACCTTGTGCGATAGAGCTCGGGTGATCTCTTCTTGGATGCCGTATTCGTCAAACAAGGGCTCGTACTCCTCGTAGAGACGCACGTCGTTGGCCCGTTCCGGAAGGAAAAGCGTCAGGAACTCTTTCAGACGCTTGTATTCGTCGGGGTCGTCGATGACGATTTCGCTGACTTCCTCGGTGAACAGGTCGCGCGCTGACTGAATCACGATGTCGGGTTCCTCATGGATGAGCGCGGGGATCTTCTTGACGGCGACGCGCGCCTCTTGCGTCTGCTCCCAGAGCTTGACCAAGTAGCCAATGTCCGCCTTGAGTTTCTTCTTGGTAAGTCCTTGGGCAAGCGTCCGGACTACGACCCCACCCTGGGGTGGCTTCACCGAGTCGATGACCTCCTTGAGCCGTCGACGTTCGCGGTCGTTTCCGATCCGCTTCGACACGCCCACGTGGTCGACCATTGGCATGAACACGACGTAGCGCCCTGGCAGCGAAACGTGGGCGGTCACCCGGGCCCCTTTGGTGCCGATCGGTCCCTTCGATACCTGGACCATCAGCTCTTGGCCTTCGGTCAGGAGATCGCGGATCGGAGTCTTTCGGGACACTCGGTTCCTGCGTCCCTTGGTGGGCCGCTTGTTGCTTTTCTCGCCCTCGCCCTCGTCCTCGGAGCCCGGCTCGGCCTGGAGGTCTTCGACGTGAAGGAAAGCCGCACGGTCCAATCCAAGATCGATGAACGCGGCCTGCATCCCTGGAAGGACCCGCGTCACACGGCCGAGGTAGACGTTGCCGACGGTGGATCGGTGATGCCTTCGCTCGATGTAGAGCTCTCGGAGCACCCCGTCGGCAATGAGACCAACGCGGGTTTCCCCGATGTCAACGCTGATCAGAAGAGTGTTCTTCGCCATTCGGAAGATCTAGTTCTTCTCGAAGATCTGCTCGATTTCGGCCTGCGTGCTCTCTTCGGTCTTGGATCGCGCCACTGCGATCTCCTTCACGACGAGGTTGCGCGCAGTCTCCAGCATTTTCTTTTCGCCGAAGGACAGAGATTTCTCTGCCTGGAGCCGGTAGAGGTCACGCATGACCTCTGCCACATCGAAAACCGAGCCGGTCTTGATTTTATCCATGAAACCACGGTACCGACGGTTCCATGTCTGGTTGTCGAACACGACCGGCTGCTCTTCGAGCAGCGCGAAGATCTCCTTGATGTCGGTCTCTGAGATCGGGGGCCTGAGCCCCACCTTCCGAGCTTGCGCGACGGCCACCATGATGGTGTCGTTGTTCTTCGCGTCGAGCGGCCTCAGCACGTAGAATTCCATCTTCGTAGAGCCAATTTTCCGCTCTTCGATCGAGACAACCTCGGTCACGCCTTGTTTAGGGTAGATGGCCTTATCGCCAACTTTGAATTCGTGTGTTCCCGCCTGCATCGGGACTCCTTATCGCCAAAAATGTCCACTTACGCCTGCGTTTTGCAGGCGTTAGGTCAAACGGGCGCTGCGTGGTGTTTATTTCCGGCCTCAGCGTCGCACTTCGCGCGTCCCCGCCCTTTCGGTGGAGCCGGGTATTCGCCCGGCCGGGGGGAAATGTAGTCCAAGCACGACTCCGACGCAACGCGATCGAGGTCGTACCAAGGACCTGAAGTCGATCAGACCGAGCGAACCGATCGCAAACGTGATCCTCTCGTCGCGAACTTCTTCAGCTTTTCAGTGTGGTCTGATAGATTGACGTTCATCAACGATTCCAAAGTGTTGAGCTTCGTTGTTGCAAAAGTTTTCATTCAAATACATCATAGTTATGTATAATTCATGTGCGGTTCCGCTTGACACGTGAAGTGACGTGACAATACGGTACTTGCACCTGCAATCTTGACCCACCTTGGAGGAGGTCGAAATGGCGACTGCAAAAAGACGAACCAAAAGAAAGGCCGCTAAGAAGCGTCCTGCAAAGAAACGCGCCAAGAAGCGCACAACCAAGAAGCGCGCAACGAAGAAGCGCGCAACCAAGAAGCGCGCAACGAAGAAGCGCGCAACGAAGAAGCGTGCGAAGAAGCGCACAACCAAGAAGCGTGCGAAGAAGCGCACAACCAAGAAGCGTGCAACCAAAAAGCGCGCAACGAAGAAGCGTGCGAAAAAGCGCACAACCAAGAAGCGTGCGAAAAAGCGCACAACCAAGAAGCGTGCAACGAAGAGGCGTGCAACTAAAAAGCGCGCAACGCGCAAGAAGAAGTAGCGCACTTCGTTGGGTCGACCTTCGGGTCAACCCAGGGGTCACCTTACCTTAGGGTGGCCCCTGGCCTAAGGCCCCGGTTTTTTGGGGCCTTCGCGCAGTCTGTCGTGGCGATTCCCTTCTTGTCCTTTTTGGGCCTTGTCGGATTTTGGGGGGTGTTCGTCTGCTGACGCCCCGGCCTTTCGGCTGGGGCGTTGGCGTTCAAGCCTTCTTCTCGCGCTTCAACAAGCGCGCCAGCCGGTTGGCTTCCACGCGCACGGCGATCACTTTTTCACGGTCCAGGGAAACCGATCCCATCCCGCTCCCTTTTCGCTTGTGTACGAAGCGGCGCGGCGTGTAGAGCACATCCACGACGAGCTCGCCACGTAGATCGCTGAAGTGAGCCGCTAGCGTGGCGGCGTCCACGAAGGCTTCGGGCGAGCACGATTTACCCTTGGCGAGTGGCACCACCACGTGGGCTCCGGTGACTCCACGCGCGTGAAGCCACAGGTCGTGGGGCCGCGCGACCCGTAGTGTGAGCCGGTCGTTGTCGGCGGCACTCCGACCCACGAGGACCTGGGCGCCGTCAGTAGCGGCAAACTCACGGTAGGGGCTGCGACCTCCCGCCTTCCGCCGCTCGCGTGCCTCCTCTTTCGGCGAGGTCGTCGCGATGCCAAGCTCGGCAAGCCTTGCGACCAAGGTCTCGGGCGCCTCGTCATCGAAATGCTGTCTGAGACGCTCGAGCGCTTCGAGCTCAGACTCCACCGCTTCGAGTCGATGAGGCGCGACATCGAGACCCCGCTTCAGGCGCTTGGACTTTTGGAAGAGCTGCTGCGCGAGCTCGGGTGGGCTCGTCGTCGGGTCGAGCTCGATGAGGACCGTTCGCGGACTCTCGTCCCAGGTCTTGGCCTCGAACGAGCTCGAATTCGCCGGAATTTCCGCCGAATAAGCGAGGATGAGCGTTGCCCGCTCGTGAAGCTCCTCCGCCTGTGCTGCCCGTTCGAGGTCCCGAAGGATTGCGTCGCGCTTCTTTGAAAGTCGCTTGCGATGTTTTTCGACCAGGCGGCCGAGGTGGCTCTTTCGGGCCGCACGATGGGCGCTTAGAACGGCGTTTCCCGACTCCCGAAGCGACGCCAGATCGCACCCTCGGAAGTGCTCATCTTCGTCGAGGCTGATCGGCTGTGCACCAGGGGAGCGCACAATAGTCGACCCGTCGGCATCCGCGAGCCACCAGCTCCCGTGCGGCTTTCGTGGGGCGCAGACCAAGGAGTGCGTGGTACCGGCCCGTGTGAGCGAGACGCGGATGAAGCGATTGCTCTGCTCAATGAGGTCGATCGTGGCACCCGTTGCGTGCCGTCGAAGCTGTGAAATGGCCTGGTGGGCGTGTTGCCCTCGAGGCCGGTCGTCGATGATCCCGGCCCCAAGAGCGCCGGGATGAGTCGATAACACCAACACGCTTTTTGCCTTGTCGACGCGAATCGTGACGCACAGGAGCCCGGGCTCCGGCTGATCTACACGTTCGATCTTCGCAGTCACACCTGCCCTTCGGACAGCGATTGCAGGAGCTTGGCCTCTCTAAATGACTGGCCGGATTCGATCGACACGAACGTGCGCACGGCGCTGGAGTGCTCGAGTTTGTCGACCACCTCGAGCAGTTGGGCGTGCGAAAACGAGCGTCGAAGGCCTTCCGCACGAAGGGATGCGTAGAGAACATCCGCATCGGGCACGGGGTCGTCGATCGCGTCGAATCCTCCCACCACCGAGAGCGAATCGGCCATGTTTTGCAGCGATTCGGGCTCCCATAGGCCGGTGGGCCGCCAAACCACCATGCGACCCTCCGCTCTCGGGACCCGCGCGAAATAGTCTCGGAGCCGCTCGCGATCGCGCGCCCCGGTGGTCACTGCCGGGCCGGTCGCGATCACGACGAGCGATGCCTCGAGTGCGTCCGCTGCTTCCGATAACCAGCGCAGTCCTCGTTCGAGCTCGCCGTTCGGCCGTAGTGGGCCGTCGGGAGATCGCCAGCAAGCCTCGGGGGCTCGAAGACCGAGCTGGAACCTGGGGGGCAGTTCGCGTCGCCAACGTGCCAGAGTGGTCGGCTTGGGTAACGGCGCAATCGGGGCCAGCTCCGCGTAGCGTAGTGCCGACACATACTTTGGGCCGGGCGGTCGTTGGAGGAGGGCACCAGCAAGGAGGTTCATCGGCGAAAGGGTAGTCGCAGGGCCAACACAAGCAAAGGTGTCGATGCGACGTCGATTGAAGGGGCCGAACCGTCGGTGTAGGCTTGGGTCGAGCTCCAGGAGTTCTTTCGATGGTGCAGATTGCGGGCTGCGGAAAACGCTGGAATCGAGTCGACGTCGTGACGCCGTCTGACTGGCGCGCCGCGACCGAAGCCGTGATCTCGGCCGCCCGCCTCATCGCCCAACCGGAGGAGCTTCTGATTTGGCTGGATGAGTCGTGCGCGCTCGCCGTTGCTCAGACCGGTCCTGGGAAGAGCCTCGGGATTCGTCTCGGTGCCTACACCCTGGTTTTGTTTGATCAGGACGGCCAACTTCTCAAGACGTTGCCACTCGGTGGAATGTCCGCCAAAGAGATCAGGTCGTGGCTTTCCAAACAGGGGTTCGACACGACCTCGGAGGCGGATCTGCCACCGTCACCGAGTTCTGCCGCGCTCTCGAACCTCGACCGAACGATCGGCAACGTACACGAGGCCATCGGCCACATCGCTCGGCTGACGCATGGCTCGAGCGCCGTGCGGACCGACCCGGAAACCCTCGAGACGACCACGGCGATTCGCTTGACGAGTCGAGCGGGCGAGTCGGCGAGGCTGATCGTGGTGGGATTCTCCCCGGAAGGCGAGCAGGGGGAAATCTTCGTGCGTACCGAGCCGGGTCATGGCGAGCCATCCGACCTCCGGCTGGGAATGCGCGACCTCGCGGCAAAGAGCGACGTCGATGCGCAGGCGACGACGATCGAGCTTTTCCTGCACAAATCCATGGAACGAGCCTACGCTTCGCTGAGCCGGGAGTGGAGGTCTCGCCGGCCTTCGGCCCGGTAATTCCGGTCAGGCTGTGCGCATTGACGAGGGGTGTTTCGATGGCCTACAACTCCCGAGGGGAACTAGGGCATGGAGCAAGCTCGCAATTACGTCTGCACGGAGTGCGCAAGCGCAGTTCCTTCTGGGCACAAGTTCTGCGGTGCGTGCGGCGCGGGGGTGCCGAGCGCAGCGCAGACGCTCGAAACCAGGTATTTCGGAGCCATGCAAATGCCGGGCAAGGCGCGACTCATCGTGGTTCGTGGGGACGAGGCGATGGGAGAGGGGCTCAGCTATCTATTGCAGGCTACCGAGCACGTGGCCGGCCGTGAGGCCGACCAGATTCCGTTTCCTAGCGACACCTGGCTCAGCCCAATCCATGCAAACTTCCTGTACCGTGGCGACAGACTGGTTGTCCGGGACGAGGGCAGTTTGAATGGCGTCTACATCCGCGCGCGCGGCGCGACACCGATTCAGATCGGCGACCACTTCATATGCGGTCAGCAACTCTTTCGAGTTGATGCGACCCCGAGAGACACCTCGGGGCCTGAAGCCGACCAAACATACTTCTACTCGTCTCCGAGGCGTCCGAGCGCGTTTCGAGTCACGCAGGTTCTCGAAGGCGGGATGGATGGGATCGTTTGCTGTGCGAACGAGCGAACGGTCGAAATCGGTCGGGAGGAGTGCGACATCAACTTCCCGGATGATGTGCACATGTCCCCGCGACACGCGCGAATCGAAATGTCTGGCGACACACTAGAGCTGGTCGACGCGGGCTCACAGAACGGGACGTTCCTCCGAATTCGCGGCGAGCGTGATCTCAACCACGGGGACTATCTGTTCCTCGGGAGGAACTTGCTTCGGGTAGAGGTGACCGCGTGATCGTTTGTTCTCGGTGCAGCAAGGAGAATCAGGACCACTACAAGTTCTGTCTGGGGTGTGGCGCGGAGCTACCGCGCGAGTCGTCGAAGCCGAGATCGTTTTCCGCGCCGACACCGCCGGGAGGAAGCTCGTCTGTCGGGACTGGCACGAAGCCTCCGCGACCCATGCAAGCCGCCGAGGCAGTTGCGGCAGTCGATCCGGTCGCGGCGGCGGCGATCCAAACCGATCCAACGCCGGTTCAAGCGGTTCGGTCCGAACCGGCCGCCGCCGCACTTCCGCCAGAGCTTGCTCCGCTCGGAGAAGAGACGGCGCCCTGCACCAATTGTGGAGCACAGGTTCCAGAGAATTTCCGTTTCTGTCACGTGTGCGGCCACGATCTCCATGCGGCGCCTCCGACGAATGGTCGAGCAGATGCCCCTGAGGAGCGTGTGTCTGCTCCAGCCGTAGCTGCTGCTCCCCAACCGAGTGCCGCGCGCGCCAGAGTGGTCCTCATCCAGCCCGACGGCTCCGAGGGCGAGGGATTTCCACTCGGGGATGGGGCCACGCTGATCGGACGTGGCACCGGCGGGATCTTCGCCAATGACGCCTACCTTTCGCCGGAGCACGCGGAGTTCCGATTCGAAGGAGACCAGCTGGTGGTCAAGGACATGGAAAGTCTCAATGGGATCTACGTTCGGGTCGAGCCCGACGTTCCGATCGAGCTGTTCGACGGGAGTGTCTTTCGCGTCGGGCAGGAGATTCTTCGCTTCGAGGCGCCGGCCGCCCCGGATCCTGCTCCCGACGGCACGCAGCTCATGGGGAGCCCTTACCGGGGCTTCCTGGGCCGTATCTGTCTCGTCATTGGGCGTGAAACGACTGGCAGCTGCTTTCCCATTCCGTCCCAGGGGATTCATCTCGGGCGAGAGCGGGGGGATGTCGTCTTCCCAGAGGACGGATACGTGTCGGGTCTCCACTGTCGCATTCACTCAGAGGTTGGTCACATATTCCTTACCGACCTCGGCAGCTCCAACGGTACGTTTGTGCGCGTGCTCAACGAGTCATTCGTTCCGAAGGGGACCTTCGTGCTCATGGGTCAGCAGTTGTTTCGAGCCGACTACTGAGGAATTCTTCGATTCGCTCGGCGATTCGATCTGGCTGCTCGACGGGTGCCGCGTGGCTCGCGCCAAAAATAACCTCGAGCTCGGCGTCTGGAATACCACCCACCATTTCCTCGGCGAGCGCCATAGGCGTAAAGGTGTCGTGCTCGGCTGCGACCACCAACGTGGGAGCTCGGACCTTGTCGAGGAAGCCATTCGCATCGTGTTCGCCCGCCAGTTGAAGCATGCGAAGAAAGATCTCTGGGTCCATCAGCGCAGCGTGCTCCCAGTAGCGTTGAAAGTCCTCCTCTTGAATGTGTTCGGCGTCGAGCTCTCGGCCCGCGCAGGCAACTCGAAAGGCGATCGCCGCCGGTACGCGTCCCCACACTGCACGCGCCAAACCTGGAAACGATCGCGTCCCTCGGATGAGGCTCGGGAGCACTTGGTCGAGAAAGTCCGTGCCGTGGAACGTCGTCGTGATGCGCCCGAACGTTCCGCACATCAACACGAGCCCGGCGACTCGCTCGGGGTGCTGGCGGTAGAAATCCAGAGCCACCTGGACACCCATCGAGTGGGCGACGAGGACGGCACTCTCAATTCCGAGGTGGTCGCAAACGTCGCGGAGGTCGCGAGCCAGCTCTTCGATCGACAATCGGTCGCGGTCGATGGGGGGCCCGCTTCGCCCATGCCCACGAAAATGAGAGTGCACCACCTGGTGGCGGGTAGCGAGCCTCGGTTGCAAGTAGCGCCACGCGAAGCCGTCGCAACCGATTCCGTCGATCAGGATGATCGCTGGCGTGCCCGCCCCGAGGGTCCCGACGAACAGACGCGTGCCGTCTGCCGCCTCGACGAAGCCCTCACTGTCGTACTCCACGCCTGGGAGCTTACTTCTTTGCTACGTCTTCCGCGTCATCCGGGATATCGTTGACCGAGGGCAGCTTTCGAATTTCGGGCAGGGCGATCTTGACGCAACGTTGGACGATCCATGAGAGCGAGCGGTCGAGCCTTGCCGATTCGTGCTTGATGTCGTGTAGCATCGATTCAGGAAAGTAGAGGCTTTGCTTGCGCTTATCGGTCGTCGACATCGTGAAAAACTCCATGCGAGCGCGTACCATGTAGGTTGCGCCGAGCTCATGTATTGGGTGGTCCTACCCATGGATAGATGCAGTGTCAATGGCTAAGGTCTGAAATCCCATGCTCCCTCATAAATCCTCCCGCAAAAAGCGCGTCGTCATCGTGGGCTTGCTGGCCTTGGTGTTCGTCGTAATCGCTGCATCCGAGGCCCCAGCGCGGCGTAGTCCGTTCCAGCCGCTCACGATTTTCGCTCGAGCACTGGCGTACATCGAGGTCAACTACGTCGAGCCCGTCGATCAGAAGAGCTTGGTGTACGGAGCGATACGGGGCCTGACCAGTGCCCTCGATCCGCATTCGGTGTTCCTCGAGCCCGAGGAGTACGCAATTCTGGAGAGTGACGCCGAGGGCCGTTTCGCAGGAGTCGGTGTCGAGGTATCGATGCGAGACGGGTGGCTGACGATCCTAACGGTGTTTGACGGCGGTCCGGCGGACCAAGCAGGGCTTGAGCCGGGCGACCGTTTCTTGGCCATCGAGGGTAAGGATGCGCGCGATATCAGACTTTACGACGCCGTGCAGTTGATTCGGGGGGAGCCGGGCACCGATGTGACCGTCACGATTCGGCGCGAGGGCAGCGAGAAGGCGATCGAGCGAACACTGACGCGAGCATTCATCGACGTCGATCCAATCGGGCTCCAGTACCTCGAACACGGCATCGTCTACGTCCGAATACGTGCGTTCCAGGACCGCACCGCCGCGCTGCTGAGTGAGGTGCTCGACCAAGCGGTCGTGGAGCTACGCAGGAAGGGGGGAGTCGAAGGGCTACTTCTCGACCTGCGTGACAACGGGGGTGGCCTACTCCACGAAGCCGTGCTGGTAAGCGACGAGTTCCTGTCTTCGGGCGTCATCTTGACCACACGCGGTCGGGGGGGAGAGCTCGTCCAGAAGTTTTCCGCGCGCAGAAGCGGGACGCGTCCGAAATGGCCCATGGTGATCCTGGTCAACGAACAAACGGCGAGCGCAGCGGAGATCGTCGCAGGCGCGCTCAGCGACCAGAAGCGAGCTGTCCTAGTAGGTACGCGCACTTTTGGTAAGGGCAGCGTGCAGAACATATTCGAGCTTCCCGGCGGCAGCGCGCTGAAGCTGACCATTGCCCGGTACTACACGCCGTCGGGCCGCTCGATCCAGGCGAAGGGAATTTCGCCCGACATCGCGGTCGAGCAGCCCAAAGAAGACGGGCTGCCGGTTCCGATTCGCGAAGAGGAGCTCCAGGGGCACCTCGCCGCCAAGCCCGTCGGGGCGAAACGTAAGACCCGAAAGGCATCCCCGGTCCCCCCGATGCTCCCAGTCGTCGAAACCTCAACCGTTCTCGCGGACGACCCCCAGGCCCAGCGCGGGTATCAAGTCCTGCAGCAGCTCATTGGGCGGTAAGGACTACGAGCCGGGACGCTCCGTCTTCCGGCGCAGCAACCGAAATGTAACACCTTCAGTTTCACCCGGGTGGCTCTCGACTTCCTCGAAGGCGGAGAGGTCGCTCGGAAAATGGCTGTCACCCTCGATGTCCCGATCGATCGTCGTGAGATGGATTTCAGTCGCTAGGGGCAGCGCCGCTTCGTATAGGCTTGCTCCGCCGATGATGAACGGGCAATCGTCGGACGTTCGCGCGAGGTCGATCGCTCCCGTCAGGCTAGCGCTCACCTCACAGCCAGGGAACGAGGCTCCTTCGCGTCGAGAGACCACGATGTTGCGCCTCGACGGCAGCGGTCGTCCGATCGACTCGAACGTCTTGCGACCCATGATGACCGCATGCCCCTTCGTCATCTTTTTGAAGTGCTTGAGGTCTTCAGAGACATGCCAAGGCAGGGCGCCATCCTTCCCGATGACGCTGTTCTGGGCCAGGGCCACGATCAACGCGAGCGGCGCCGGTGTCTCGTGCGCGTCGGTCACACTGCCACCGCTGCTTTGATGCGTGGATGGGGGTTGTAGCCCTCGAGCGTGAAATGCTCGTAGCGAAAGTCGAAGAGGCTCCTCACGCTCGGATCGAGTGTCATCATGGGCAAGGGCCGTGGATCCCGACTCAACTGGAGGTGAGCTTGATCGAAGTGGTTTTTGTAGAGGTGGACATCTCCAAAAGTGTGCACGAACTCGCCAGGTTCGAGGCCCGAAACCTTAGCCAGCATCATGGTCAGCAGGGCATAGCTCGCGATGTTGAAGGGAACCCCGAGGAACACATCGGCGCTGCGCTGATACAATTGACAGCTCAGTCGCCCTTCGTGCACGTAGAACTGGAACATCGTGTGACACGGCGGGAGGGCCACCTGCTCGGCTTCCCGAGGATTCCACCCCGAGACAATGAGGCGACGACTCTGCGGGTCGTCCCGGATTTGCTCGACCACATAGCTGAGCTGGTCGAAGCCATCGTGTTGGAACGAGCCGTCTTCCCGCTGGCTCGCCCCGAAGTTGCGCCACTGATGACCGTACACCGGCCCGAGATCGCCTTCCCTGCGACCGAAGCGCGCGGTTTGCTCGGCCGTCGCCCATTCATCCCAAATCGAAACGCCGACCTCTTGCAAGTGACTCA
This sequence comes from uncultured Coxiellaceae bacterium, assembly GCA_964194675.1. GTDB lineage: Bacteria > Myxococcota_A > Polyangia > Polyangiales > Houyiibacteriaceae > SG8-38. The sequence goes on along the minus strand of CAXMND010000018.1, from coordinate 21,365 downwards.
CCTGCGTTTGACCACGAACGAACCACAAGAGCTCGTGAATGATCGACTTGAGGTGAACCTTCTTGGTGGTGAGCAGAGGGAAGCCGTCGCTCAAGTCGACGCGCATTTGGTACCCGAAGAGGCTTCGTGTGCCTGTGCGTGTCCGGTCTTCCCGGTCGACGCCGTCTTCCAGCACCTTCCGCAGCAGATCGAGATACGCCCGCATGTCACTACTCTTCTTCGATCTCGACTTCGATCTGCTCGCGCGGCTCGTCGCGGCGAATCGAGTAGCGAACCAACGCTCGAAGAATGTCGTTGCGCTCGAGATCACCCACGAGACGCTTGATGTCTTCGTAGATCGAAGGATCGGTGAGGAGCGCGCCGATGGTGCCTTTGCCCTCCCGCATTTCTTTGGTGAGGAAGGCGATATCGTCGCTCGCGTTCTGTAGGTTGGTCATGAAGGACTCGCCGAGCTCGCCGTAGATCAATTGATTGATCGTTCCGTCCCCTTCGCGAATGTCCGTCAGGATCGAGTTCAACTGTCCGAAGGTGTCTCGAATGTTCACGATCGCCTCGGTCCCTTCGGTGCCGTAGAAAAGCGCATGGGCCGTGCCTTTGCCGTGTTGGATCTCTTCGGTGATTAGGTTGAGGTTCTCCCCCAGCTCCGTTACCTGGCTTCCCGCCAACCTCAAGTTTCTCACGGCGCCTTTGACGTCACGGGCGAGCTGCTCGTCGGTCATCAGCGCCCCGATCGTGCCTTCGCCGCTGGCGAGCATCCCCGTCGCCTTCGCGAGGTTGCGGGCCGTTTCCTTTAGGTCGTTCGAAAATTCCTGGTCGGCGAAGGGGTCGGTCGCGAGTCGCAGGTTGTGCGCGGTGCCCTCGGCCTCGTACAGCGTCCGCTCGGCGAGCGCCATGATACCGCCACCGACCGATACGGGAATCGGTTCGTCGGGATCCCACTCCGGGTACTCGTCCGAGCCGACCGTAACCTCGATGATGCGATCTCCGAGGAGCCCCTTGCTACCGATCGCGGCGAAGCTCGGTTGAGATTCGTCGTCCTTGTTCACCTGGACGTTCGGATCGCCGCGTACGAGATGTGCGGCATCGTCGATCACGCGGAAATACACCTCGATGCTTCCAGACTCGCCAATCACGACCTCCGTTACCGATCCGACGTTGACGCCGGCCACGCGAACGGTGTTGCCTTTTTGCAGGCCTCCCACGTCCTCGAAGATCGCGTAATAGGTTGTCTTGGAGGCGAAGACGTTCTCTTGGGCCCCGATCGCGAAGGCGATCCCGGCGCCGATCGTCAGTGCGAGCAGGACGAAAATGCCAACGCGAAGGCGAGTACCGGCGGTCGTCTTCATGTGTTGCCCAACGCAGCCCCTTACCCAGCACTCCTTAGCAGAGTTTCGGTATCCTCGTCGACCGGCGCGTTCCCCTCGATGAAGTCGCGCACGCGTGAGTCATCCGAGGCCCTCACCTCGTCCGGCGTGCCGGAAAAGATCACAAACCCTTCTTGGATCATGGTGATACGGTCGCTGATGGCCAGGGCCGTATCCATATCGTGTGTGACCACCACCGAAGTGACCTGCAGGCGCTCGTTCAAGTCGACGATGAGGTCTGCGATTCGGGTGACGTTGATCGGGTCGAGACCCGTAGTCGGCTCATCATAAAGCAAGACCTCGGGCCGAATCGCGAGCGCCCTCGCCAACGAGACCCGCTTTTTCATTCCAGCGGAAAGGTCGGCGGGCCGCGTCTCTTCGGTGCCCGGGAGCCCCACGTGCGCCAGCGATTCTCGTACGCGTTCGGAAATCTCCTTTTCGCTCATGTCGAGTTGCTCGCGAAGACCGTATGCGATGTTCTCCTTGGCGTTGAGTGAATCGAATAGCGCTCCCGCCTGGAACAGCATCGCGACACGCCTCCGGATTAGGGCGTGCTGTGCCTCGGTGAAGGATGAAGTCTCTTGGCCTTCGAAGAAGATCGAACCGCCGTCGATGTCCAACAGGCCGATCAGCATCTTGAGCATGACGCTCTTGCCCTGACCTGAACCCCCGATAATCGTCAGGAGCTCGCCTTCCTCGATCTCGAGGTTGAGGTCTCGATAGACCACGTTCTGTCCGAAGGCCTTCTTGACCCCGCGGAACTCGATCAGCGACATTGGCCAACTTTAGTTGGGGTTGCCCGGTGCGTCGACTACTGTCTCGAACATGTGCCGGGGCCTCGCATGTGTCCTCTTGGGTGCTTCGCTCCTGGCGGGGTGTAGCGGGAAGTCGAAATGTGCGAACGCGGCAAGTCCGTATCTGGACGACTTCGGCAAGCTCAAGCTCCGTGCCCTGAGCCTCCTAGAGCTTCGGACCGACGTAAAGAGGCGACGTTTGCTTGCGAGGGCGTTGGAGGGCGACGAGGAGTCGCTCCCGCCGAATCTAGAGCCGCTCCTCGAACGCATGCGCCAAGAGCGTGACACCGTCACGACGAAGGAGGTCGAAGAGGGTGAGGCGTCATTCTGGAGGATGCTCGAATTCACGTTCTCGGAGAACGAAAGTATCCTTCAAGGCGAGATCGTATTCATCGAGAGGGATGAGTCGACGACGGTTTTTCGCTATCCCCGGAAACGGGAAGTGCCGGCTGGGCTCCGTTGGCACGGGCTCCGGCAACCCCGCACGTTCTGTGCGCTTGCCGACTGTCTCGTTGACGATGGCGCCGAGCCGTGCGTGCTAGTGCAGCTACGGCCCCGCGACTACGCAGGGAGCGCTGGGCTCACGGTCGGGTTCAAGCGCGAGCAATGACGTTCAGGGCTGTGCCTCTTCGACGTCGAGGATCTTGTACGGGATAGCATCCGATTCTGCGTCGAGCTCAAAGCAACCGACGACGTGAACCGTCTCGGTCGTGTATCGATAGCAGAGCGTCGGGTCCATCCCGAACCGCGCCGCGACGTCAGCCTCTCCAGTTGCGGCGAGGGTCTCGACCGTCACCTGATCGGGCGCCGAGATGCGTTGAATGGTGACTTCGTCGATGGTACACAATCGGTCGCGTGCCTCCACGGTCATGTCCGGGTGGAACCACCTCTGGACGTCTTCGCTTGCGACCCCTTCGACGCAGGTGCTCCGTATTTCCTCCAGCGCGCCCGTCAGAACCACTCTGGAGGCCCAGCTTCTGGTCCCTTCGCCCTGGTTCAGAATCCAGCGAAAACCGAAAGTCTGAGCCCAATACGACAGGAGGCAGCAGGACAGAATCACGACTCCGAGGCACCCGAGCCCAACCCAGAGACCGACGTTGCGCTTTTCTCCGTCCGGCGGGGTCGACTCGGGATCGGTGGGAAGCCTGTTGGGGTCTTCTGGCATCGGTTCCGCCGGGGCGTCGTTGCGGACGTTAGCGGCTCGAAGCCCCGCTGGAAAGCCGGTTCGATTCGCCTTGCTTCGGGCTTCGATTTGACCATCTGCCGAGCTTGACAGGGGAGGCGGTCGGGCCTAGCGTGCGGGCGCCCAGCCATGGCATTTGTGCTTACGCCGGAACGCGAACAACAGGTCGACGACATTCTGACCCGCTACCCCGAGCGTCGAGCATCGCTGCTGCCCATGCTCTGGTTGTGTCAGCGTCAGAACGGATGGATCAGTCCGGAGGTCGTCGACTACGTGTCGCAACGACTCGATCTTTCGACGGCCATCGTTCGAGGTGTGGTGACCTTTTACACGATGCTCTTCGACCAGCCGGTCGGAGAGAACGTAGTCTGGGTGTGTCGGACCCTCTCCTGTGACCTCCGCGGTGGCAAGGCCATCCAGGATCACCTCGAGAGCAAGCTCGGATGCGCTGCCGGCCACACCAGCTCGGACGGGAAGTTCACCCTACTGAAGGCCGAGTGCCTCGCCGCTTGTGGCCAGGCTCCCATGGTGCAGATCAACGACTACTACTACGAGAACCTCGACGTGGGGCTCCTCGACCGAATCATCGATGCGCACGTCACCAAGGGGCCCGACGCAGCCGCACGCGAGTTTTCGACCTACGCGACCTTCGGGGCGCCTAGCACCGCTCCCGAGTCCACCCCTCCGCCGACGCCAAGCGCGGAGGCCGTGCGGTTGGCCTCGCAGCCTCCGCTCGCGCCGGATCCGGTAGGTGAGGAGTCATGAGTGGCGCACCCAAACCGCTGCTCACGACGCGATACGGTATCGCGGAAAGCTGGAAGCTCGTGAATGTCGAGCGCGCGGGCGCCTACCAAGTCGCAAAGCGAGCCCTCACCTCGATCGAGCCGGCCAAACTCAAGGAGGAGGTCAAGAAGGCCAATATCCGCGGGCGTGGCGGAGCCGGTTTCCCGGCGGGTGTGAAGTGGGGCTTCCTCAACCCAGCGCCTGGCGAGCAGGTATATCTGGTCATTAATGCCGACGAGAGTGAGCCCGGCACCTTCAAAGACCGCAGCATCATGGACCTCGACCCCCATCGGCTCGTCGAAGGGGCGATCATCTCCTGCTATGCGATCGGTTCGCACGTGGCGTACATCTACGTGCGGGGCGAGCTTGCGTTTTCGGTCGCACGTCTCGAACAGGCGATCGCCGAGGCCCGTCAGTCCGGCTACCTGGGTGACCGTCCGTTCGGGATCGATCACAAGATCGAGATCTACGTCCACTCCGGTGCGGGTGCCTACATCTGCGGCGAAGAGACGGCGCTCCTGAACTCTCTCGAAGGCCGGCGCGGCGAACCCAGGCTCAAGCCCCCGTTCCCCGCGGTGAAGGGTGTGTTCGGCATGCCGACGATCGTGAACAACGTGGAGACGATCGCCGCGGTGCCCGACATCATCGAGATGGGTGGTGACGCGTGGTCCTCGCTCAGTCGGCTTCCAGGCGATGGTGGCGTTCGGCTCTACGGCGTGAGTGGTCACGTGAAGAACCCCGGCCTGTTCGAAGCGCCGGTCGGCATCACGCTGCGCGAGCTCATCTATGACTACGCCGGCGGCATGCTCGGGGACCGCCCACTCAAGGCCGTAATCCCTGGTGGTTCGTCGACACCGGTCCTCGACCCGCGCCGTCTCGTCGACGCGCCCAAAGAGGACCAGCCGCTTCATGCCTGGCATGGCAAGAGCGAGATCGACGTGCCGATGGGCGTCGATACCTACCGCGCCCTCGGGACCATGCTCGGTACCTGTTGCGCGATCGTCATGGACGACACGGTCAACATGGTCGATGCATGCCGCAACCTGATGCGGTTTTACAAACACGAATCGTGTGGGCAATGTACGCCGTGCCGAGAGGGCACCGGTTGGCTCGTCGACGTGCTCGACAATCTGTGCGCGGGGCACGGCAAGCTCGAGGATGTCGATCTTCTCGTCGACATCTCCAACAACATGATGGGGAACACCATTTGTGCGTTCGCTGACGGCACGGCCATGCCCATGCTGGGGTTCATTCAAAAATTCCTCGAGGAGTTCATCGATGCTGCCCGCAATGGGCTACCTGCAGAGGTTCGGCATGACGACAGCGTGCGCAGCATCGTCGAGAGGGTGGCATGACCGGCCCGGGCACAGCTTTGTTCGTGATGACGGCGATCTTCGCGATCGTCGGCGCAGTGATTACCGTGGCGGCGCGTCGCCCCTTGCGCGCGGCCATGGGTCTGCTGGTGCACATCGCTTCGCTCGCCGGGATGTTCCTGACGCTGAACGCGCATCTGCTCGCCGCGATCCAACTCCTCGTGTACGCCGGCGCGATCGTCGTTTTGTTTGTGTTCGTCATCATGTTGATCGGCCCTGAGACCGAGACGGGGCCGATCGAAGGCCGGTTGGTATCGCGCAGCACGGCGGCGGCCCTCACGCTGGCTGTTTTCTTGGTCGTGGCCAGCTCAGTGGGCAGTTTTGCTGCGCCCTGGGTTTCGGTCGAGGCGGGCTTCGGTACCGTCGAGGGCCTGGGATTGGCGATCTATCGAGACGCGCTGGTCCCGTTCGAGCTGATTTCGATCACGCTGCTGGTTGCCATCATTGGTGCGATTGCCATTGCACGGAGCCCAACGGAATAACGACGTGATGGGGATCAACGCATACCTGGCACTTGCTTCCGTCCTGTTCGGCATCGGCGCAGTCGGTTTCCTAACGCGCCGGAACATGTTGATCCAGCTCATGTCGATCGAGCTGATGCTGAACTCGGTCAACGTGTTGTTGCTTGCCTTCAATCGCGCCTACCCGGGCAATCACGACGGGCAGGTGTTCGCTTTCTTCGTGATCGCCGTGGCTGCAGCAGAAGCTGCCGTCGGCTTGGCCATCGTCATCGCTTACTACCGAGTCCGCAAAACGATCGAAACCGACAAGGCCACGCTGCTGAGATACTGACCGCGCCATGCATGTCGAAGCCTCTCAGCAGCTCACGTTGCTCCTGATCATCTTGTTTCCGCTCGCGGGGGCAGTAGTCAATGGTCTGTTCGGGCGCCGTCTTCCTCGAAGCCTCGTGACCTTCATCGGAGTTGGCTCCGTCACTGTATCGTTCGTGCTCGCGGTGGCCGCGTTCGCCGAATTGTTGGCCTTGCGGGGTGAAGGGGTCCACGAAGCAGCCCTCACGTATCAGTTTTACGAGTGGTTTTCGTTCAAGCTGCCGAGTGGCATCGAAGTCCCGGTCAACGTCCGGTTCGCAATGGACTCACTCAGCGGCGTCATGACCCTGATCGTGACCGGAGTCGGCGGTCTCATCCATCTCTACAGCGTGGGCTACATGTCGGAGGACGACGGGTATCCACGATTCTTCAGCTACCTCAATCTCTTCATGGCCTCGATGCTGATCCTCGTTTTGGGGAGCAGTTTACCGGTGATGTTCGTTGGCTGGGAAGGCGTCGGCCTCTGCTCGTACCTCTTGATCGGCTACTGGTATGAGAACCGTGACTATGCGGCGGCGGGCCGAAAGGCATTCGTCGCCAACCGTGTCGGGGACTTCGGTGTATTGATCGGGATGTTCATCCTGGTCGGGGTCGCGGGGTCGTTCGAGTTCGCCGACATCAACGCGGCCGCGGTGGGAGGCCAGTTCCGTGCAGATTTTCCGCTGTGGCCCTTTGGCGTGGTTCCGAGCCTCGCGACGGTGGCCTGCCTGTTCCTTTTCTTGGGCTGCACCGGCAAGAGCGCCCAGATCCCCCTCTTCATCTGGCTCCCGGATGCGATGGCCGGTCCCACTCCGGTTTCGGCCCTCATCCATGCCGCGACTATGGTCACTGCCGGCGTCTATTTATGCTGCCGCCTCTCCCCGCTCTTCATCACCTCGGACGTCGCGATGTCAGTCATCGCGGTCACCGGCACGCTGACTGCGCTCCTCGCCGCCACCATCGCCGTCACGCAGCGCGATATGAAGAGGATCCTCGCCTACTCCACGGTGAGCCAGCTCGGATTCATGTTCGCCGCGGTTGGGGTCGGATATTTCGCCGCCGCTTTCTTCCACGTGTTCACGCACGCGTTCTTCAAGGCGTGCCTGTTCCTCGGTGCGGGCTCGGTGATGCACGCGGTGCACGCTCACGGTGATGCCGACATCTTCAAGTTGGGCGGTCTCAAGAAGCAGCTGCCGATCACGCGGTGGACGTTCCTGGTGAGCTGTCTGGCGATCGCCGGCGTTCCTCTCACGAGCGGTTTCTTTTCCAAAGATGAAATCCTGCTCGGTGCAACCCACCAGATCTTTCGGGGCGACAACAGCCTCATGGTCGGGGTGGGATGGTTCACTCTGATCGGCTTGACCCTCGCCGCGGTGATGACCGCCTTCTACATGTTCCGGCTCTACTTCCTGACGTTTACGGGCGAGTACCGAGGCGCTGGGGAGTCGAGTGACGGTCACGGCTACGACGCGCACCCACACGAGTCGCCGCCAAGCATGACGACTCCGCTAGTCATCTTGGGCGTAGGCGCCGTCGTGGTTGGCTATGTCGGCATGCCGCATATCGCGCCACTATTCGGCACGCACCTCTTGAGCTGGTGGGGGCATTGGATGGAAGCGTCTCTAGCGGGCTACGAGCTCCCCGAGGATATGACCATCATCAACATCGCATCCGGGCTGGCGCTCGCTGCGATGACTGTCGGTATCGGCTCGGCTTGGATGCTCTACCGCAACAAGAGCAAGGACGTGCTCGCCGAGAAGATCCCCGCAAGGCTCTACGCCCTGGTCTTCGACAAATGGCGCGTGGACGAGCTTTACGAGGCGGTGATCATCGGTCCCATCAAGCGGGTTGCCACGGTCGTGGGCCGCTCGGACATGACGTTCGTCGATGCACTCCTCACCCGGCTTCCAAGCTTCAACGCGCGCGAGGCCGGGCGGCTCCTGGCCCGGCTGCAAAACGGCGTCGTGCACACCTATGGGATGGTGCTGGTCGTCGGCGTCGTTGCGGTCATGGCCATGTTCTGGACCCCACGCGCGCACATCGAAGGCACGCTCGAGGGCGACACGCTACGACTCGTGGCGGCCCCGGGCCTCGGGTACGAGTACCGCTGGGACGCCGACTCCGATGGAGAGTTCGAGGGTGGTTGGAGCACGAACCGCATCTACAGGCCGACGTACGGGCCGGAAGACGTCCGCGAGGTCGTGCTCTACGTGCGGAGCTCGCGGACGGGTGGGGCTCGCCACTATTCGCTCTCCGAGCACTGGACTGCGCTCGACCTTGATGACCTCGATGGGGCATGGCGCCGCACCCCGAGCTCGCTTCCCATCGTGGCACGCCTGGACGACGACACGGTGCAGCTCCGTCTCAACGGCGCGCAGGTCTTCGGCCAAACCAATACCCCCGAGGTCGTCGAGCTTGCCATGGGCAGGGGAACACCCATCGAGAACTTGCTGATGGTGCCTCGCGCGAAAGTCGAGGCGACGGTCGAGGTGCGAAACGCCTTTGGCAACGTGTCCACCGCCTCGCGTGAGATGACCCTGCCCGATGGTTATCTACAAGAGCAGCACGCGCTGCTCGTGGACGCCGATACCGAGGAAGTGATGCGATGAGCACGCAGATCCTCACGTGGCTCTTGGCGATCCCTTTGCTCGGGTCCTTGGTGGTGCTCGTCATCCCCCGGTCGTGGGAGGAAGTCATCAAGAAGTTTTCGATCGGCGTCATGCTGGTCGAGCTCGCGTTCAGCCTGCGGCTCCTTTGGGCGGATTACTCCACGCCCGGGTATCGCTTCGTCGAGCAAGTCGCCTGGGTCGAGTCTCTCGGGATCTCGTACAAGGTCGGCATAGACGGTTTGTCCTTGTGGCTCGTGCTGTTGACCACGGCGCTCACTCCGATCGCGCTCTACGCGTCCTGGGGCAGCATCAAGACGAAGGTCAAAGAGTACGCGTTTTCGTTTTTGTTGCTCGAGCTCGGCATGCTTGGCTCGTTCGTCGCTCTCGACCTGTTCCTGTTCTACGTATTCTGGGAGCTGATGCTGGTGCCGATGTGCCTGATTATCGGCGTCTGGGGCGGCAAGGACCGTGTCTACGCCGCCGTGAAGTTCTTCCTCTACACGTTCGTCGGCAGCCTCTTGATGTTGGTCGCGATCCTGTACATCGTCGCTACCTACAAAGAGCTCACCGGGCAGTACACCTTCGATCTCGAGAAGCTGACTACCCTGATGCTGCCAGCGGTTCCCCAGTACTTGCTTTTCAGCGCCTTCGCCGTGGCGTTCGCGATCAAGGTGCCGATGTTTCCGTTCCACACCTGGCTACCCGATGCGCACGTCGAAGCGCCGACGGGCGGCTCGGTCATTTTGGCGGCCGTTCTGCTGAAACTCGGCGTCTATGGGTTCATTCGGTTCGCGATGCCTCTCTTCCCGGTGGCGAGCCAAGCCATCGGTCCGACACTGGCGGGTCTTGGCGTTTTCGGAATCATCTACGGCGCGTATGCGGCCTGGGTGCAGCGCGATTTGAAGAAGCTAGTGGCGTACAGCTCGGTGAGTCACATGGGCTTCATCCTTCTCGGTTTGTTCGCGATGAACCGGAACGGGGTGTCCGGCGCCATCCTTCAGATGATCAATCACGGTGTGTCGACCGGGGCCCTCTTCCTTCTCGTGGGCGTGATTTACGACCGACGGCACTCGCGCATGCTCGATGATTTTGGCGGTCTGGCGAAAGTGATGCCCTGGTATGCGACGGCGTTCGTCATCATCACGATGAGCTCGATCGGGCTGCCTGGCACCAACGGTTTCATTGGCGAGTTCATGATCCTCGGCGGCGCGTTCTTCTCTCGAGGGCCAGTTGGCTTCGGGAACTACTGGCTCGTCATGACCTTGCTCGCCGCGACTGGGGTGATCTTTGCCGCTGTGTACATGCTTCATGCCGTGCTGCGCATGTTCTGGGGCAAGGTGACCCACGAAGAGAACGAGTCGCTGCCGGATCTCAATCGTCGGGAGGCGTGGGCGTTGATCCCTTTGGTAGCGCTGGTCTTTTGGATCGGCCTTTACCCGAAGTTCTTCCTCGATAAGATGAATCCCTCGGTCGACGCCTTCATCACCGACTTCAACGTTCGGTACCAGCAGTCCCGGGGGCTTTCGCAGCCTCGAATTGTCGACCTACAAGCCGTCGACCCAGAGGAATCGGGCTCCTACGCCTTCGTGCACCGCACGGAGGAAGGCCGATGATCACCGACCTCGTGGGAGTTGCACCCCTTCTTCTGCTCGTCGCCGTGGGGCTCAGCATCATGATGGTCGACGCCTTCTCGAAAGATCGAGCCGGGCTTGCGCTGACAACCGCTATGTCGCTGTTCGCCGCCGCTGCCGTTGCTGGCGCGATCGCCGTCCGCGGAGATATTGCTGCGCCCGAACAGATCACGCGCTACTTGGCGGTCGACAGGCTCGGCTTGTTCTTCGACGTCGTCATCTGCGTTGGCGCCGGCCTCTCCGCGCTGCTGGCCGGAGGCTACCTGAAGGAACACGGGCTCGAGCGAGGCGAGTTCTACGTCCTACTCATTTTCACCACGTTCGGCGCGATGGTGTTGGCGCGCGCAGTCGATCTGTTGAGCGTCTTCTTGGGGCTAGAGACCATGTCCCTCGGGGCCTATGCCCTCGTCGCATACCGACGCACCAGCGCCCGAGCGGTCGAAGGGGCAGTGAAGTACTTCCTCCTCGGCTCGTTTGCCGCTGCGATTCTCCTGTTCGGGAGCGCGCTGCTCTACGGTGCCACGGGGCATACCGATTTGGCCGGTATTCAAGAGGTCGTCGGCTCCGGCGCGGCAGACCCCACGCTTACCATCCTCGCGCTGGTGATGATCTTGGTCAGCCTGGCGTTCAAGTTGGGTGCGGTGCCATTTCACATGTGGGTCCCAGACGCGTATGAGGGAGCGGTCACTCCCGTGACCACCTTCATGTCCGTTGCGGTGAAGGCAGCCGCGTTCGCAGTCCTGGTTCGGGTCTTGGTAGGCGCTTTCGGCGACGAGGTCAGCATGAACCTCTTCACGGGTTGGACACCGGTCATCGTTGCCTTGGCCGTCGTGACGATGGTTTGGGGCAATCTGGCTGCGCTCGCACAGTCGAGCGTCAAGCGCATGCTCGCGTATTCCTCGGTGGCGCACGCCGGCTACATGCTCGTGGCCCTGGCGGCTACCCACGCCGTGGGGTCGACGGCGGTGAGCGCGGTGCTCTACTACATCGCAGCCTACACGGTTTCGAACGTGTTGGCGTTTGGCTCCCTAGTTCTGATGGGGTCCAAGGGCAAAGAAGCAGTGAGCTACGAGGACTTGGCTGGGGCCGGCCTCAGGCATCCGGCGGCTGCGGTTCCGTTCGTGATCGGTGTCCTTTCGCTGCTCGGCATGCCGCCTACCGCGGGCTTCTTCGCGAAGTACTATGTCTTCAGCACCGCCGTTCAGGCGGGGATGGTATGGCTTGCGGTGCTCGGCGTGCTCGCAAGCGCCGTGGGCGCCTATTACTACCTCAAGGTCATCGTTTACCTCTTCATGCGCGAGCCGCAGGAGGGCGCCCCCATCGCTGTCCCAATGCGCTCCGGGTACGTCACGGTGGCCTTGCTCCTGGCTGGCTACTACGTCGTTCGAATGGGCGTCACCCCAGGCCGCTATCTCGACCTGACGATCTCCGCCGCCAAGGGCTTCCTAAGCTAGAGCCCGGCCTAGACGATTGCTAGGACGCACCAAGGACCGTCGAGGTCTCTTGGCCGGGAGCGCATCGAACGCTCGTTTCCAATCTGAGAAGCGGCTGCCAGCCTTCACCGCTTCGAGGACGGCCAAGCCCTCCGCCCGGGCGCCCTGGGCAAGGACGTACTCGATCCAGGCCCATCGCGCGCTCGTGGCGCGCACGTCGACTCGACCTCGTACCCCGCGTCGTAGCCGCCGAAGCCTCGCATCGACGAGGTTGATGCCTGCGAAGGGCTCGCCGTCGAGTGGCGTATTGCGCTTCGCCACGAAAGGCGCGACTCCGAGCGAGAGCGGAATCAAGGACGAAAGCTCCTTGCCGAGCTCGACCATTTCGTCGATGTCCTCGTCCGTTTCGCCGGGCAGACCGACCATCACATAGAGCTTGAGGCGTTTCATCCCGTGACGCCGCGCCAAGAGGGCAGCCTGGCGCAGCTGCTCCTCGCTCGTGTGTCGCTGGATCGCGTCGCGCATCCGTTGGCTCGAGCCGTCGCTGGCAGTGGTCAGGATCCGATGGCCCCCGCGCCTCAAGGCGGCGACCAAATCGTCGTTCAATCGGTCGGCGCGCAGGGAGGACAGGCCCACTTCGCGACCGGAGTCCGCAAGCGCGTTCACGATTTCGGTGATCTGTGGATGGTCGGTCGTGGCGGCACCGACCAGGCCCACGCGCTTTGCGTCGTCGGGGACGAGCGAAAGGATGCGTTCTTTCTTCACGATGCGCATGCCATCGTTCGTCGACCGTCGCATCACGCAATACGTGCACCCTCGATGACATCCGCGTTCGGGCTCGATGAGGAACATGTTCCTGAGCTCGGTGTGCGGCGTCATGATCTGAGAAAACGCCGGGAGTCGTGTGCTGTCTGCCTTGTCGATCGGCGGCAGAATGTCGCCGTGAAGCTCTGGAACGAGAACGTGTGGATGGGTTGAAAGCGTCCGTAGTGCGCTGTCCTTCGAGTCCGAATCGAAGATCGTGCGGAGCACCGTGTAAATGGACTGGTCGGCCTCACCCATGACGATGGCATCGACGAAAGGCGCCAAGGGTAGGGGATTACTGAACGTCAGCGGTCCTCCTGCAAATACGATCGGATGCCGCCGCGTTCGATCGGTCGCGAGCGGCGGGATCCCCGAAAGCTCGAGCGTCTGGATCAACCCTTCCACCTCGGGTTCGTACGCAATGGAAAAAGCAAGGACCGGATAGTCCGAGACCGGCCGCATGCGCTCGTAGGTGACCAGTGGCCTTCGAGAGTGACGCCAGGCCTCGACGTCGTCAGGGAGGAAGGCTCTATGGGCCGCCATCCCGTCGATCGCGTTGATCGTCCGGTAGATCGTTTGATAGCCGAGGGACGACATCGCGACGCGGTAGGGGCTCGGGTACACGAGCGCGACCGATTCCGGAGCCTCCTTGTGGATGGCGCCGACCTCATCACGAAGGCGTGCGGCGATCTCGACTTTCATGTCACCCATACCCCGCAAGCCTAGCCCCAACTCGACGGGAGGACATCCTCCGCTCAGTCGATGCTGATGCCCACGCGATTCCAGCGAATCCGCTCCCAGAGCGCCTCCCGCGCGTTCTTCCACGACATGTAGATGAACAAGGTCTTGCCTTTGATGCGAGAGTTGCTGACCGCACCGATGAGTGGGTTGCGGCTGTCGTTCGAGCTGTCGCGATGATCGCCCAGCACGTAGATGTGGCCTTCGGGGACTTTCACGGGCATTCGGTCGAGCGGAAAATCGTACTTCGAGTGACTCATGCGATGAGCGATGTCGCCCACGGCTTCTTCATAGACCAGGCACGTGCTGTCGAGGTTCTTCTGCTCTTCTTTCGAGCAGGGGCCCACTTCGACGGTTTCCAACACCTCGCCGTTTCGGGAGATCTTTCCACCCCGGATGAGGATCTGGTCACCGCCCACACCGATGACGCGCTTGACGATGTCCTCATTGTCCGCGGGGCTGTGCAGAATGATGACGTCACCCGGTTCGGGCCCACCCCAGTTGAAGATCGCCTCATGCATGAATGGCAGGAACAGCCCGAAAGGATACTTGGCGACGACGACGCGGTCTCCGTCGAGCAAAGTCGGCTCCATCGAGGGTCCATCGATTGCGAAGGCTTCGAAGAGCGTGACGCGGATGAACAGAGCCAACAGGAGCGCGCCCCCGATGGTCAGCAGATTCGACCTCCAACCGTCGCCCTTTTTGGACTTGCTTGCCTTTTTCGCCGCAGTGCTGGTTTTTTCTTTGCTCATTCGTACGGATAGGCCGGCAAGCCGGGCCGGATAGCCACTTCGGTGGCGCGGACGCTAGTCTGCAGCTAGGCATGCGTCAAGCAACCCATGACGACCCTCTGTATCGACACAGCAACCGAGGTCGGCACGGTCGCCATCGCCCGCGACGGTGCAGTGGCCGCGGCCGTAACCTGGCGTTCGTCTTCGCGACACGGTGAAAACCTGTTCGGGCACATCGACTCGGCATTGAGCGAAGCGGGCGTGGCGCGAAGCGAGATCGCGCTCATCGGTGTGGACATCGGCCCCGGCAGGTTCACGAGCCTTCGTGTTGGTTTGGGCGCAGCCAAGGGCCTTGCACTGGGCTTGGACGTTCCGATCGTCGGAGCCAGCTCGCTGCGCATACTTGCTCGGTCTCTCAATCCTGCCGACGAAGTCGTACGCGTCCCCTTGATGAACGCCTATCGAGGTGATTTGTTCGCGGCGGCATACGTCCTTGACGGCGACATCGACGAAGAACTGGTGCCTCCAATTTTCGGGTCACCCGAAGAAGTGCTGCGGCGCGTTCGCGATGCCGTCGGGAACCGCTCGATCGCTGTTTGTGGGGAAGGGGTGAGGGCGCGAGCGCAAGCAGTCGAGACGTTCCTCGGAGTGACCGCAGACGGGCGGACGGACCCGGTGGAGGTCGCGAGCGCAACCGCCATTGCCGCGGAGATCGAGCACGTCATGCGCAGGCGGGGGCCAGACGATCTCGCGTCTCTCGAGCCGCTGTACCTCCGACCAAGTGATGCAAAGCTTCCTGAGCGCGTGCTTCGAGTGCCGCCCACGTCTTCGTAGCCGTGCACGAGCACGAGCACGACTACGAGACGCCCTAGGCGTGCAAAGCGATCGCGTCTCGATAAGCGCGCTCGTAGAGGCGGGTGGTGCGCTCCCACGAATGGTCGATGCGCATCACACGGCTCTGCAACTCCCCGAAGGCTTTGGTGTTGGCGAATGCAGCGGTGGCTCGCTGCAATGCGCCGAGGAGTGATTCCCTAGTCGGGTCGTCGTAGAGCAGCCCTGACCCCGTCTTCAGCGACGCTTCACAGTCGACCACTTCGTCTGCGAGCCCGCCATCTCGGTAGACCACGGGCAGGGCGCCGTAGCGCTGGGCCAGCATTTGAAGATTGTCGGTGGGTGGTGCGCGCTCGGGAGCGATCACGAAGTCGCTCGCTCCAATCAAGAGATGCCGAAACGCCTCATCGCTACGTGTCTTGATGTGAATGCGGTCCGGCCATTGATCCCAAAGCTCTTCGTAGATTGCGACAAGCTCGCCGTCGCCCTCGAGCTGCACCGCGAGTTGAACGTCGTTACGCAGGAGTTCAGGGCCGATCTTTGCGAGAAGCCGCATTCCCTCGCCGTTCACGTCGCCGAGAGCCCCGAAGAGAGGCACATCGCTCCGCACCGGCAGGGCAAGCTCCCGTTGTAGCTCGGCTTTGCATTTTTCTTTTCCGTCCATGTCGAAGGGATCGAATCGAGCCGGCAGATGTCGATCGGTTGCTGGGTTCCACAGGGCTGGGTCGATCCCGTGCCGCAGTCCGATGAGTTTGTCGTGGATCTCACGAAAGGTTTCGCTGAGCCCCTCGCCTTCGTCGGGGCGTTGAAGGCGGTGTGCGTAGTTCGGAGACAACGTGGTGACGCGGTCTGCGGCGAGCAACCCGGTTTTGAGCACGTTGATGCCGTCTCCATTACGGCCTTCGTTACTAAGGCCGAACCACTTGGAGTCGCGCGCATCGAAACGTCCCTGCCGAGAAGCGTCGTACACGGTTAGCACGGTTGGCAGGTCGGGTAGCTCGGCGCGCAGATGGGCCACTGCGGCCGCGCCTGCCCACCCATGCGCGTGAACGACGTCATAGTCCTTTTGGTGATCGCGAATCAGCTCGAGTACCGCCGATGAGAACACTCCGACGCGTGAAGCATCGAGCTGCTCCCCCTCGCCCTCGAGCGAATCGGCCGACAACAGGATCTCTTCGTTGCCGATGAACGTCAGCCCCACGCCGTCCGGGCTGCGTCCGGTGTAGATTTCGCATGACCAGGAACGACTGCCGAGATCGAACTCGAGCTTCGTCAGACGGCGGGCAAGGGCAAGCTTTGCGGTATCGACGTGACCAAAGAGCGGAGAGACGAGGTCCACGGTGTGATCCGCGCGACGCATCACTTTGGCCAACGTATTCACATCTAGCGCATCTGTGGTCGACGTGAAGGCTTGAGGAGCAATGAATAGAACTCGCAAGGTGCTGGACCATAGCCACAGTTGACGGTGCCGGCCACTTGGAAAACCGACTTGCGCGACAGTCTTCCTAGGCCAGGCTTCCTATCGATGGCCGGACGCGAGAAAATCGCGGTAACCGGCGCTTCAGGGCTCGTCGGCAATGCGCTCGTGCCTGTCCTGCGCGCCAACGGGTTCGATGTCATCCGCCTCGTCCGGCGGAGCCCACAGGCCAGCGACGAGGTCCGCTGGGATCCCGACGTCGGGATCATCGATAAAGCTGCTCTTCGCGGGGTCTCTTGTGCCGTTCATCTAGCTGGCGAGAACATTGCCACCGGACGTTGGACGGGAGCGAAGAAAGCCCGAATCCGAAACAGCCGGGTCCGGGGTACCGAGCTCATCGCGGGCGCATTGGCGAAACTCACACCGAAGCCGTCTGTGCTCATCTCGGCGTCGGCGATCGGGTACTACGGCAGTCGCGGCACGGAGACGCTCGACGAGCATGCCTTAGCCGGGTCCGGCTTCCTCGCCTCGGTGTGTCGCGAGTGGGAGGATGCCACCGGTGCTGCCGAAGATGCGGGGGTTCGCGTGGTGCACGCGCGCATCGGCATCGTGCTTGCTGCGGCAGGCGGCGCGCTTGCCAAAATGAAGATGCCCTTCGCGCTCGGCGTCGGCGGGCGCATCGGCGACGGTGATCAATACATGAGTTGGATCGCCCTCGAGGATCTCGTTTCCGCTCTGTTGTTCGCCTTGAAACGCTCCGATCTGAAGGGTCCCGTGAATCTCGTCTCTCCTGACCCAGTGACCAATGACTACTTCACCAAAACCCTTGCCCGCGCGCTCAAGCGCCCTGCGGTTCTTACGGTTCCCAAGTTTGCCCTTCGATTCGGCTTGGGTTCGGAGATGGCCGACGAGATGCTCATCGGTGGGGCACGCGTGATCCCGGCGGCGCTTCACGCCAGCGGATTCGCGTGGGAGTACACGACCCTCGAGGGGGCGCTCGGGTCCTTGCTCTGAACTGCACCTTGCTTGACGGTCTTGCTCCGTTTGACGAACACTATCGGCGTGTCTCGGGGGGTCGTGTCATGGAGTGCGTGGGGATGTGCCCTCGCGTTCTTTCTTGTTGGCGCCTTCCCGCTCTACAACATCGACGCCTACGGTCACCTCGCCCAAGGGCGCCAGATCGCCGAGCTAGGATACGTCCCCCATGTCGATCGCTTTTCGTTCTGGCAATCGACTCCGCAACCGTGGAGCAACTACGAGTGGGCGTACGACTTGCTGACCTGGCTCGTCTACGACAGCTTCGGTCCGAACGCTCTCATCGGCCTGAAGTGCCTCGCGCTCGCAACGTTGGCCTACCTCCTCGTGATGCTCGCGTATCGGTTGTCCGAGCGGGCGGCCCTGGCTGCGCCTCTAGCGGCCGCGGTCCTGCTGTTCCTTGCACCAATGGCGCGGCTTCGCTTCACGGTGCGCCCACAGGTCGTCGGGCTGCTCCTGCCCGCGGTCCTTCTCGTTGGCATTCAAGCGATCTTCTCGTCGACGACATCGGTGCGTCGCAAGCGGTCGATCCTCGCCGGGCTGACCGTGATGCAAGTGGTCTGGGTCAACATGCATGGCTCGCACCTCCTGGGGCTGCTGATCACCACGTTGTTCTTGGCATTCTCTTTTCGCACGGATGCGTTCAAATCGATGTTGGGGCTATTGGTTCTCCAAGTGGGAGCCACGGCTTGTACCCCTTTTGGGGCGTCGATCGTGACGGACGCTGTGGCTCACGTCTTCGTTCCCGAGTATCGAAACGTGGTCATCGAATGGGGCCCATGGTCCCCGGACCATCCTCTGTATCTGTTGCTCGGACCGGTGATCGTAGCCCTCCTAGTTTTGGTGAGCATGCGACCGGTGATCCGCTCCGGGCCCTTTGGGGCAGCATACGCGGTGTTTTGCGTCGTCCTGAGCATCATGGCCTTTCGTTCGATGCGTTTCGTGGCGCACCAGTTGCTCCTGAGCGCGCCGCTGATCGCAGCTGGCATCGCGCAAATCCGTTGGATGCGAGATCTTCGGCGGGCGGTCGTCGTTTTAGTTGGCGTTGCCCTTGGCTGGGCCGCGTTCGTGTCGCCGCGTCTCGAGCCGTTCGTTCCTTTCGGTCTTGGAGAGCCTCGCCTCGGCCATGCGTGGGCGGCCGCCGACGTTCTCAACGAGCACGTAACTGCGCCGCGGATTCTCGCTCCGATCCAGGACAGCTGGCCTCTGATGTTCGCCGTCCCGAGCGGGCTCTTTCTCGTCGATGGTAGGGTGCCTTTCTACGGGCCCGAGTTCATTCGTGAGGTCGCCAATGCCTTCAGTGACCCGATCGCCTTTCAGGACATACTGGCGCGGTACGACGTAAACGCCGTGGTCGTCGACCACACGCGAGCCGGGCAGGCGGCGGCGGTCGAGTACCTCCGTCGGTCACCGCGGTGGTTGCTTGGGCAAGTGCAGGATCGGCAGTCGCTTTACGTGCGCGAGGACGCTTCGGTCACGTTGCAACCTCTCGAGGCTGTCGGGCCCGGCTACCACCCGGGTCGTCTCCTCGAATCCACCACGTCCAACGCTGATATCGAGCGTGAGATACGATGGGTCGGGCACCACCAGAGCTCACAGGCCATCGAGGGATGGATCGAGGGTCTTCGACTCCTTCGCGGGCTCGCGAGGGACGGGAATCGCGCTGGCATTCGCCGATACCAAACTCACGACGAGCGTCAGGCCGCGCGGAGCGCCTACGCTGCCCTCACCAAAGCTGCTCAGATTTATCCAGGATTCACATCGATCGAGCTCTACCGCGGCATGGCTGCACTCTCCGCGTGCGATGTCGAAGAAGCACGCGATGCCTTGGCCCGCGCGGCGTACTCGGGCGAGACCCGCGGGACCGCCCTGGCATCGCTCGAGCTCGTGTTGCGTGGGGGCAATGAAGGCCAGCGGAGCGCCGCCATCGGCCAGGTCGATAGGCTTCTTACGCGTCCGCAAAGCCAGAACGATCCCTGGCTTGTCGCGATTCGCGAAGAGACCGACGTGCGGTGCCCGTGACGGCTAGGCGCGCTCGAGCTCGATCAGGGTGATCTCCGCCGGCGCGGCGATCCGCATGGGGGGCCCCCAGTAACCGGTGCCAGAGCTCACATAGATCTGCGAGTCACCGCGTCCGTGAAGCCCCGAAACGAATGGCTGCACCAAACGCGTGAGGAGGCCAAACGGGAAGATCTGGCCTCCATGCGTGTGGCCGGAGATCTGCAGGTCGACCCCGAGCTCCCTGGCTTGGTCGAAGTGTACCGGTTGATGCGCGAGCAGTACCACGGGTTTGGTCTCATCGCGTCCCTCGAGCGCACGGCTCATGTCG
Source organism: uncultured Coxiellaceae bacterium (assembly GCA_964194675.1). GTDB lineage: Bacteria > Myxococcota_A > Polyangia > Polyangiales > Houyiibacteriaceae > SG8-38. Next base: position 1,501 of record CAXMND010000018.1, on the reverse strand, counting down.
GCGCCGTGGCCGTTGCCAAACTGATGCGCCGACCAGTCATCGACGCCCGCCAGTTGGATGGACGCGCCGTTCTCCCCGAGCTCGACGCGCTCGTTCCGAAGCGGTCGAATCCCGATTTCTTTGAGGAACGCGAGCCAGTTGTCGGCGCCCGAGTAGTATTCGTGATTGCCGGTCACGAAGTAGGTGCCGTGCTTCGAGCGAATCCGCCCGAGGGGGCGGACCGCATCCCCGAGCTCCTCGACCGAACCGTCGATCAGGTCGCCCGTGATCGCAACGATGTCGGCATCGAGGCCGTTGACCTTGCTGACGACGTCCTCGACGAAGTTGCCGCCGATCATCGGCCCTATGTGCATGTCGGTGAGCTGGACGAGCCGAAGGCCGCGAAGGGATTCGGGGAGCTTCTTCAAGCGCACGGTGAGACGCTTCACCTCAACAGGGCGAATTGCGGACCAAAATCCCCAACCGGAGAGCGCGATCGCCAACGTGCCTGCGCCGCCGGCGAGCACCTGTGCCAAGAAGTCGCGTCGGCCGGCATCCACGGCTGTCATGTGCGCGTACTTGACCCAGCTCCAGCGAGCCAGCTCGCCACCCCACAGCAGAACGAGCGTCAGGAACATCGCGCCCATCCACAGGTAGCCGAGCCACGCGATCGGGATGGCGACGCTTCGCGGCAGCACCCGCCAAACCAGCATCGAAGCGGGGATCGACAACCCGAGGACGATCAAGGCCACCGTCGCGACCTGTCGCCAGGGTTCCGGTAGGCCGGGGTCGCGGACCAGCCTTGCCCATAGGTAATAGTGGATGGCGAACGTGAGAGCGAGGATGACGCCGAGAAAGATGAGGATACGACCGAGGGACATAGAGCCTGACTAAGCTCGCATAGGGATGGGCCCCTGAAGCGTCAAGGTGTCCGCTTTTTGGTGGTCGCCTGGCCCGGCACTGCGGGGTCGGGGGAATCGTAACGCTTGCGGCTCTCGGCCAGATGGTCGAGCAACCGGTCTCGCACCTCTGGGTGGCGTGCGGCGACAATGCGGGCGGCCAGGAAGGCTGCGTTCTTGGTTCCATCGATTCCGACGGTTGCGACTGGCACGCCGGGCGGCATCTGCACCGTGCTCAGGAGCGCATCGAGTCCCTGAAGGGCGCCCGATGCGATCGGCACTCCGATGACAGGAAGGGTCGTATGCGCGGCGACGACCCCCGCCAGATGAGCGGCCATGCCCGCACAGGCGATGAAGACCTCCACTCCCTCCCGCTCGGCGGCGATGATGTACTGCGCGGTTTCGTCCGGGGTTCGATGGGCGGACAGGACGCGGACGTCGCTCGGAATGTCGAGGTCGTCCAGGACATCACGCGCTTTCAAGACCACCGGCAGGTCGCTAGGGCTGCCGGTCAGGATTGCCACGACGGGCTTGTCTCGCTTCGTGAGTTGACTTTTCGCCAAGATCGCTCCGGGGGGGACTTGCTTCTAGCAAAATGCCGGGGGAGCGCCACGCCCTGGCAC